>JAKJEQ010000057.1:0-3693 GCA_022705345.1 Planctomycetota bacterium | reverse complement strand
GGATGCGATATAAAGCGACCTGACGAGCCTGATGAATCTCGCCTTTTTATTTTTATAGAAAGGAGGAACAGTAACGTTGATAACACTTTCAGAAACGGCATTTGCTACATCTTTCCCGAAACGCTGGTTAATACGATTGCGAATATAAGCGGCGGCTTTAAAATCGGGCTTAAAGAGAGCCAGCGTAATCTGGTGATCTTCAATAACTTTTCCGCCGCCAAGGACAATACCTGTAGTCGCGGAGGTTTTCGAATCTTTCAAATTATCAATGTAAATCGGCCCTGCGGCATAAGCGAGCGTTCTTGAAGATTCCATCGTTTCTTCGACGCGCGTAACAAATTTTAAATCCGTAGTATAGAGACGGCCGCCGGCCAGAGAAGTAGTCTGAGTCCCGGGCAGAGCTTTGACAGTGATATCGAATGACTGGTATTTCGAAGCCGCGGCGGGAATGACACCTTCGACACTCACAACGGCGGTATCGATGCTGTTAATCATCGTATCCGGATTAATGAGATCTTTTCTGCCTACCTGAGTAAGAATGTATTTTTGCAGATATTCACGGGTCGCGGGCGGACATTCGGAAGAACCTGTTCCGGACAATCCGACAACAAGACCAATACCTTTTACGCTGATTGGCCGAAGTGCGACAATCTCCGCGAGGTCGCCAACGGTCCTGTCGAGCTGGACAGACTCTGGCGTTGCATTTGTTTTTTTGTCTTTGATCTTCTTTTTCGCAGCCGCCTGGCTGAAGGGAACACAAATAAGAAGAAGTCCAATGATTGTAACTGCCGAAACTTTCCTTGTTTTCATAATTGTCCGGTCCCAATAAAAAATTAATTCTCTAAAATCATATTTAGTAAGAGCTTAATAGTCAAGAGGTTAAATAAAAAATGAGTGTTTATTTAAATTGTGTTGATTCGAAAGAAGTAGAAAACTATCATAGCACGCCATAAGGATATGGATGAAGATATGAAAGCGAATATAAACGATACAATACTCGTCGGAATCGACGAGGCTGGATTGGGGCCGATTTTGGGCCCTTTGATTGTATCGGGCGCCGCTTTCAGTGTGCCGGCCGAAAAAACTTGCGCGGATTTCTGGGAGCTTCTTTCGGACAGCGTTTCATCAAATAAGAAAAACCTTGCGGGCCGAATTCTCGTTTGTGACAGCAAAAAGGCGTACACATCGGCGATCGGAATAGGATTTCTTGAGAAGACTATTTTGACATTTCTCAAGTATTTTTCACGGGTTCCGGAAACTGCCGGGCAGCTTATGGATTTGCTTTGCCCTGACAGCAAGCAAAAAATCCTTGAATCGCCGTGGTATAAAAACATAGACAGCCAAAAGATAAAGTTTAATGCTGATGAGATTTCAATATCGGCCGGAGCGCTGAGAAAAAACCTTGAAAGCAACGCAATTGTCCTGACATATCTGAAAAGTTTTTGCCTTTGCGCAGGCTCTTATAACGACCTGATTGAAAAAGTGCGCAATAAATCGAGTGTGGTTTTTCATCTTGTTTGCAGGCTCATCAGCGAAATCATCAAAAGCGGACATCGCAATTATCATTTCGTAATCGACCGTCAGGGCGGCAGGATGCGATACGGGCAGAACCTGCGGACAATGTTCGGCGGGATGGAGCTGAAAATTTTGAAGGAAGAAGAAAATTTCAGCAGTTATCAGCTTTCATCGGCGAATAAAAATATCAGGATGGATTTCGCTGTTAAGGCGGACGATTATTTTCTGCCGGTGTGCCTTGCGTCGATGGCATGCAAATATCTGCGCGAGCAGTTGATGATTGCTCACAACAATTATTTTATCGAAAAATGCGCAAGTTTAAAACCGACAGCCGGGTATTGGACTGACGGCAAAAGATTTTTAAATGATTTAAAGGTTATAGCTCCTCATATTCAATATAATCCGGCGCAATTGATTCGCAGCAGATAATTAAATTTTTCGCATGAGGCCGACGACGATACCGGCGATAGTGCAATTTTGCGTGTATATCGGCTCGTAAGCGGGATTTGATGGTTCGAGGCGGATACGATTCGATTCCCTGAAAAATCTTTTTACTGTGGCGTTTTCGTTATCGACAACAGCGGCGACAATTTTGCCGTTTTGTGCGTTTTGCGATTTTTTGCAAACGACGAAATCGCCATCGAATATGCCGTCGCCAATCATACTGTCGCCCTGGACTTTGAGCGCGAAAGTTTCTTCATCTGAACCGAACTCGGATTGCAGCGAAATACGTTCAACGTTTTCAATCGCTTCGATAGGCGAGCCTGCGGCGATTCTGCCGAGAAGGGCAATGCCGTCGGAAGAAGTCTCGGCGGTATCTTCGATCGCGGCTTGTTTAAGCAACCTTAAGGCTTTGCTGGTGAGGTTCAAAGAGCGAGCCTTGCCAGGGTCTGCTGAAAGCAGGCCTTTTTCTTTTAAGCTTGCGATGTGTTCGAATACCGTTGTTCTGCTTGTTCCCAGCAGATCCGCAAGCTCCTGAAGCGTTATCGAATAACATCGGTTCTGGCGCGAGCTGTCCACCAGTTTCAAGACCTGAAACTGGCGAGGGGTTAATGTCATTTGATTGAGCGTACTCATTTTCGGAGGCCTCCGTGTAATCAGGCAATTGAGCGTTTTGTATTGCAGAGTTGATCTTTTCAAGGGTGGAATTTTGCAGCAATTCCTCATTAATTACATTGTCGAGCATCTTTGAAATTGCATCGAGAACTGACGCGATTGGTTTGCGAGAAGCTTTCGATACGTATTTTCCGGGCCAGTTAGTTACATATTGGCCGCCGGGGCCGAAACGGCACAGCGGCATACTGCGGTCATTACTGAATCTTTCGTTTTTGTTCATTTTCACATCCTTGCATTTCTTTATTCTTTTGCTTTCTTTTTTTATCCAAAGAAATATCGGCAAAGGCGTATCATTTACCCTAACAAAAACCGAACAAAAATAAAAAATTTTAAGAATCGCAGGCAGCATTCTAAAAATGCGATTTTATATCGGACGAAAGTTAAAAAATTTTATTTAAGAGTTAAAAGGGTGAAAAGATTATGTTTAAGTTATTGATGGAAATTGATGAAAAGGAAAATAGGTGGCTGTCCCTAATTAATTCATACGATATCACAGATAGCATTGAAATTAATGAAATTGTGGAAGGCTGGAACAAAATTGCGCAAAGCAATGCCGGCAATTTACATCTATATGCATATACAGTAAATAGCATTCAGGAAGGCGAATCTGTTGCGCTTGCAGAATCAACTTATATTTTTACACCATCCACAAATTTACTGACTCTGAACGTTATTGGTTATGTTACACAATGGGCTCGGGCAAGCTTTTCTCTCTTCGACTTAACTGCTGATTGTGAGATAGTCAAATATGGCTCACCGGATACGCCACCATATAATTTAGAAATTAGTTGGCAGCAGGATTTTCAACTTAATCCACTGCATCAATATCGATTTGAAATGTATAGCATGACTAGTCCCGGCGAAGATGGAGATGGCGGAGTCGAGTTAAATGCGGTATTTACCCCGGTGCCTGCAACTCTATTCCTGCTTGGGGTTATAATTTATGGTTTGAGATTGCTTCCCCCGCCTGCGCGGGGGTAAACTTCCTCGCAATGATTTTATGAAAGCGTGTGTCTCCTTTTGCGGGTATTATACCTGCAAAAGAAACCATTTATTTCGCGG
>JAKJEQ010000056.1 GCA_022705345.1 Planctomycetota bacterium | reverse complement strand
CCAGTTCGTTCGCGAAGACAAAATCCGTCTAAGGGGCGACCCTGCAGAGGCAAAATTCAGATTGGTTCCTGTGGTCGACCCAAACCAAAACGAAATGATCATAATGCAGTAATTTATTTTGCGATATAAACGCAATCCCCGAAATTTCAACGCTTTTGCAAAAGAGATGATTCATGAATGATTTTTACGAAATGTCGAGCAAAATATGGGCTTCCATAAACATGGCTCTGCTGCCTCGTTCTGCTTGCGACTTTGATTGTCGGCCTGATAGTTCGCGCAATTGTTTCGGTCAGGCTCGCGCGCCTGGCCGAGCAAAATAAAATCGGCAGGGTGGTTAAAGACATCGTCCGAGGCCCGGTCATTATCTGGTTTTTCATGCTCGGCCTTTATCTTGCGATGGAAGTTTCCGTACTGCCCGCAAATATTGTTTCTATCGCAGGCAAAATTCTGCTCGCGCTGGGTATTCTTTCCATTACTCTTATGGCCGTAAATCTCGCCAATGTCCTGATCGCTAAACATTCAGGACAAATCAAAGGTGTTCTGCCTATTACTTCCCTTACTCAAAATATCGCACGAATTGTCATTTTGATGGTAGGTATTTTGATTATCCTTAATACCCTTGGCATATCGATTGCTCCGATACTTGCTACTCTGGGAGTAGGCGGTTTGGCCGTCGCACTTGCGCTGCAGGATACGCTCGGAAATATTTTTGCGGGGTTTTATATAGATATGAGCAGGCAAATCAGAGTCGGCGATTATATCAAGCTCGATACCGGCGAAGAAGGCTATGTTCTCGATATTACCTGGCGAGCTACAAAAATCAGGGCGCTTGCCAATAATATTATCCTGATTCCCAACGAAAAACTTACAAAAGCCATCGCCACAAACTATTATCTGCCCGAAAAAGAAATGTCTGTACTCGTACAGGTCCGTGTCCATTATGGAAGCGATTTGAATAAAGTCGAAAAAGTTACCTGTGAAGTGGCAAAGGATGTAATGCAGTATGTCAAAGGCGGTGTCACCTCACACGAGCCTTTCATAAGATTTCATACCTTCGGAGATTCGAGTATTAATTTTTCCGTTATCCTGCGAGCTAACGAGTTCACGGACCAATATTTTTTAAAGCATGAGTTTATTAAAAAACTACACCATCGCTATGCGCAGGAAGGGATTACAATTCCTTATCCGATTCGATCGATTAATTTCACTCAGGAAAAAGCCCCGGACCAGGGAGAAAAATTTTAGTTCCGTTATTCTTTTCGTCTCGGCCTTATAAGCAGTCTTATCGGCACTTCAGCAAAGCCCAGATGATCGCGGAGCTTGTTGATTAGAAACCGTTTGAAATTGTTATCGAACAAATCGACTCTGTTCACGAACAAAATCAGCGTTACCGGTTTTGTCGCCACCTGCGTTGCGTAATAAATCTTCGGCAGGCTTCCTGCTTTAGACCTTCCGCCAAGCCGCTCCTGTGTAATCAGTTCGATTGCCTTGTTCAGCTTAGGAGTAGGCACTTTCATCGTCGCCTGTTTAAAAAGCTCCTGCGCCAAATCGATAACCGACTGCACGTTCCTGCCTTCAGATGCAGTCGTAAACGCGATCGGACAATAGCTAAGCTGCGGCAGCATCTTGCCCAGATACTTCACATAATCGTCCGATGATGCGCTTTGCTTAGCCAGATCCCATTTGTTCACAACCAGAATGCACGCCTTGTATTCTTCTGCGATAAACCCCGCGAGTTTTTTGTCAACTTGCGAAAGGGGCTCGGTCGAATCTATCAGAAACATAACGACATCCGCCCGTGTGATCGATTTAGTCGCCCTGACATAGCTGTAAAATTCAATGCTGTCGGCGATGCTGCTTTTTTTTCGAACGCCCGCGGTATCGATAACGATAAAAGTTTTTCCGTCTTTTTCGAATCGTACATCCACCGCGTCGCGCGTCGTCCCAGGCAGTTCGCTTACAATCACGCGTTCTTGTCCCGCGATAGAATTGGTCATTGTGCTTTTGCCCGCGTTTCTTTTGCCGACAATCGCAAGATGCATCTCAACATCGCCGGGTCTTTCTTTGCTGCGGTCTTTGAGAAACTCGTTGACCTTTTCCACAAGAAGCTGTTTATTCAGATTGTTCGTCGCCGAAACGCAAAGCGCATTTCCAAATCCCAGTTTAGCAAACTCGCCGGCGCGCGGAAACATCGGCGCTTCATCGGCCTTGTTTGCGACAAGAATCACATTAAGATTATTTTTCCTGAGCATCTGCGCAACCTGCTCATCGAGCGGCACAAGTCCGTCCCTTATATCTACTACAAAAATCACCAGGTCCGCCGAATGTATCGCCTGCTGAATCTGATTTTCTATATGCGATTTAAGCTGGTCGCTATCGACTATCCCGTATCCGCCGGTATCGATTAGTTCGAAAAATCGTTCATTTCGCTCGATTATCGCGCTGATACGGTCGCGCGTAACTCCCGCCGTCGGCTCCACAATGCTGATCATCTCGCCCGCGATTGCGTTAAATAACGAACTTTTGCCGACATTGGGCCTGCCTACTATTGCTACTACTGGTAATGCCATATATATCCCAAAAAAATCTAAGTGAGGGATTATAACAGAAATGCAGTTTATTTAAAATGATAAAGAAATGCCGATTAATCCTCCTTGCCTCCTTGCCTCCTTACTTCCTTACTTCCTTTCTTTCGTACCAGACATGGCATTTTGCCTTGTTCTTTTTGAAAAACCACCCGAAAGCGAGACTCGCCACAAGTGTTTTATAGTCGAACCACTGAAATTTCCGCCACGAAGTTTGTATTGGAATATCCATTATTATAAATTTCATCTTCCTTTTCAACCCCCATTTTTTCAGTTGTTTGGAAAAAATCAGTTCCTCCGCGATATAAACACTTTCATCGAATCCGCCGACACCCCGCCACGCATCCGCAAGACAGAAAAGATACAAACCCGCCGCAAGTTTCCTGAATCGTGAAATAAAATTCCACAGCCTTATGAGAAATTTCTCCCGAGCTATGCTTACCTGCGAATCGTCAACAATCGTTCCGCCGCCAACGATTTTCCCGCTATCAAGCAGATTAAGCGTCTCTTTCAATAGTCCTGCCGAAAGAAAAGTATCCGCATCGAGAAAAATAAAGTATTTCCCCTGAGCTTTTTTAGCTCCCGCGTTTCTTGCCCGGGAAATCTGGTTTACCGGTTCGAACACTACCGCAGCGCCGAATTCGCTGGCTATTTGCGAAGTCCTGTCCGTAGAATTATTATCGACAACAATAATTTCCCCGTCGCGATGCCCGAATGAATGCATTGCATCGCTTACCGATAACAAAGTTTTCGGCAGAAAATCCTCTTCGTTATACGCTGGAATTATTATTGAATAATCTGGCAATATTTTTCGTCAATGAATTAATATAAAGGGCAGGCCGAAAACCTGCCCCTTTTTTTCTGCTTTGATTATTCTGGCATATTAGGAGCCGGTGGCGTTTCAGGCGGTGTACCAGGTTCTGGTTCTGTTCTGCAACCAAATGAGAAAAGCATCATCGCTAATGCCGCAACTAACAATAATTTTCGCAACATTGTACTCTCCTTAAAATTAAGTTATTACTTACTGGTTTTCTTGGATATCCCGATGTATCTCTCCTTCTATCTTTTCCAGTTCCTGATTCATATTTTCTTTTGTAATATTTTCCTGCGCCTTCTGTTTTTCCTGTTCTTTCAATGGAAGCTGTTGCTCTTTTTGCTGTGCAGCGGGTTCATTTGTCTCGACCTGAGGCTGTCTTTGTCTGCATCCGAAACTAAAAATCATTCCGACCAGAATCATCGCCGTCAATATTGTACGCATTTTTCCCTCCTTATTGATGCGAAGACTGGAGCTTCGCAATTGTTTTTGTATGCCGTTCGTTTTCAAGCTTCGTCAGTTGGTCAACCTTTGAAATTATATCTGCTTTGCCTTCTTCACGGGCAAGCTGCCGAATCCTCTCCAGAACAGCTAATCTGTAATTATGTTTTACAAATTCCTCTTTAAGTTGCTGTTTGTAAGAGAGCTTTGTTACCTCATTTGATTCTGTGACGGCTTCGCCCAGAGTCTGATTGGCATCTGTTGCAGGCTTAGAGTTGTTACTTTCAGCGAGAGAGGCTGATGCGATCAAAAAAAACATCGTAAAAAAAACTTTTCTCATTAGTTCTCCAAATATTCAGGATGTATATAGGACTCATTATAATTATTTACAGGATGTGTCAATACTCAAATCAAATTTTTAAAGGTTTATATGTTATTTTACGATTTTCTCTTATAATGTACGTATATATTGTACTATGATTTCTGGATTATCGATAAATTAGGTTTGTAAATGACCCTGCCGACAAACGCGGAACGAAAAAAACGCCTGCCGTGGTGGCTGGCGGCCGGTATGCTGGACAATATCAGGATCTCCTTTGTTTTCGGGCCTGTATTGATCCTCTTTCTTGATGCGCTCAACTTTGACAAAGCTCGAATTGGTATTTTAGTCGCTTTGCCTCTCTTTTTTCAGGTTTTATCTATTTTCGTGGCCCCGCTGGTCGAAAGGATTGGCTACAAAAAATCCTGCATAATCTTTTTCGGATTGCGGACTACTATTCTTTTTGGCTTGCTTTACACCCCAAGCGTCGCGGCAAATTACGGAACCACCGGAGCGTTTTTGTGGGTCACCTTCATTATGCTCGTCTTTTCGATCTCGCTTGTAACGGGCCTCACCGCCGGCGGTCCCTGGAGTCAGGAAATTCTCCCGACAAATATCAGAAGCAAAATCATCGCGCTTAATACATTCTTGTGCAGTATCATCGTCCTCGGCGGTACATGGTTCGCAGGTTACTGGATTGAAAATTCAAAGGGACTCTCAGGCTTCACTTTCCTAATTGCGGTCGGAGCAAGCGTCGGAATTCTGTCCGTCATAAGCCACAGCTTTTTCCCAGGCGGCGCACAGATAAAAAGAAAAAGCCACAGTAAAGAACATTATGTAAACATGTTCAACGCCTTCAAAGATCGCGACTTTGTCGGCCTGCTTTGGGGCATTGCGGTTTTCATTTTCATTGTGCAGGGTGTCGCTTCTTTCATTCCGCTTTATATGAAGGACATCATCGGCATCGACAGCGGAAAAGTTGTTCAGCTTACAATGTGGACAACCCTCGGTACGATCATCGCAGTGTATTTCTGGGGTTGGGCCGCAGACCGCTTCGGCGGAAAACCTGTCTTCGTCACCGGAGTTATGTTCCATATTCTCATGCCTTTCCTGTGGTACGCAATACCAAGGCAGGCTGGCCCTCTCAGCTTCTATTTTGCGATGGCAGTTTCATTTTTCGGGGGACTTGTCTGTGTCGCCTATCTTATAGGCATCGACAGGTATTTATATCTTACTATTTTTCCACCCGATAAGAAAACTTCATACCATTCTGTCTGGTTCGGCTGGACAGGATTCTTCGCTGGACTGGGACCGCTCGTCGTCGGCCTGGCTCTGAAACATTTCAGCGGGCTCGATAAATCCGATTTCACGCTGCTGAATGTAAAAGTGAATTCTTTCCTGCCCATTTTCGCCGCGCACATCGCGATGCCTATTGCCGCGATTTACATTATTGGAAAAATCAAAGACGATAGCGAAACTAAAACAAAGGAATTCGTCGGCCATCTGTTCGAATCGCTTCCTTTCGGCCTGTTCGGCACCTTTAACACCATTATGCGTTATCGTTGGGCGGGGGAGGAACAGGAGCGCATCGAATCAACACGTGACCTCGGCCGCCTCGATACTCCCTTCAATACAGATGAACTTGTCGAAGCGATCAACGACCCAAGCTTCGATGTACGCTACGAAGCCATTGTCGCAATGGCAACAAGAAAACCAAACCGAAGGGTTGTATCTGCTTTGATTGGTGTCGTCAACGGCGCGGATATCGAACTTAGCGCAACCGCTTCATGGGCGCTCGGCCAAATCGGCGATATTTCCGCTATTCCGGCTCTGAGAAAACAGCTCGATGCTCCTTACAGGATTCTGCGTGCAAGAAGCGCAAGGGCGCTTGCAGGCCTTGGCGATAAGCAAATCGCGCCTGAACTGCTCGACCTGTTAAGAAATGAATCAGACCTGGCGCTCAAGACGGCGTATGCCTCAGCGCTTGGAACTTTGAAATATATGCCCGCTCTCGAAGATATATTAAAAATGCTCGCCGATGCCCAAACAGAAACTTTCCGCGGCGAACTTGCTCTTTCTGCCGCAAAGATCATCGGCAGCGAAAGAACATACATAAAATTATATCGTTCCGCTCGCAGCGATTGGTCAACAACCATTTGCGAAGCTATGATGAAACTCAAAAAACCCATGCAGAAGCTGAACTTGAGCGAGGATTTGCTCGAGCTGGTTACTATCTGCGCAGATTGTTTCGCAGCCGAAAAGCCCAGTTTGAGTGATGAACTTCTCTGGCCCATCTTCGATGCGATTCCGAAAGATTATCTTGACAAAAATTTCCGCCCTGTTTTCGCAGAACTCAGCAAACGTCTCGAACAGTTCGGCACTTCCCGCCGCGAATACATTCTACTTGCGATTCACACCTGCGATGTCTGGCTCCGCACCAATCTCGCCATCCGCACTAAAAACAATTAATTAGTGAAATCTGTGGCTAAAAATTTCGTGTGATATGCGCACAAAAAATCCGTCATTTGTAATGACGGATTTTTGCCCTGTTTCAGGGTGGGCCACGCTCCTCTTAGCCACGCAAAAAGAAAGCTTTTCGAATTTTATTTCTTGCGCGCTTTTGCAAGCTGCTGATATTTTCGTTTTCTCTTGTTGATTGTTCTTACCGGCTCGCTGCTTGTGTTCTGCTGACAGGCTGTTTCGACTGCCTCGTTTGGCGTCGCCGCATATAAATCAGCGCCGATCTCTTCCCAGAGTCCATCGGCTCTCCCGAACACTCCGCCGCAGAGCATGATTTTCATATCAGGCCATGCGTTAACATCGCGTATCCTGTCGATTATATTGCGAACAACTGGGGTGTCGCTCGGTTCGGTTCCGTATATTACAAGGACATTCGGTGCGAATTCGTGAATATAAGTCATTATGTCGTCATTGCTCAGCCCGCCGCCGATAAAGCGAACGTTCCAGCCCGCGCTCTCGAACATATCGGCTATCATCTGTGCCCCGAGTTCGCCTATTTCCTTGGTAGAACTGGTGATAACGACCTTTTTCTCGATTTTTGCCTGCTTAGGCAGCTTGTTTTGAAGCTGGTCGATTATTGTCCTGTTTATACGTGTCGCCAGATGTTCCTGAACTGATGTTATCTTGTCCGCCCTGAACAAATTATCGATTTCAAGCATCATCGGCCATATAACCTCGCTGTAAACCCCGACAATAGATGCGTTATTGTTGTGCAGTACATCTTCGATTACCTCACGGCAAGCCCTTCTATCGCCTGTAAGTAACGCATCCATATAACGTTGCAGATAAACTCCATTTAACATTTTAGTATTCTCCATATAAAATTTCAGTTTACAAATCATAGCTGTGACATTTCTTCTGCTTTCACCCTTAACTTTACCCCTCTTAACTTAAACTTGTTAAAATAGGCAAGCTATATAACATATCGGGACACCGTTTTAAAAAACTTTAGTTAAAATAGGCAAAATTGCAAAAAGAGTGAAAATTTTTTATCCCCACCGCAAGAGCATAGTTAATAAGAAAAAGGAGACTTATTTTGGCTTATTATCCAAAGCAATTTTAATTCCTCATATTTAGATTGAGATTAGTGTTTTTTGGCTTATAATTTTTTCGGCAGTAAACAGGAGTTTATAATACTAACCAAAGTCATTTAGGAGAAAAACAAATCTCGCACATCAACCGAACCCAACCAATGGCGGGCGGACCGGAAAATTTCAGATAAAAACAAAAGGTACGCTGCAGCCCAGGGAAATTCCGGAACTCCAGTATATGCCCTTGGTTTCTGTTGATAACTGGACGCCGGCAGGGTGCAATATAAGAGGCTGCAACGGAGCTCTGCAAAAAATTGATTCAGAAAAAACGGCTGAGAATATTGAATTCAGCGAGCGGATTAATTTTGTGTGTTATAGTTTTCCCGTTAAGGAAAATGATGTTTTTGTCTGGCAGGGCCTTAACCATCGAAGCCGCGAAGGCAGAGAGTTTTTGCAGTTAATCATGCGAGTAACAAAAATTTCGTCCGTCGAAATCCCGCAATAGCCAACAAAAATAATCTGCGCAAAAAAAACCCCCGGCCAAAAGTCGGGGGTTTATGATTAACCGTTTTGCATTATTATGTGCTTTCAGTTTGCGTGTCCGTTTCCGGATCATCGCCGACCGCTCCCGCAGCCGCCACAGGCTCAGGCTGTTTCGCTTTTTCTTCATACAGCCCTTCGAACTTCAAATGATCTTCGTCCTGAACTTCAATCTTAATGACGTTCTTGCCCTTGAATTCGCCGCGTAAAATATTTTCCGAAAGCGTATCTTCGATATATCGCTCTATCGCTCGACGCAGCGGTCTTGCTCCAAATTCCGTATTGTATCCTTTCTCAATCAGGAACTCTTTCGCCGTCGGCTCGATCTCAAGACGATAACCCTGCTTGACAAGCCGTTTAAATACCTTATTAAGTTCGTACTCGACAATCGTATTCAAATCGTCGCGAGTCAGTGAATGGAACACAATCACATCGTCAAGCCTGTTAATAAATTCCGGCCTGAAATGACGTTCGACTTCCTTATTAAGCATGTCCTTCATCTTTTCATAGTTCGCCTCAGCCGTACGTTTGCCGAATCCGAACCCTGCCTGGTTCTTAATCAAATCAGCGCCGATGTTGCTGGTCATAATCAAAATCACATTCTTGAAATCGATATGTCTGCCGAAACTGTCCGTCAGCCTGCCCTCTTCCATAATCTGCAAAAGCATATTATAGACATCAGGATGTGCCTTCTCAATTTCGTCAAGCAGCAGCACCGCATAAGGTCTGCGTCTGATTCGCTCCGTCAACTGGCCGCCTTCTTCATATCCGACATATCCCGGAGGTGCGCCGACAAGCCTGCTGACGTTATGCTTCTCCATGTACTCGCTCATATCTATCTGAATCAGCGCATCTTCATCGCCGAACATAAATTCCGCAAGCGCTCTTGCAAGCAATGTCTTTCCGACGCCGCTCGGCCCGATGAATATGAACGAACCCATCGGCCTGTTCGGGTCTTTCAAACCGCTTCGGCTTCTGCGAACCGATTTCGCGATTGCCATAACCGCCTCGTTCTGACTTACAACTCGCTTGTGCAGCTCGCTCTCAAGATCAAGCAGTCTCTGAGCTTCCTGTTTCTCAAGCCGTTTCAGCGGAACGCCCGTCATCTTGCTCACAACTTCCGCAACTATTTCAGTATCCACAGTGCCGGTATTTTCTTTATTCTTGTCATACCATTCCTGCTGCATCTGTGCTTTCTTATCCAGAAGTTTCTGGCACTGATCGCGAAGCGCAGCGGCCTTTTCATAATCAGCCGTCTTCACAGCTTCGTCTTTCTCGAGCTGAATCTTCTCGATTTCTTTTTCGATCTCTGCCAAATCCGGCGGGGCAGCCATATTCTTCAGTCTCACGCACGCGCCCGACTCATCGATAACGTCGATCGCCTTATCAGGCAGACATCTGCCCGTAATATACCTGCTCGAAAGCTCAACCGCCTGGTACAGCGCTTCATTGCTGAACGATACCCTGTGATGAGCCTCGTAACGGTCGCGAAGACCCTTCAAAATCTCAAGCGCCTCTTCTTTGCTCGGCGGTTCCACAACGATCGTCTGGAACCTTCGCTCAAGAGCCGCGTCCTTTTCGATATATTTTCTGTACTCGTCAAAAGTCGTCGCGCCGATAGTCTGCACTTCGCCTCTGCTCAACGCCGGCTTCAAAACGTTCGATGCGTCAATCGCGCCTTCAGCGCCGCCCGCGCCGACCAGCGTATGAAGCTCGTCAACGAACAGCACGACGTTCTTCGCGCGTTTCACTTCGTTAATGACCGCCTTGATTCTCTCTTCGAACTGGCCTCTGTATTTCGTGCCCGCGACCATCAACGCAAGGTCAAGCGAAACGATTCTCTTGTCCCGCAGAATCTCCGGAACCTGTTTGTCAGAAATCCTCTGCGCAAGTCCCTCGACTATCGCAGTCTTTCCAACGCCCGCTTCGCCGATAAGAACCGGGTTGTTCTTCGTCCTTCGACAAAGAATTTGAACAAGTCTCTCGATTTCGATTTTTCTGCCGATAACAGGATCAAGCTCGCCTTCAACCGCAAGCTGTGTCAAATCTCTGCCGAAGCTGTCCAGCGCAGGAGTCCTGCTCTTCTGCTGTGCTCCCTTCGCCATCGTAGGATCCATTTTCATATCCAGCGAAGGCATGGAATTCTCAACGCCCGCTCCAAGAAGATTCAAAACTTCCTGCCGAACATCTTCCAGCTTCAATCCGAGATTCATCAAAACCTGTGCCGCTACTCCCTCAGTCTCCCGAAGAAGACCAAGCAGCAGATGCTCCGTTCCTATATAATTATGATTCAGCGAACGAGCTTCCTCGATCGCGAATTCGATAACCTTTTTCGCCCTCGGCGTGTGCGGCAGCTTGCCCATCGTAACCATATCTGGCCCGCTCTTGACAAGCTTTTCTACTTCAAGCCGAAGTTTCTTGATATCCACATCGAGATTTTTCAGAACATTTGCGCCCACTCCCGATCCTTCTTTTACAAGGCCGAGCAGGATGTGTTCTGTCCCGATATACTCATGGTTAAAACGCTGTGCTTCCTGGTTCGCAAGCGCCATTACCTTTCGTGCTCTGTCTGTAAACCGTTCAAACATATTTATTTACCTCATTTGCTGTTTTTTGTCGCCCCTCTCAGGAGGGATTTCAACGTTGTATTCTAAATCTTAAACCTTAAATTTTCAATGATTTAACCAGTTACTAATATGTTTATTTTGTTTAATTGTTCAATACGAAAACAAGTATATTTCGTCCGTTATTATTGGTTCATACTTTCAACTATAAAGCATTATAGGACTTACTTGTCCCGTACCTATTTCATTTTTCTATTATGTCTTCAATACCTGCCGGTATTTTTTAAAATTTGTCGGTTTTTCTAACCCTTAACCCTGAAAAATAGGTGTCGGGATAGGACTTACCTGCCGTATCTGCTATTAGCTGACAACTGACAACTATCTGCTATCGCTGATTTATCGACAAAAAATTATTCAAACTGAATGAAAAATAAACCGGCAGATATGTTTTTTTACAATTACGATATGTGAACTATCTAACTCCCTAATTAGACAAGTTTCATTTGTATTCTCGGCGATTTTCTTTACTCAATGTGTTATTGACAGCTCACTGCCTTTAGAATACTCTGAATATGATTCGAATATTCGGTGAATTCTCGCTATGCAAAAATTTGAAATTTTATTTATTTTACGGAATCGTACTTATGACAATTGCTTCTGATAACGCCTTCGCCTGCAACAGGGGCCCAGACAATGTTATAAATTTGTGGCCCTCGCAACCCGAAATTTTCATCGAAGTTTTCCTTCCCAAATCATCCTCCGCTTTTTCGGGAATTGTTATTTGTCCCGGCGGGGGATACGCCAACCTTTGTAAAACTTACGAAGGTTATGACATCGCTCAATGGCTCAATTCGCTCGGCATCGCTGCGTTTGTTCTTAATTATCACGTCGCCTCAAAATCACAAACTCCGTTATATCCCTGGCCGATCAAAGATGGCAGAAAAGCTGTAAGCCTCGTTCGTTCAAAAGCCGAAGAGTTCGCCATCAAAGAAGACAGGATTGGCATTCTTGGTTTTTCTGCAGGCGGCCATCTCGCCTCATCGATTGGTACACACTGGCAAAACCCCGACTCAAACGACATTGTCAACGGAGCATCATGCAGACCCGATTTTATGGTTCTTATCTATCCCGTTCTTTCATTTAGAGATGAATACTGCCACATGGGCTCACGCAGGAACCTTATCGGCCAAACTCCCGATGATTCGCTTGTCAGGGATTTTTCAAACGAATTGCAGGTCGACCCGAATACTCCGCCGGCCTTTCTCGTCCACGCGAACGATGACAAATCCGTTCCAGTCGAAAATACGCTTATGTTCTATTCAGCTTTGAAAAAAGCTGGAGTCAATGCGGAGGTGCACATTTTCAGCAGGGGCGGCCATGGCTTCGCAATGGGCCTCAGAAACGGAAATACCTGCGATTGGCGGCCCGCCTGCATCGAAAAGCCTTGATTTGCTAAACCGGCACTAATGCCTGAATCCCGTGATTTATTCCCACCGCCCAAACCATTCAAATAATTGAGCCCCGACAGTAATGGAGGGGTGTTCTAATTCTACGTTCTATATTCTGGTCGTATGTCCGACTTGTCCAAATGGTCCGATATGTCTGACATTTCGCGTTTTCTCCACACGCCCTTCGCGTTATTTGTCATTCTGAATGAAATGAAGAATCTCGTAAATCTTCATTCCTGT
>JAKJEQ010000055.1:7100-12734 GCA_022705345.1 Planctomycetota bacterium | reverse complement strand
CCATGGCGATAGCGCGAACTTTGCCGTCGCCGAGATGCTGCTGTACTTCGCCGTATAGTTTTTTACCGCTTGGCATAGTTATTTCGATAGCATTATGCACCGAAGGCACATCCTGCAGTTCGAACTTAGCGTCAAAGACACTTCCTATAACCTGTACTAATTTGCCTTTTTTCATTGTAAAGCTCCGGTTCCACCAACTATGTCCAGCAAATCGCCGGTAATCTGGCTTTGTCTGGCGACATTATATTCATTTGTTAACTGCTTGATCATATTTTCTGCGTTATCAGTTGCGCTTCTCATGGCAACCATACGCGCTAAATGCTCGCTTAGAGCGGCATCCATAAAACAAAATTCAATCGAGGCTCGAACAATGATTCTTGCCAGCCCCTTGATAACTTCATAAGCATCAGGAGAGAGATAAAAATCTTCAAAGGAAACATCATACGGCCAAATAGGGACCGAACGCGTCGTTAGATTATCAATAAGTTCAGGAAGGGGAAGAATCGTCATAGTCTGTACGCTCTGGCTCGAAGCGGAAAAATACTGCATATACACGATGTCGAACGTGTCGATTTCACCGGCAATATAACGGTTAATGCAGGTATCTGTTATCTCATCTATCCCGATTCCCTCGAGACATTTATCTATATTGGGATAAACTTTTTCGGGCTTTATACCTCTGTACGCAAGCGTACTTAAAAGCCTGCTGTCGGTAGCGTATATATCCAGCTCACGTTTAAACTGCACGGCATTTTTAATGTGTACATCTACCAAATGAGAAATGTGATTATTATACGCACCGCAAAGCCCGCGTGTAGAACCTACGGCCAAAACGGCCGATCGATTTGATTTATTTGCTTTCAGGACAGGATGGTTAATCGGTTCCTGCGAAGTAACAAGCAGATAACCAATTTGCGAAAGTGCGTCTTCGTATTCGGCGGCGACATCTCGTCTGTGATGATATGTTTTGTACTTGGCAGTAGAAACCATCTCCATAGTGCGAGTAATTCGCCTGATACTGTCTGCGGCCCTGCGCCTCTGCAAAATTTGCCTTATTCCTGCCATATCAGCTCATCAGCTTGTTAGCTTCTTTAAATGCTTTGATTTCTTCTGTAATTTTTGAGGCTAATTCGTCGGAAAAATTGCCTGTCTTGTTAATTTCTTCTACGTATTCCGGGTGCTGCATATTTATTCGCTGGATAAACGACTGAGAAAATTTCGCGACGTTTTTAATTTCGATATCGTCCACAAGCCCGCTCAAACCGATGAAGATTGTTACTACCTGCTCTCCAACAGTTATAGGGGAGAACTGGGGCTGCTTAAGCAGTTCGACCATTCTTGCGCCTCTGTCGAGCTGCGACTGCGCAGCAGAATCAAGTTCGGTGCCTAATCGTGCGAAATTCAATAATTCGTTATATGAAGCAAGATAAAGCCTTAATCTTGAGGCAACTTTCTTCATTGCGCTGACCTGCGCGTTTCCTCCTACACGGCTGACGCTTGTTCCGACATCGACAGCGGGTCTTATGCCTGACAGGAATAAATCCCTTTTCAAATAGATTTGACCATCAGTAATCGAGATAACATTTGTGGGTATATACGCGGAAACCTGTTCTTCGAGAGTTTCAACAATCGGCAGGGCGGTCATCGAGCCGGAGCCAAGTTTTTCTGAAAGTTTGGCGCTGCGTTCAAGAAGTCTGCTGTGCAGGTAAAAGATATCACCGGGATAAGCTTCTCTTCCCGGGGGTCTTCTTAGAAGCAAACTAAGCTGACGATATGCGACCGCGTGTTTGCTCAAATCGTCATAAACACAAAGCACGTCACGTTTATGTTCATACATAAAATATTCGGCCAATGCACAGCCGGCATAAGGAGCGATATACTGCAAAGAAGCTATGTCCGAAGCAGGGGATGTAATCACAGTAGTATAACTCATTGCGCCGTTCATGCGAAGAGTTTCAATGACTTCGGCAACTGTAGATTCTTTCTGGCCGATGGCAACATAAATGCAGACTACATTTTCTTTTTTCTGATTTATTATAGCATCGATTGCGATTGCGGTTTTGCCTGTTTTTCTGTCCCCGATAATCAATTCTCTTTGTCCCCGTCCGATCGGTATCATGGAATCGATGCTTTTGATTCCAGTCTGTAAAGGTTTTTTTACAGGCTGCCGCTGGGAAATTGAAGGCGCGTCAAATTCGATGTATCTCGTTGAGGAAGTCTGAATGGCGGGGCCGCTGTCCACGGGTTCGCAAAGAGGATTAACGACTCTTCCGAGGAGCTCATTACCGACCGGAATTGAGAGAAGCTGGCCTGTCGCATGGACATCGGAACCTTCCCTGATTTTTATATAATCGCCGTATATAACTGCGCCGATAGAATCTTCTTCAAGGTTGAAGACCTCGCCTTTGATATTGTTTTCAAACATCAGCATTTCGCCGGCCATAGCATTATGCAGACCGTAGATTCTCGCGATTCCGTCGCCGATTTCGACGACTCTTCCGACCGATGTTATATCGAGCTTGTTTTTATACTGGCTTATTTCCTGTTTTAGGATACTGCTTAATTCACTGACATCGAGTTTCATAAACTTTTTCCTGCTGAATTTCTGCCTTGAGCAATAATCGTATCTACTGCTCTAAGTAATCTTGTTCTGACTGAATTATCAATCATTTTTCCGGCGTACCTTATGATCGTTCCTCCGAGGATTTCAGGTTCGACGTTAAATTCCAGTGTAATGTTCTCAGTTTTGAGAGCTGCGGCAAGTGATGCCCTGACTGTTTCTTTTTCTTCCGAATCAAGTGCGTGCGATACGGTCATCCAAATGTCTTTATGGCCTTTAGATTGTCTGTAAAGCCTGTTATATTTTTTAATAATATTTGGCAAAGCGCTAAGCCGGTTGTGTGAGCCTGCGGTAAGCAAGAAGTTCAAGGTTAATTCGCAGACCCTGCCTGTAAAGATGTTCTCAACCAATTTACTTTTTTGATTGATTGAAAGGTAAGGAGACGAAAGTACGGCAATAAAGTCGCCTTCAAAAACTATGAACTTTTCGATACCATCGAAATCAGCCTTGACGGTTTCGACTTCCCCTCTTTCGCAAGCGAGCACGAAGAGAACTTCCCCGTATATCTCGCCGACATTATAATTAAGATTCGAAGTTATCATTCTTTAGGCTTTCTTCCTGGAGTTTTCCGATGGCTTCGTGAATAAGCCGCTTGTTGTCTTCAGGCGTGATTGTTCGCCCCAGTACTTCGTGACTAATCGCGATAAGCATGTTTCCCGCCATGTGCCATAACTGCTGCGAAGCGACATTCTGCGCATTGCTGATTTCCGAATTAGCTCTTTCTGTAATGGCAGTAGCCTCTTTACGTGCCTGCTCGATAAGTTCTTTTCCTGTTTGATTTGCATACCTGGTTGCCTGTTCGAGCATTTCGTGGCTCTGCTTTTTATAGCCGTCAAGAATTTCTTCAGCTTTGATCTTTGCGTTTTCGGCATCGCCAATCTGCTGTTTGATGTGGTCTTCCCTGGCATTGAGATTTTTAAGCAGTGGTTTCCAGGCGACCAAGCTGAGGACAATGACCAGTGTGCTGAAAGCAATAACAGCCCAAAGAGCGTCCGCGAAGGTTCCGCTGAAAATACTGGTACTTTCTTCTGCATGCGCAGCATCCTCTCCAATGGCGATACGGACGAACAATAACGCAAATAAAATTGCCGTTGAGACCTTTTTCATCTTTTAATCCTGTCTTACTTCAGCCAGAAAAGTGTTAAGAAACAAATAACCAAAGCAAAGAGAGTGACACCTTCGATAAGGGCGGCGGCGATAAGCATTGTTGTCGATACTTTCCCTGCCATTTCAGGCTGACGCGCAATAGATTCCATGGCTTTGCCGCCAATAAAACCAATTCCGATTCCGGCGCCGATAATTGCCAGTCCGCAAGCGATAACTGCCCCAAAAATCGCGAGACTATTGCTTTGAGCTAAAGCTGTTGTAACCATTCCATCCATAATATTTATTCTCCAAAAAAAATTAATGTTCAGGTATTATCGAGAAACTAATAAACAAGGTTGAAAGAAGCGTAAATATATACGCCTGCAAAAAAGCCACCAATAACTCGAGAAAAGAAATTCCTACAATTGCGCCCACGGCAACGCCGCCGACCGCTATATTTTTGAAAACAATAATCAACCCGAGCAGGGTTGCGATTAGCGTGTGGCCTGCTACCATATTGGCAAACAACCTCATTGCGAGCGCAAATGGTCTTACAAAAGCCGTTACAAGTTCCAGCGCAAATATAAACGGCCAAATTGCCTTCGGAACTGGTGGTGTGAAATTTTTAATGTAGTGAACAATTCCCTGCTGTTTGATGCCGGCGATATGCGTAATGAAAAAGGTTACAACCGCAAGTCCGCCTGTAATCCATATATTTGCTGTAGCAGGGCCGCCAAAGTGATTTGGCTTTTTGGTGATGAGATGTATTATCGCTTCGGTAGGAATCATCGCAAGAAGATTAAGCGTCAAAATAAAAAAGAACAAAGTCCAGATGAACCCGATGAACCGGTCTGTATGCTCATGCAAAGCGGGGCGCGCGACTTCTTCGCGAAGATAGACACAAACCGCCTCAATCATATTTTGTAAACCTTTTGGTGCAAGCCTTTTTGACCTTGCGGAAATCGGTATCAACACTAAAAGCAATACAAATGCGGCGGCAATCATTATCATGTGATTACTTACTGGAATGTTGTAGTTGCCAACAGTGAACTCAAATAATTTGTGAGTTACAACCGGATTGAGCGGGTTAAATTCGCTTAGAACGAAATTATTAAAAAAGAAATCCATTATTTATTGTTATTCATCTGTTTATAAGCAAGATAAATCATGCCTATAAAACCAATAAAAAAACCGACTAGAAGAAAGAAAGGACTTGAGTTTAAAGCAGTGTCAATCTTATACCCAATATAACATAGTACTGCCACGACTCCGCCGAATTCAAAGCCAAAACTTGTCCATCTGATCAAGTCATTTTTGTCTTTTGAATCCCTGTCAGACGTTTTATTACCTTTCATACTCGCTGACCTGCATCCTTGCATCATCTATATACTTATTTTCCATAATAAGTATTGTTAACTTAAATTTAAAGTAAAATTATTCAAAATATCAAGAAAATACTATTTTCGGATTATGTGAACTGTCAAAATAGGTAAAAACGCAGTTGGGAAATCAGCTAATGGAATTTTCTGGCGGCTGAAATTTATTTATGCTCCTTTCAATAAAAGGAAGTAAAAGCAAAACTACCAGTGACAACACAGTGGTAATGACAGCCAGGAAGTACATTTTTGCACCGCAAGCCATACCGATACTTGCCACAATCCATATTCCTGCCGCTGTGGTCAGACCGTGCACGCCTATTCCGCTATGGATTATAGCTCCTGCGCCTAAAAAACCTATTCCGGTTACTATCTGGGCGGCGACCCTTCCAGGCTCGGCACCGGATAAAGAGGTGGAAATGATTGTGAACCCGCAGGAACCCAATGAAATAAGTATATTTGTCCTGAGCCCAGCCGCTTTACCTCTCAGTTCTCTTTCGAAGCCGATCGCTCCGCCGAGAACTAAAGCAGCGGCAAGCGAAAGACAATCCA
>JAKJEQ010000055.1:0-7090 GCA_022705345.1 Planctomycetota bacterium | reverse complement strand
TATTGTATCTGAAACAAACAGTTGCACAAGCCTTAAGATGTCTCAAGTTTTAAATGTTGACCGTATTATTGATTTGTGCTTTAATATTCTGCTATATAAGGTTTTAACATTTTAGGAGCGAATATATGAAAGTCAGTAAAAGGGCACAGTCTGTTCCCTCGTCAGCAACAATGGCAGTTGACACGAAAGCAAAAGAATTAAAAGCTAAGGGCGTTGATGTAGTTGGTTTTGGGGCAGGAGAACCGGACTTCGATACCCCGCAATATATAAAGGATGCCGCCATAGCGGCTATCAAGTCAGGAAAAACAAAGTACACCGCGACTCCGGGTATTCCGGAATTGAGAAAAGCCATTGCTGAAAAACTACTGAAAGAAAATAATCTAACCTACAAACCTGAACAAATTATCGTAAACATCGGCGCAAAGCATTCTGTATATGAAAGTATGCAGGCAGTTCTGGACGAGGGCGATGAGGTTATTGTGCCTACCCCTTACTGGGTGACTTATCCGGAAGCTACAAAACTTGCCGGCGCAGTAATGAAAACCGTTGAGACCGATCCTAAAAATGATTATAAGATTACGCCGGAGCAGGTAAAAAAGGCGATTACGCCGAAAACTGCTATGATTATCATTAACAGCCCGAATAACCCCGGCGGTTTTACCTATACTCCTGATGAACTCAGGGCAATTGCCAAAACGCTCGAAGGAACAAACGTAATGGTTCTCAGCGATGAAATATATGAACGCCTTGTTTACGATGGCACGAAATTTATCAGCTTTGCGGCTTTGAGCGAAGACGCCTATAAACGTACTATTACAATAAACGGATTCAGCAAAGCCTACGCAATGACCGGCTGGAGACTCGGTTATGTTGCAGCTCCAATCGAAGTGATAAAAGCGATGAGCAGGCTCCAGGGGCATATGACGCAAAACCCGGTCAGCTTCGTTCAGCAGGGCGGCCTTGTCGCATTTACCGACCCGAACAATGAAGTTGAAAATATGAGAATCGAATTCGAAAAACGAGGGAAATTCATGGCAGACAGATTGAACGCAATACAGGGCGTTAAATGTCCCAAGCCCACAGGCGCTTTTTATTGCTTCCCTGATGTATCGGCCCATTTCGGCAGGACAATCGGCGGCGTGAAAATCAATAACAGTATGGATTTTGCGGCAGCTTTGCTTGAGCAGGCAAACGTAGCACTGGTTCCGGGCGGGGCTTTCGGCTGCGATAATAATGTTCGTCTTAGTTTCGCAACGTCTATGGAACTAATTACAAAAGGGATTGATCGATTGGAAAAATGGCTCAAGAGCTAACAAATCAGAAAGCTGAATTGTTAAATGTTAAACAGCGTCAGCCGATGAACGGCTGGATTATGCTGATTTTCTGGTGGGCGATGATTTTGGTCGCGCTGCAAGCATCGACGCATATGGTCGGCGCAGGCGATACCTGGGTTGCGATGGCATGCGGGAGGCACTTTATTAATCACGGCGTCGATACCGTAGAGCCTTTCAGCGCAAACTCACATAAACCAGGCCCAACAGCGGAAGATGTAAAAAACTGGCCTAAATGGGCACAGTGGGTTACTGATAAGGTCGGACTTGAAACCGTTCAGTACTGGCACCCGACGGGCTGGGTCAATCAGAACTGGCTCACACACGTTTTCTTTTACTGGCTGACGCATATCTCGCCGATTGCTGATGCCGAGACTTTCGACAAGCCCATTGTCGAACAGGACATAAGCTATAATAGTCTTGTTTTCTGGAAGTACGCGCTTTATATACTGACAGTCATTGTGGTGTATTACACCGGCGTTGTGCTCGGAGCCAATAAGGCCCTTTCGGCGACATTCGCGTGTTTTGCTCTTTTTATCGGCAGAACTTTTTTCGATATAAGGCCCGCGGGCTTTTCAAATATGCTGACGGCGGTGCTGCTGTTTATTTTTGTACTGGCTGTTTATAAAAATTACCTTTATATCTGGCTGATTGTTCCGCTGACGGTTTTGTGGTGCAATCTTCACGGCGGGTATGTTTATGTTTTTATCGTGCTTGTGCCGTTTATCGGTTTGCATCTGCTTTCCCTGCTGCCGAAAAAGATTTCACTGGCGATTTATTTCAGTCTTGGCTGGCTCTTCTTTTATGCCCTTGCGATAAAATTTCTCGGGCATGAAAACATAAAAAAACTCGATCTGAAAATTCTGCCGCCTCCAAAAGACGGTTTATTTATTTTGATTCTCCTGGCGATAGCGGCTGATTTCGTTCTGTCTTTCTGGAAAAACATCAAGCCCGCGATTCTCTATTTTTATCAGTTTATTTTTTCGTTTATAATTTTGATTGCCGTAACCGGACGATTTTTCCCAAAAGGTATAGAAAGATACACTCAATATAATACGCTTTTCGCTGATTATGTCTCCGACAGCAGGCAAACGCTTTTTGTGGCCGCTGCAGGTTTCTTTGTTGTCGTAATTCTGCTGAGCGCATTTAAACAAAATCTGAAAACGATAACAGTCAAGGCCTGGTGGCATACTGTAGCTGCTTCTGTAGCGGCGTTTATTGCAATGATTATTTTCAATCCGTTCAGGCTTACCAACCTTACGCATACTTTTGAAGTCAGCGTCAGCGAACACGCCAAGATGTGGAAAACCGTCAACGAATGGCATCCTGCCTTCGAATGGAGCAATCCCGTTGGTGATGAAATTCCTTTTTTGATTATGTATATCGCCGCTTGGATGCTGCTTGTTTTCTGGGTTGTGTGCCTGCTGCTTAAACCGAAAGTTGTGGTCAGGAAAGTAAAAGCTCAGAACGAATCGCCCGAAACTGCGCAGTATCAATGGCCGAAAATCGATTTGCCGCTGCTGGTAATTGCGGCAATTACGATTTATATGGCGATCGGGTCGCGTCGTTTTATCCCGGTTGCAGCGATAGCAGCCTGCCCGATACTTGCGATGTTTATCGATAGCGGCATAAGAATGATTGTCGCTGGTTCGAATTTGAAATGGAAAGGCAAAGCTGTATTGAGTCCATTCCCAATCGGGGCACAAAGAACACTTGCGGCCGTTGCTTTGGTGATTGTCATATTACTGACGTTATGGTGGGGATATTGGTACAAGCTCATTTATCTCAATCCATGGCCCGATAGCAGTTTTCTGACAAGCGTCTTTATGCGAATGAGCGCATCTTACGCAAAGCCTTTCAAAGCGTGTCAGTTCGTAAGAGACAACGAAATGGAAGGAATAGTTTTCAATTACTGGACTGAAGGCGGTTTTGTTGCTTACGGCCAGATACCTGACCCGAACACCGGCAAGACCCCTTTGCAGCTTTACATGGACGGCAGAGCGCAGGCCGCGTACAACACAGATGCATATCAGCGATGGATGTATATCATGAGCGGCGGAGACCCAGTTCGTGAAGCTGATAAAGCGGGCAGAGAATTGACTGCTTCGGATTTTGAAAAAATCGGCAAATGGCTCGAAGAACAATTTAAAATGGAAGGTGTCTGGGTCGTTTTCATGCCGGCGGCGCAATTTGATTCTGTATTGATCAGGGGCCTGGCGATGAATCCGAACTGGCGGCCTGCTTATATGGATGACGAACAGGAAATTTATGTCGATGTAAATACCCCGCAGGGACGCAAACTATATACTGGAGTTTTTAACGGGCAAACGAAATTTCCTGATGAATTCTCAAGACTGCTTACTAAGGGTTATAATTTACCTCGCTTGCAGCAGGGCGATGTCAACCAGGCTTATGATGCTTTAAAAGCTGCGCTCGAAATAAAACCTTCCAATACCGCGGCCATCGAAATGATTCGATTAACGCAGTATCAGCCTGAGTTTCGTCCAAAAGTTTCTGAGCTTTTCATGAATTACTTCAACGATTATCAGCAAAATAAAGAAAAGTATAAAAAGAAGGACGGCTTCCGAGACAGGCTTTTGCTCGCTATGATAACAGGAAATTATGTCGCGAATGTTAATCCTCAGTTTAAAGAAGAATATTCAAAATTCAAAGCAGAGTTTGATCGGGAAATGAATCGCATTAGTAAAACATCCCGCTGGTGATAAATATGGAAAATGGGGCAGTTAGTTCTTTGTCCGTTTTTTTTCCCTGTTACAACGAACAGGAAAATATCGAACGTGTTGTCAAATCCACTATCGACGTACTTGAGTCTTTAAAAATCGATTATGAAATTATCATTGTCGATGACGGCAGCGAAGACAACACAGGCCAAATCGCAGATAAACTCGCCGCTGAAAATAACAGGATAAAGGCGGTTCATCATAATCCCAATCTCGGCTACGGCTCAGCTCTGCAAAGCGGCTTTAAAAACGCAATTAAAGAATACGTTTTTTATACCGACGGCGACGGCCAGTTCGATATTAAGGAATTGCCTCTGCTTTTTAAATATACTCCCCAGTACGATATTGTAACGGGTTTTCGAATCAACCGGCAGGATAACATCGTTAGAAAAATCAACGCTTTCTGCTGGACGACGCTTGCGAATTTTTTGTTCGGTATGAAAATAAAAGATATGGACTGCGCTTTTAAACTTTACAAACGCAGCATTTTTGACAATATAAAGATGAAAAGCACCGGCGCTTTAATTAATACCGAGATTTTCGCGCGTGCCAAAAACAAAGGTTATAAAATTTACCAGCTCGGCGTGCATCATTATCCCAGGACTGCCGGCGAGCAGACCGGTGCGAAACTCAGCGTAATTTTACGGGCATTTAAAGAGCTTTTCGCTCTGTATAAACAAATTAAGAATGACAATTAAATCAGAGCCATGAGCGTAAGCGATTGGTATTTAGAAAAAGTAGATGGAATTACAAATAAGCAATCAATATACACGGAACGACCAGAGAATTCATATTTACTCGCAGGCGTTTTTGAATAATCTCCAGGCCGTCAGAACTTTGTGCAAACCTGAAACTAAGATATGCGCGGTCATCAAGGCAAACGGATACGGTCATGGTATTCGTGAAATTGTGAAAATCCTCAAACAGGGGCCGGTCGATTTCTTTGCGGTCGCCAATGTGTATGAAGCCGCATATATCTTGGACATTGTCGGCGAGACTAAAACCCTTGTGCTCGAACCTGTGCATACTTACTTCGGCACGGACGCGGTTAAGTTATGTGCTGAGAAAGGCATTCACTGCGCCGCGGTCGATCCCGAGGCAATCGATTTTGTGTATGGCTGCCTTAAGAATACTGGTTTGGTTCTTAATGTGCATGTTAAAGTCGAAACTGGAATGGGACGCTGCGGCATTGACGCGGGCAAAGCCGCTCAACTAATAAAGAAAATACATACAACCGAAAATGTTAGCCTTGCGGGCGTATATACGCATTTTTCGACTGCCGCCGAAAAGAACATGGGTTATGCGGAATACCAGTTCCATTACTTTCAAAAGTTCCTGTCAAGCCAGTCGCTGCTTGCGTGTAAGGACGTTATTATTCACGCATCGAACAGCGCTGCGATGCTTAATATGCCGCAGGCTCATTTCGATATGGTACGATGCGGCATCGCTCTTTACGGCTGGGCCGAACATCCCGACCTGCTCAAGATTAAACTCCAGCCCGCGATGAAGTTCGAAGTGCCTATCGTACAGATCAATCAATATAAAAAAGGCCAGCCCATCGGCTACGGCAGAACTTTCTCGGCATGGCGAGACACCGTCGGAGCAATTGTGCCGGTTGGTTATGCTGATAATTACTGGCGCGCTTATTCGAATAACGCGTTTATGAAAGTCGGCGATAAATTTGCGCAAGTTATCGGCAGAGTCAGTATGGACAAAACAATCATCGATGTAACCGATATCGCGGATGCGAAAGTCGGCCTGTATGTTACTGTAATCGATAACGATGCTCAAAGTCTTTGCAGCGTTTACAGGCAGGCCGAAATGGCAGATACGATTTGCCACGAAGTCCTGACTTCACTACCCGCGCGGGCGGCTCGAATCATTCACTAAATCAGTTAACTGATTATTACCGAACCCACATAATATGATAATGCATTGCCAATTAATGCGCAAATAAATGCGGTGTGCCATTTTAATCCGGTGAAATCTTCCATTTGAAAGAAATCCATTCTGCTTATCAGTTTGATAAATATTCCATCTACGGCAACTATAGCGATTTCGGCCATTAAAACATTATCGCTTTCTGTAAGAATGGGGGAAAAAATAAAGAAATAAATTGCCAGGTTACCCGCGAATAATGCAAAAAATAGTGGAACTATTTCCAGCCGAAAAAAACATAGAATGAATGTTAATATTACCGCCTCCATCCAGAGCATAGAACCGACAACCAATATCGCTCTGATAGAACCGAACGGATCAAATACAATAGGATTAGCATACAGTATTGAAGGAAAAAGAAGTATGATTAAAGCCGTCCACTTTTTCATAATCCATAGCTCTCATAAAAAACGTTTATCGTTTTTCTTTTAAGTCGTTTTTGTGTCATCTCTGAAAGCGTGTTGCCTGTCAATTAAAAATTCGTTTTATTATACATTTTTAAATTTTTCCCAATTTTTCAATAAATATTGAAGGATTCGGCCTTGTTTTTCGCCGTAGTCCGCTTTCGCCGCCTTCACAAAAACAGGCGGTGAGAAAGGCGAAGGCGAAAAACTTCTCGCCGGATCCGTCTTGAGCCTGCTCATCTTCATCTATTTTGGTTTTCACCAAAGTCATCTCTTCGCCGTAAACTTCGGCATAAGTTTCTTCCAGCAGTCTGCCGCATTCATTGCGCGAGTCTCAACGGACTCATGACATCATCGCGTTTAGACCGCCGTCGATGAAAACGATTTTGATTTCGGCTCCTTATATTCAACCTTCTTCGTCAGCACCCAAAAGCTCGCTTCAGCCAAATGCCGCCCAACTGCTCCAACAGCTTTGGCATGACCGGCTCGCGAACGTATCTTCGCATATAACCTACTCGTGTGCCTGTCCGGTAATCTTTTATGATTTACTGCCGTCGAATTGCCAGCCTCCGAATACGCC
This sequence comes from Planctomycetota bacterium, assembly GCA_022705345.1. Lineage (GTDB taxonomy): Bacteria > Planctomycetota > Phycisphaerae > Sedimentisphaerales > UBA12454 > UBA12454. Next base: position 96 of record JAKJEQ010000055.1, on the reverse strand, counting down.
CACTTCAAATAATGATTCACATCATTTCGCAATTGTCCAAATCTCGTTCTGCCGCCGCTGCTGTGAACTCTCGGCGTCATTCCAGAATAACCGGCC
>JAKJEQ010000054.1:12400-12848 GCA_022705345.1 Planctomycetota bacterium | reverse complement strand
GACATTGGATCGTCTTACGACTCCATCCTGCTGGGGCATTGCCTGCGGAGGAATGTTATACCTGTCAGCAGGTTTAAGCGTGCCTTCTTTGTGTTTCTTTAAAAGTACTTCGAGTAATTGCTGCTCGTTCAATTTATTATCCTTTTAGCCACAGAGTTAATTAATTTATTGTTTAGCCACAGAGATAACAGAGGACACAGAGACTTTTATTTTTTATTAACAGTGTAAATCCGTGTTAATCCGTGTCTATAAGTATTCGTGTAAATCTGTGTCATTTATCCAATCCAATATTGCATTTATGGTTATATTCTTCCAGCGCCTTTTGTTCCAGTTTTTTATAGGCCTGCATTCGTTTCATCATTAAATCGAAATTGACTTTGCTGCCGTCGAATTCAGGGCCGTCAACGCAGACGAATTTTGTTTGTCCGCCGACTTCGACCCTGCATCC
>JAKJEQ010000054.1:0-12390 GCA_022705345.1 Planctomycetota bacterium | reverse complement strand
GTTCAAAGGTACGGTATGTGGTTGCGCGTGCCATCGCTTCGTTAAAATCAATCAGATGGCCGTCAAAATCCGGGCCATCCACAAAGGCAAAGCAGGTTTTCCCACCCACGGTAAGGCGGCATCCGCCGCACATGCCGGTACCGTCAATCATAATTGTATTAAGCGATACGACGACAGGGATATTATGTTTCACAGCAGTCTGACTTGCGAACTTCATCATTATCGCAGGACCTATAGCGACAATCATATCAACTTTTTGCGCGTTGCAGATTTCGTCGAGCGGAACGGTAACTACAGCTTTTCTGCCGTAAGAGCCGTCATCAGTAACGATAACTAATTCATCGCTGATTTGTTTGAAATCGTCTTCGAGAATCAGGAGAGATTTGTTCCTTGCGCCTAAAATACTAATGACTTTGTTTCCGGCCTGTTTCATACCTTTTGCGATCGGAAACAGAGGAGCATTTCCGATTCCTCCGCCAACGCAGACAACGGTTCCGAACTTTTCGATGTGAGTCGGCTTGCCTAATGGGCCTAAAATATTTTCGACTTTATCGCCAATTTTAAGGCTTCCCAATTCAGCGGTGCTTTTGCCAACGACCTGCCAGATAAGGCGAATCGAGCCTTCATCAGCGTTAATACCCGCTATCGTCAAAGGAATCCGTTCGCTATAAGTGGTTTTTAGACAAACAATTACAAATTGGCCCGGTTTGGCTGCCGCTGCTACCAGAGGCGCCTCGATGTCGGCCATATAGACCGCAGGACATAACTCTTTTTTGGACAGTATCTTATGAGACAAAATAAAACCTTTCACGCCCTATTTAGTAAAAGCAAGATTATTGCTTATTTATGCAAATTGGTCAAGTAAATATACCAATTTTTCAGTTTAATTTAGCTGTTTTTAACACCAAAACGGTCATTTTAAGTTTTTAACTTAAAATTATGGAAAAAATTACTTGATGGTTAGAAGTCTTTGCTGTATAGTGGTTTGCGGTTTGTTTGAAAACAAAATATTGAACGTAAATGCAGCCTAATGCAGCCTAATGCAGCTTAAAAAATTTAAACACTCTGTAGAACGAGGTACTCTATGGGAACAGTAACGAAGAAAGAACTGATAGATAGAATTGCGGAACAAACACAAGCCAAAAGAGTTGTAGTCAAGAGAGTAGTACAATCTTTCCTTGATGAAATAATTTCCGAGCTAATCGGGAACAATCGTTTGGAATTCCGCGACTTCGGAGTATTCGAAGTAAGAACACGCGAGGCAAGAGTAGCTCAAAATCCAAAAACTCTGGAAAGAGTAGAAGTGCCTTCGAAGCGTACTGTTAAATTCAAGATGGGCCGACTGATGAAAGAAAAACTCGGCGGCGACGACGATTCTACCGATTCAGAAAATTAATTAATTTTTTTTATTTTTAAGATATAGCTCTATTTACTGGTACGATAGAGGATTTTTATAAGGAGACCACCCCATGGCAGAAGGAGTAGTCAAATGGTTCGACCCTAAAAAGGGTTATGGTTTTATCGACGGCAGCGGTCAGCCGGATATCTTTGCGCATCATACGGGCTTCAAGGAAAAAACTTTGAAGATTTTAAATCAAGGCGATAAAGTCCGCTTCGATGTAGTTCAGGGCGAAAAAGGGCCTCGTGCCGAGAATATTGAATTGGCGAAATAAAGGTCAAAAAGCCAACACTTTATAATTGCAGACAAGCCAAAAAAAAGATATCGTAATTGTTTTACCTCTTGTTGCGTTTTTTGTAGCGTTCACGCATTTCCTGAAAATCTTTACTCCATCTCTGGAATTGCTGCGGAGTAAGAATAGAATTCATATCGGTAATCATCTTTTGCGCATACATTTCACGTCTTGCCGATTCAGCTTCATCATTTAAATTCTTTCGCACAAACGCATCATTTATAAGCTCTCGGACGAGGCCTGTCTGCTGTGAGTCCAAATCGTATTTCTCAGCTATTAACTTCGTGAGAGAATTCGCATCCATATGAGCTTTGCTGATCCAGATAACACGGTGCTTGACCAAAAGAATTGTGCCGCCTGCACCGATGGCGATACCGGAAGCAAGTATCACAAAAGCACACAAAAGCCTTATCCATAATTTATTGCCTGCGGGAGATTTTATAATATTTTCTTCTACCATAACAAAGCCCCCTGATAAGGAGTAAATAACTGATAAAACGGATTTGCTATATTATTCCATGCCTGAATGGAGAAGAAAACAACTATTGAAGCGGCGATGGCAGTCAGGCCGGCAAACACTTCGATCGGCAACAGGTTTGGTTTCTGCATCCTCATAAGGCTGATTCGAGTCATTACTTTATTGGTGACATCAATCTGCGGCAGAATTTCGCTCTGTGCCCTCTCGGCCAGCTTATCAAGTATATCAATTATCTTATCCATTCGAATCTCTCCGAAAATTTTTCTTTTTCAGCAATTTTTTTCAACTTTCCGCGAGCTCTCATGGCCCGCATTTTTGTACCCGCACTGGTCCAGCCCATCCTGTGAGCGATGTCCTCAATCGAACAATCCTCAAAATACATCAACGTAAGCACAAGCCTGTCATCGGCGGGCAAACGTCCGAGCAAAATATGCAACGCAGCCGCCGCTTCTGAAGGGTCAATCCCATCATCAGGATTGCTCTTTGCGTTTATACTGTCCAAATCTTCTATCGGAGCAAACAACCTGGCCCGTTCCTGCTGCTTCCAGAATTTGTAGCCGACGCGGGTTGCGATTTTTTTCAGCCAATTTACAAAAGGTCCGCTTCCTTTGTAATTTTTGAGGCTGAAAAATGCTTCTACAAAGACATCTTCAACAAGACATTCCAATTCGCCTTTATCCCTTGTAAAACGCCACATCAGCCTAATTATCTGAGGCTGATAAAGGTTAACCAATCGGCGATAGGCTTCTCCATCGCCATCCAAACTGGCAAGAATGTCATCCAAAACGTTTTCCACAAAACTATTATAATGAGAAAGAACAAAAATGCACTTTATTTAGGCTACATCTCACTTATTTAGTGGAGGGATGAACTGTAAGGTAACATCAATTTCGTGAGCTTTCTGTTTATTATGAATCTTCAATAAAGACTAAATAAGTCCTTAAGTTTTTTGTAAGGCATTTACTATTTTAATATTCCGTAATTTGAATTTTTTGGTAAAATCACGGCTGATTTATTTATGAGCACAACTGGAAAAATGGTGAAAAAAACGCAATCCAAATGGGACGGTTTTAGTTTAAAACCCAAGAAAGAAATGCCGGCAGGACTCTGGGTTAAGTGTCCTCAGTGCGCAAAAATGCTTTTCAAGAAAACAGTTACAGAAAATCTCGATGTTTGTCCCGAATGTAATTACCACTTCCGAATCGGTGCTAAAGAACGAATCAGCTATTTGGCGGATGAAGGCACATTCGAGCAGTTTTTGGCAGAAATGGTAACAACCGACCCGCTACATTTCATATATAAGGGTACAAAATATATAGAAAGAGTTAAATTGGCCGAAAAAACCGCGGCAGGCAAAGAGGCGATGTTGGTAGGCAAAGCCTTTATCAAAGGCAGGCCGATTATGATGGCGGTTATGGATTTTAACTACCTTGGCGGATCGATGGGTGCAGTTGTAGGCGAAAAACTTTGCACCGCTATAGAGAAAGCTATCGAAGACAAATTACCTCTGCTTATAATCAGTTCTACTGGCGGCGCAAGAATGCACGAAGGCGTCGTTTCGCTTGCTCAAATGGCTAAAACAAGTGCTGCGCTGGCAAAATTTGACGATCACGGTGGGCTTTTCATATCCCTCCTGACAGACCCGACAACCGGCGGCGTAACGGCAAGTTACGCGATGCTGGGCGATATAATTATCGCAGAACCGGGAGCTTTGATCGGTTTTGCGGGGCCGAGAACGATTTATGAAACGATAAAAGTGGAACTTCCAAAAGGCTTCCAGCGGGCCGAATTCCTGGTCGAACACGGCTTTGTCGATATGATCGTCCATCGCAAAGAGTTGAGAAGCGAAATCGCACGGTTGATCGATTATTGCGGCAAAAAATGACGACCCGCAGATGTCATCCTGAGCGAGTCCCAATTTTTATCGGGACGAAGCCGAAGGATCTCGTAATTTCCGTAAAAGCACACAAAATCACACTTTGCAAACCGCAATTTTCTGCGTATAATCCTTAAAATTATGGCATATTTCCGCGAAAATATTCAAAAAATGACCGGTTATGAACCGGGTTTTCAGCCCAAAACCACTGATGTCGTCAAGCTGAACACCAATGAAAATCCATATCCGCCGAGCCCGAAGGTCATTGAGGCCATAAAAAATTTAAAACCGGAGCAGCTCAGAAGATACCCGCAGCCATTGGGAGATTCATTCCGAGAAGCGGCAGCGAAAGTTTTAGATGTAAAGCCTGAAAACATTATTTGCGCAAACGGCGGTGATGATTTACTGAACATGGCAATCCGCGCAATATGCGATGAGAACCGGCCTTTGGCTTATCCTACGCCTACTTATTCGCTTTATCCGGAACTTGCGCGTATTCAAAACTGCCCTGCTATCGAAATTCCATTCGATGGGGAATTCAATTTGCCCGCCAAGCTTACTACCACGGACGCGGCTCTAACAATAGTCTGCAATCCCAACGCGCCAAGCGGAACGTTCATACCCTGCCGGGAACTTCGTCAGCTTGCCGAAGAAATTAAAGGAGTGTTGCTAATAGACGAAGCTTATGCTGATTTCGCCGATGGCAACTGCCTGGAATTGGCTAAAACGCTCGACAATGTAATTATACTTCGTTCAATGAGCAAAGGTTATTCGCTTGCGGGGATGAGATTCGGTTTTGGAATCGCAAGCGAGACTATGATCAAGGGCCTGATGAAAGTCAAAGATTCATATAATGTCGATACGGTCTCAATAGCGTCGGCGACAGCGGCAATCGAGGATCAGAAGTATTTCAAAAATAACGTTGAAAAAATAAAAGCTGAACGCAAGAACCTTACCGAACAATTAATCATGCTCGGTTTTGAAGTTCAGCAAAGCCAAACGAATTTCGTCTTTGCCAAACCTTTGAAAGCAAGGGCAATAGATATTTACGATAAATTGAAAGAAAAGAATATTTACGTTAGATACTGGGCGTATACGGACATTAAAGATAAGTTGCGGGTAACGGTTGGTACGCCGGAGCAGAATCAAAAACTGATAAACGCGTTAAAGGATTTAATTGCCGAGGTATAAGTTATGGCTGACAGAAAAGCAAAAATTACACGCAAGACAAAAGAAACAGATATTAGCCTTCAGATAAATCTCGATGGCGAGGGAAGATACGAACTCAATACAGGTATCGGCTTTCTCGATCATATGCTGTCGCATCTGAGCAAGCACAGCAAAATTGATATGACGCTCAAGGCAAAAGGCGACCTTGATGTCGATCAGCATCATACGGTTGAGGATGTCGCGATTTGTATGGGCGAGGCGTTCTGCCAGGCGCTTGGCGATAAAAAAGGAATAGCCCGTTACGGCAGCAGCGCGGTTCCTATGGAAGACGCTCTTGCTAATGTTGCGCTGGATTTGTCGGGCAGACCGTTTTGCGTGTACAATGTCGAGTACAGAACGGAAAAAATCGGCGATTTCGATGTCGAGTGCGTTGAAGAATTACTGCGAAGTTTTGCGAACCACGGCAAACTTAATTTGCACATAACTGTTCCACACGGAACAAACAGCCATCACATCGCTGAGGCGATTTTCAAAGCGATGGGGCAATCGCTGGGACAGGCCGTTAAAATTATCGGCAAAGATATACCAAGCACGAAGGGTTCTCTGTGATTAGCGATTTAAATTACGAATACCGCACGGGAATCGGCACTGATATTCACAGGCTCATCGAAGGCAGAGAGCTGAAACTGGGCGGAATTCTCGTTCCTTTCGATAAGGGATTACTTGCGCATTCTGACGGCGATGTCGTTCTTCATGCGATTATGGATGCCTGTTTAGGCGCAGCAGGTTTGGGCGATATCGGAATGCTTTTTCCGGATACTGACCCGCAGTTTAAAAATATCGACAGCAAGGATTTGATGTTAAAAGTCAGAGATTTCATCGCTTCAAAAAGCTGGGAAGTCGTGAATATCGATGTTATTATCAACGCCGAAGAGCCAAAACTTGGTAAATATAAAATGCAGATGAAAAGATGCATCGCCGATTTGATGGGAATCGATTTTATCAATGTAAACGTAAAAGCAAAGACCAATGAAGGCCTCGGCGAAATCGGAACATGTCTGGCTATTTCAGCGATTGCAAACGTTCTGCTTAGAAGAAGAATTAAAAGGAGCCTTTAGACACGGATGAACGCTGCTACGATATTAGACACGGATTTACACGGATTAACACTGTCTAATTTCTTAGACACGGATTTACGCGGATTGACACTGTCTAATTTCTTAGACACGGATTTACGCGGATTGACACTGTTGTAAAGAAAATAGAAATGGAATTAAAACATAAAGAACTATCTGAGAAAATTATTGCCGCGGCATATAGTGTCCATAAGGAATTGGGCTATGGTTTCATAGAAAAAGTTTATAAAAACGCCCTCGTTATTGAATTGGGTGAAAACGGAATAAAATGTATTGCCGAATTTCCATTAAAGGTAAAATATCACAACATTGTTGTCGGCGATTATTATGCTGATATAATTGCAGACGACAAAATCGTTATAGAAGTAAAAGCCTTAAGCAAATTGGAATCGATACACGAAGTTCAATTAGTAAATTATCTTAAAGCTACCGGCATAGAAGTCGGATTGTTAATAAACTTTGGCCAATCTGTTGAAATTAAGCGTCGAATCTTTGATAGATGAGGATGATTATATATGACTATAAGAAAATATACAGTGTTAATCCGCGTTAATCCGTGTCTGAAAAAACCGTGTAAATCAGTGTCAGAGAAAAAGAAATGAGATTATATAATACATTAACGCATAAAATTGAAGAATTTGTACCGATGCAGCAAGGAAAAGTCGGCATGTACAGTTGCGGGCCGACGGTTTATTCGCATCCTCATATTGGGAATTTCAGAAGTTTCCTGGTTGCAGACCTTTTGAAACGTTTCCTCGAATTCAAAGGTTATCAGGTAACGCACATAATGAATATTACAGATGTCGGCCATTTAGTTGACGATGCAGATGAAGGCGCTGACAAACTTGAGGAAGCAGCAAAAAAACAGAAGAAAAACCCTTTGGAAATTGCGCAATTTTATACAGATTCATTTATGCAGGCAGGCAAACTCCTAAATTTGAAGCCTGCAACTAGATATCCAAAAGCAACTGAGCACATACCTCAAATGATCGAAATGGTCAAATCGCTTATAAATAAAGGATACGCCTATGTTGTCGGCAATAATGTTTATTATGACGTTGAAAAATTTGCAGTTTATGGCCGATTGTCAGGCAACACTCTTGAAGAACTCAATGCAGGCGCAAGGATAGAGATTAATCAGGAAAAGAAAAATCCGCAGGATTTCGCTCTTTGGAAGCATGACCCGAAACACTTGCAGCAGTGGGACAGTCCCTGGGGGAAAGGTTTTCCCGGCTGGCATATCGAATGTTCGGCTATGAGTTCAAAATATCTCGGAGATGAATTTGATATTCATACAGGCGGAGAAGATAACATATTTCCTCATCATGAATGCGAAATTGCGCAATCAGAAGCGGCAAGCGGGAAAAAATTCGTTCATTACTGGCTGCACACGCGATTCCTGATGTTCGATGGCGAAAAAATGTCCAAGTCTAAAGGCAATCTTTATACTATTCAGGAATTAATTGAAAAAGGATTTAAAAAGAATGCGATTAGATACTCGCTTATCTCTTCTCATTACAGACAGAACTATAATTTTACTTTCGATGGCCTAAAGGCTTCTCAGCAGGCGATTGATAAAATCCAGCAGTGTGTAAACAGACTTGCAGAAATGACCAAAAACGCACAAGCAGGCCAAATCAGTCAGCAGGTAAAAGATTTATCAGCAAATTGCTTAAAAGATTTCGATGAGGCATTGTCCGACGATTTGAATATCTCAAAAGCGCTGGCGGTTGTTTTTGATTTTGTTCGCGAAGCAAACAAAAAGCAAGATGCCAATTCAGCCGAGGCTTCGGCCCTGCTGGACACGATGAATAAAATCGATTCGGTGCTTGGCATTCTCGAAGCCAACGGCGAAAGTGAAATTCCCGCTAATATCGTTGAACTTGCGGAAAAACGAAAAGCTGCTAAAGCCGCTAAAGACTGGAAAGCGGCAGATGCAGTCAGAGCACAAATAGCTTCCATGGGCTGGACTGTTGAAGATACTCCCGGCGGCGGATACAGGCTGAAACGCGCGGGGGATGCGGGATGAAAATTCTCGGCATAGACCCGGGGCTGCATATTTGCGGATATGCGGTAATCGACGCAGACAGTAATAATATGAAGCTGCTCGAAGCGGGTATTTGCCGGACGAATACGAAACTGCCGATAGAAAAAAGGCTGGTACAGATAGCAAGGGATATAAATTCATTATTGGAAAAATTTAATCCTGAATTTATGTCAGTTGAAGAGCTGTATTCGCATTATGCTCATCCGAAAACCGCGATCTTGATGGGACACGCCAGAGGTGTTATACTTGAGGCTGCCTGCGGAAACGGCACGAAAGTACGGAGCTTTGCGGCGACACGAATTAAAAAGTCGCTGACAGGAAACGGAAGAGCATCTAAATTGCAGATGCAAAGAAGCATTACGACCCTTCTGGGTCTTGCCGAAGTTCCCGAGCCTGCGGATGTGGCGGATGCTATCGCGGCGGCGCTTTGCTGTGCCAACTCGATTTGAAACTTCACAGAAAAAAAGGATTGCTATGAAAAAACAACTAACTAATAAAACAGGATTCTCAACTACTGCCGTTCACGCCGGTGAAATACGATACAATGAATACGGCTCGATAACTACCCCAATTGTTCAGACATCAACGTTTATTTTTAAAAACACAGAAGAAATCAAAAAGCTTGCGCAAGGCGCTAAAGACCGGTTCGAATACGGCCGATACGGACACCCTACACAGGTTGCCGCTGAAAGAAAACTCGCGGCGCTGGAGAACGCGGAAGACGCGGTACTGTTTTCGACCGGTATGAGCGCTATTACGACTACGCTATTCGCCCTGCTCAAGGCAGGCGATCATATCATTATCACCGATGACGCATACAAACGAACACTTGATTTTTCGCTGAGGTGTCTTGAAAGGTTTAATATCGGCTGCACAGTTGTCAAGATGGGCGACTACGAGGCAATCAAGAAAGCGATAAAACCAAATACCAAAATATTCTTTTCCGAATCGCCAACGAATCCATACCTTAATATAATGGATTTGGAGAAATTGATGGGCATTTTCAAAGGCAAAGGAATACTTGTAATTTCTGACAGCACTTTCGCGACACCTTACAATCAAAAGCCTCTTGAATACGGCGTTGACCTTGTAATTCACAGCGCAACGAAATACCTGGGCGGCCATAACGACCTGCTTAGCGGCGTGGTACTCGGAAGGAAAGATCTGACCAGTTCAGTTCGCGATTATCTAAAAATCACCGGAGGCTGCATCGACCCTCATTCTTCTTATTTTCTCATCAGGGGTTTGAAAACTTTTGAACTTCGTATGCAGCGGCATAATGAGAACGGACAAAAAGTCGCGGAATTTCTCGAAAGCCATCCACAGGTCAAGCGGACTTACTATCCCGGACTGAAGAGTCATCCGCATCATGATATCGCAACGAAACAAATGAATGGATTCGGAGGAGTAGTTACTTTTGAAGTGAAAGACGACATCGCTTTTGCCCTGGATTTTCTCAGCAAGCTCAAGCTCATTTGCATTGGGCCAAGTCTCGGCGGCGTTGAATCGCTGATTACGCATCCGGCCACAATAAGTTACTATGCGATAAGCAGAGAAGAACGTTTGGCATTGGGAATAAAAGATGGTTTAATCAGGCTTGCGGTCGGCATTGAAAACTCTGAAGACATTATTGAAGACCTTAGTCATGCATTGGCATAATTTATGATAGCACAAATTGAAGGAAAATTGATTCATCTCGACAGCGACAAGGCAATGGTGCAGGTTGGACAGATTTGCTATGAAGTGCTTGTGCCGGGTTATCTGGCGAGCCTGCTCGGCGGCAAAATCGGACAGCCAATAGTCCTTTCGACAATGGAATATTACGAAGGCACTCCCGGAGGCGGCAATTTAATTCCGCAGATGGTCGGGTTCATAAGCACCGGCGAAAAAGATTTTTTCAAAAGGTACACGAGCGTTAAGGGCATAGGAATAAAAAAAGGATTAAAATCGCTTGCTTTGCCGATAGCGACAGTTGCCGCGGCGGTCGAAAGCGGGGACGAAAAACTGCTCACCGCTCTGCCGGGAATCGGCAAAAGACTTGCTCAGCATATAATCGCTGAATTAAAAGGAAAGCTGGTCACTTTCGCTGCGGATGCCGAGCCGGCAAAGGCTAAAGATGAAAGCACGCTTGAAGGTTTTCAGATTGAGGCTCTTGAGATTCTTATAGCATGGGGCGAGAAACGCAATGAAGCGGCGGAGCTGATTAATCTCGCGTGTAAAAAACATCCGCAAATTAAATCGGCGGAAGAACTTGTACCGCTGGTTTATAGAATAAAACAGGGAATTGAGGTATAAATGGATTATGTAGGAGCAGACCTATGTGTCTGCCCTGATTGGGCGAACACACAGATTCGCCCCTACAAATAGGAATTATTATGGCAATAGATAGGGTTTTGAACTCTGATTCGATGAACGAACAGGAAGATAATTTTAACGCATCGCTTAGACCGATGAGTTTTTCTGAATGTATCGGCCAGCAAAGCGTTAAAGAAAAACTTTCTATCGCAATCGAAGCGGCGAAGAAAAGAGGCGAACCGCTGGAACATATTCTTTTCTATGGTCCTCCCGGACTCGGCAAGACAACACTTGCCAACGTAATCGCAAACGAAATGGGAGCGAAAATCAAAACTACATCAGGTCCGGCTCTTGTAAAGCAAGGCGATGTGATGGGACTGCTTAGCAATATAAATACCGGGGATGTACTTTTCATCGACGAGATACATCGGCTAAGTACCGTAGTCGAAGAATTTATTTATCCCGCAATGGAGGATTTCAGGGTCGATTTCACTGTTGACAGCGGAATGCACGCAAAGACAATAAATTTTCCTCTGAAAAGATTTACTCTTATCGGCGCAACGACACGGGCCGGACTTTTGAGCGCTCCGCTTAGAGGCAGATTCGGAATGCTGTACCATATGGATTTTTACAGCGGCGCCGAACTTGCGCAAATTATCGAACGTTCCGCAAAATTACTGAATCTTTCCAGTCAGGATTCAGCTCTTGAACTAATCGCCAAAAGAAGCAGAGGAACTCCTCGCATCGCAAACAGGCTTTTGAAGCGGGTACGCGATTATGCTCAAGTTAAAGGCAAAGGCAAATTAACAACCGACATTGTCGCAAGTTCGCTTAAAATGGAACAAATCGACGAACTCGGACTCGACGAACTGGACAGGTCGTTTTTGCGGGCACTTGCGAATATTTATAATGGCGGGCCGGCAGGCATCGAAGCTATCGCGGCGACGCTCGGCGAAGAGAAAGATACATTGGAGGATGTGGTCGAGCCTTATTTATTACAGATAGGATTTCTCCGAAGGACAAATCGCGGCAGAGAAATTACAGAACAGGCTTGCAAACATCTCGACATTACATTAAAAACAAAAAAGCAGCAGCAGGAAGATACTGAATTATTTTAGCTGCTGATTTATAAATCAAAGGAATGGAAAAATGAGACGAAATCTATCTATTGTTTTATTGCTGGCAGTGACTGCTTTAGCGATTACAGGATGTCAGCCGCAGCAGCAGACTGCACAGACTCAAACAAAATCGAAATTGACTAACGAGATAATGGTCAATGTCTATTATCTCGCGGGCAAACTCGGGATGAATATCACTTCAGAAAGCGAAGAAAAAATCAGTTTTAATGACAGTTTGAATACGGTTGCTATTTATACGAAGCAAAATCAGGTTTTTGTTAATGAAAGTTATATAGGGCCGCTCGGTAAAACCAAAAAAATCGACGGCTTGCTTAATGTAAGGCTCTCGCTGCTGGAAGAAATCAAAAAGAATCTGAATGCCCCAATAAAACCGTCTCTTGTTCCGGTTGTGCCGATGCCGACTCCTCAGCCAGAGCCTAAAAAAGCCTGGGAACTGACAGGCAAAACAATCATCATCGATCCGGGACACGGCGGTAAAGACCCGGGCGCCATCAGTTATTATGGGTTCTATGAGAAAACAGTAAACCTCGATGTGGGACTGCAAATCGCGGAAATGCT
>JAKJEQ010000053.1:462-12917 GCA_022705345.1 Planctomycetota bacterium | reverse complement strand
TTTTTTCGTCAAAATAGTGCACTTTACGTTAATATTTCATCTTGTTAGTCGGGTCTTTAATGTTTATAATTACCACCGTATTTAAAGGATTTTATATGAAAAAGCTAATTCTTGTCTCATTACTTTTTATTGCTGTAATAGCGCCCGGATGTGCTCAAAAACAGCAGGTTGCTCCCGAACCAAGATGCCTTTCAGGTGTCGATAAAGAAAACGCGATGTCAGCCGCTGAAAAGACACTTGTAAGGATGAATTTTGTAATCGATAAGCTCGATCCCAACCTTGACGTTATGACGACAAAACCTCTGGCGGGGGCCCAATTTTGGGACAGCGCAGGCGGTTACAACTCCGCTCTGGCAAGCATCCACTCCATCCAGCGGACCGTCGAACTGGGGTTTACGTCCGGCCAAGGACAGATTTGCATTACTCCAAAAGTCAAAATTGAGCGGCTTTCAATCCCTGAAAGACAAATCGATAGCGCCGGCAGGGGGTACATCCTGTTCACTGACAGCAAAGACACAATGCAGAGTCTTTCCCTAAGCGAAGAACAGGAGCAGAAAATGGACTGGATAGATTTCGGAAGAGACTATCAGCTCGAAAAAATCATTCTCGACAGAATTGAAAAACAGATTCAAAAAGACGCTAAGAAAGGCAGAAAAAGATGAATCCCGTTAGGTCTCTTCGAAACGGATGATTTAAACTATGAAAACAATATGATTTTAACAAAGATAACTAATTAATTAATGGAAGGTCTAACCGGATGAACGTACTGGTCTGCGGAGGAGCAGGATATATCGGCAGCAATATGACGGCAATTCTTGCCGAAAACGGGCACAATCCGATTGTTTTTGATAATTTCAGCAAAGGTCACAGGGACGCTGTTAAGGGACATGAATTAGCAGAAGGCGACCTTGCGGATTTTGATCTGCTTGTAAAAATCTTAAAAGATAAAAAAATCGAAGCCGTGATGCATTTTGCCGCTTTCATCGAAGTTGGCGAATCGTGCGCATTGCCTCTCGAATATTACCGCAATAATTTTTCAAATACCAGAACGCTTCTTGCCGCGATGGAAAAAACCGAAGTACGCAAATTCGTTTTCAGCAGTACCGCCGCCGTGTACGGTATGCCTAAAACCGTCCCTATCACCGAAGACCTCGAAAAAGAACCGATCAATCCTTATGGCGAATCGAAATGGGCCGTGGAACGCATGTGCCATTTCCAAAGCCTGACAGGCAGATTAAATTACGCCGCTCTGCGGTATTTCAATGCCTGCGGAGCAGGCGGCAGCGGCGCCATCGGCGAAGACCACAAGCCTGAATCGCATTTGATTCCGCTTGTTATCGCCGCTGCTATGGGCAAACGCGAAGATATAAAAATTTTCGGCACCGATTATCCGACCTCCGATGGTACCTGCATTCGTGACTATATCCATATCGAGGATTTGTGCTCGGCTCATTTGCTCGCTCTTGAAAAACTGGATAACAACCCCGAACTGGTTTACAATCTCGGAAATGGAAAAGGCTATTCCGTCAGGCAAGTGATTGAGACAGTGAAAAAAGTTTCCGGCAAAAACGTTAAAGTCACCGAAGTCGCCCGCAGGCCCGGAGACCCTCCGGTGCTTACCGCAGACGCATCGAAAGCAATCAGTCAGCTTGGATGGAAAGTCAAATATCCGCAGCTTGAAAAAATCGTTGAAACTGCCTGGATCTGGCACAGCAAAAATCCTCAGGGGTATAAAAAATAATGAAAGACGCAAAACAAACAGCATTGACGTTTCTCGAAAAATACAACATGGCTCACCAGAGCGTTGACATTGCCAAAAACGTTAAGGTTTTTGTCGAAGAAATGCAGCGCGGCCTCGAAGGACAAAAAAGTTCTCTCGATATGATTCCCACCTTTATTGAAGTAAAAAATAATATTCCTGTCAACAAGCCTGTTATCGTAATAGATGCCGGCGGCACGAATTTCCGGTGCGCCACTGTCAGGTTCAATGAAAAGAAAGAACCTGTTATTGAGAACCTCAAGAAACATATAATGCCCGGCGTCGAGAAAGAAGTTACAAAAGAAGAATTCTTCGACGTTATTGCATACTATATCAGGGATATAATTAACGTATCCGCTAAAATTGGATTTTGCTTTTCGTATCCGACCGAAATTCTGCCGAACAAAGATGGAAAACTGCTTCGTTTTGCAAAAGAGATAAAGATAAAGCAGGTGCTCGGTCAGACTATCGGCCAGAACTTAAATTTCGGTCTCCAGAGAATCGGTTTGCCGCCCGACAAACAGCCCGTGATTTTAAACGACACTGTCGCCTCGCTGCTTAGCGGGATAAATCACAAAAACAGGGTATTCAGCGGATACATAGGTTTTATTCTCGGCACAGGCACTAACTGCTGTTACATCGAAAGAAACAGTAATATCAAGAAACGCACCGACCTTGATTTGTCTCTCAGTCAGATTATAAACTGCGAGTCAGGGGGGTTCGGTAAATTCGAGGCTGGCGAAATAGACATCGCCTTCGATAAATCAACTAACAACCCCGGCGTGCATGTCTTTGAAAAATATATTTCCGGAGCTTATATTGGTGCGCTTTCTCTCCTGACATTGCAGACAGCCGCTAAAGACGGCTTGTTCACCAGGGATGTTACTGACGAACTTTTAAATTTAAAGAATCTCGGCACTATAGAGATCAATGAATTTATGTATTATCCTTACGGCTATAACAGAATAGCGAATATATGCAAAAAAGGAGCGGACAAAGATCTGCGGGTCGTATATTTTATTTGCGACAGTTTGATTGAGCGTGCCGCAAAACTTAGCGCGATTAATCTTTCCGCCGCCGCTGTCAAGTCTAATTGTCCATCAAGTCCGGATAAGCCGATTTGCATAGTGGCCGAAGGTACGACGTTCTATAGCCTTAAAGGCGTCAGAAGCAAGACAGAATTTTATCTTAAGCAGTATCTTGAGAATGAACAGGGTATTTATTACGACATCATCTGCGTCGATAACGCGACTTTGATCGGAGCCGCAATCGCCGGCCTGACCAATTAACAACTGACCGATTTTGATAATGATATTTATTTAACTCATTATTTAATAAATGATAACAACTTTACAATTTATGGTTTGAGATTGCTTCGTCGTCCCGAAGCGGAACTCCTCGCAATGACAAAAATGGCGTTTGTATGTCATTGCGAGGCTATCCGCTGACAGCCGTGGAAATCTCAATCATTCAAACTTTCAAATTATTAGAGGCTTTCGCTTTAAACATCACATTAGAAGTTTGAGCTGACAAAGGTTGTAATTTTTATTTTGCCAGTTTTATTAATTGAAACAGTAACCGCGCCGTCTCTGCAGGTAAAAAAACTATTTGCGAAATTCCGAATTTCCGGAATTGTCCGCTCAAATTGGACGTCCGAACAGCTTGTAACAAGGTGTTCCGGTTTGAAGTAATTGATAAACGCCGGATATGTTGTTTTGCCTGACCCGTGATGGGGCGTAACCATCAAATCGATATCGAGCCGCGGATATAATTCCATAATTTTCTTTTGAACATCCGCCGTTACATCTGAAGTCAGCAGTATTTTCCTGCCGCGATATTCGACAAGCAGCACAAGCGACGACTCGTTATCTGAATAGTCGGCTATCTCGTCTATTGGCCAAAGCCGCCGGATAGAGGCTTTGCCGAATTTAACTTCCGCAGGAGCCTGCTTGAGAGCAAATAGCTTTTTGAGCTCCTTTGCGGTTGCCGAATCGCTCTGTATCAATTGAGGCGTTGTATAAAAATTTCCGCATTTTTCGACTGCTGTTACCTCCGGCAATCCATTGAAATGATCGATATCGTCGTGGCTGATAAATACCGCATCTATGCGGCAAATAGCTTTATAACTCAAAAAAGCATTTGCGATTTTTGTTCCTGTGCTGCTCTTCGACATCGAACCTGCGTCGATAATCGCATTCCTGGCATTCGGCAAAGACAACACGCAAGCCTGCCCATGTCCCACCGATAAGACCGTAAACTCAAAATCAATCAGGTTTTCAGCGCGATTATAAAAAATTACAGGCATAAACAGGAAAATTGCAATGCCCGGATATATAAATCTTTTACCATAGCTTTTAAATGGAAAATACTTCCACATAAAAAGAGAAATATAAATTGCCGATATGAAAATTATCGATGTTTTGCCGACAATTACAAAAGAGAGCGGAACTTTTGCAAAGATTGTAACCATCCACGAGAAAACCCACGCGCAGAAATTTATTATATATCCCAAAGCAAACGCAAGGGTAGGTACGATCGCATTCAGGATGATTTTGAACGTGCCGAGTACAATTATCAGAGTCGCCGGAACCATTGCCGGAATCGTCCATATCGCCGTTAGGAGCTGGACCTGAAAAAAATGCCATGCCGTTACCGGTGCGACAAACAGCCAGGCGGCAAGGCTGGTTGAAAATGCCGCGATTATTAATTTACAGAAATTGAAGACAGATTTATGTGTTATGTTTTCAAGCGGGCTTGAAAGAAATTTATTAAACTTTTCAAAAAACAAAATTATCCCTACAGTAGCGCCGAATGATAACTGAAATCCCGGGCTTAGAAAATCCATAGGGTTGCAAAGCAAAATTAATATTGCTGCAATGGCGATGCAGTTCAAAAGCGATGATCGCTTAAAAAAAAGGCGCGATAGACAGAATATTACAAACATTATTCCTGCCCGCAAAGTCGAAGCCTGCGCAGGAACGACAAGCAGAAATATTATTGTCGCGATCAGAGATGCGATTGACCTGCCCGTATGCAGGAGACCGGCCTTTTTAGAAAGCCACCAGGCGATGCCGGCGAATATGCCGACATTCAGTCCCGATAAGCATATCAGGTGAACAAGCCCGGTCTTTATGAAATCATTATAAAGTTTTCTGTCGATGTGAGTTTGGCTGCCGAGAATCATTGCCTCTATCAGGTTTTGTCCGTTACTTTCTTCCATCCCGTCATTCAGCCGCGCAGTCGCAAAATCGTTTAGCTTTGTTTTTATCCGTAAAAATGATTCTATATTTTCCGATTCCAAAATATTCAGGGCATTGACCGACTTCACGGAAGAACAGAAAAATACTCCGTTTCGATTCATATAATCCCCTGAATCGAATTGGCCGGGATTATCAGCTTTTGAAAATTTATCCAGGTGGCAGAAGGTCGTGAACTTGTCGCCTTGTTTTAGCTTTTCCGTTTTTTCAGAGATGTAAAATTTCAATTTGCCTTTGGCTTTTTTCCAGCCGTTTTCTGTTTTAACGGCTGTTATTTTTGCGTAGAAACTTGTATATGCCGAAGAATAATAAAATTTGGAGAAATGCCAGTCATTGTTTTCAATTATTGTCGGCTCAGAAATGATTTGAGCTTTGATATGCGCGAAACTCGAATCACGCACCATTGCTCGAATATCGTTATCGGCAGGGCAGTTATATTTTATCAGCCTGATCGACCCAAGACATGCAAAACATAAAAATACAGAAATGTTTATCAGAAGTATGTCATAAATTGTAGGGGCGAACCTGTGTGTTCGCCCTTTTGGCAGACCGATGTGTCTGCCGAAATATAAAATTACCGAGGCAGCTAAAATTGTAAGAAGTGCCCCTAAAGGCAAATCTAAATAGAATTGTATCGTTAGTCCGCAAATCAACCCGAAAGCCGGCAAAACGGCAGGGTTGACGATTAACAATTCTTCGAAGGGGGATTTATACTCTAATGAACGCTGAAATTCCTCTATTTTTCGCCGAACCTCATCCATGATAAAATCAAGTATCCCTCATTTTTGAGGGTTTCCTCATTTTTACATTTTAATTTTTAAATTTTAAATTTATTTAGTGATTCGTTCCATTCCATTCATATACGGCCTCAAAACCGGCGGAACGGTAATAGAACCATCCTTGTTCTGATTAAGTTCAAGAATAGCAATCAAAACTCTCGGCGATGCGATAACCGTGTTATTCAAAGTATGGCAGAACATATTTTTCTTCGTCTGGCTATCTTTATATCGCAGATTTAATCTTCTCGCCTGGAAATCAAAAAACTTGCTTGCGCTGTGTGTCTCGCCGTAACTTTTTCTCGAGGGCATCCACGCCTCGATATCGTATTTCTTCGCCTGTCCTCTGCCGAGGTCTCCGGTGCAGACTTTCACAACACGATAAGGAATCCCCATGGCTTGCATAACGCCTTCGGAATTCGCACGAATTTCCTCATGATATTTTGCGCTTTCAGCCGGGTCGTTTGCGCAAATAACAACCTGCTCCACCTTATCGAACTGATGAATTCGATAAAGGCCGTAAGTGTCTTTTCCCGCCGCGCCTGCCTCTCTGCGGTAGCATGTGCTCAATCCCACAAATTTCTGAGGCAGTTTCTCCTGCGAAAGTATCTCACCCATATAATAAGCCGTCAGCGGAACTTCTGCCGTGCCTGCGAGATTCAATTCATCGCGTTCCATTCGGTAAGTCTGCTCTTCGGCTCCCGGATAATAACCCGTTCCGGCCATCGCCTCATTTTTCATCAGCATCGGAACTGAAAACGGCACATAACCTTTGCTTACCATATAATCGACGCAAAAACGAAGAACTGCCCAATGCAGCATTGCCCCTGCGCCCTTGAGAAAATAATTGCGAGTCCCCGCAAGTCTCACTGCTCTTTCAACGTCAATTATATCAAGTGACATTCCAAGCTGTATATGATCTTTCGGCTCGAAATCGAATTGCCGAATCTCGCCCCATTTTGAGATCTCGACATTTTCTGTGTCGTCCTTGCCGAATGGCACATCGTCATCCGCCGGCTGAGGAACCTGAAGCATCAGATCTTCGAACTGAGGCTGATTTCGCTTTATTTCTTCGTTAAGAGCCGTCTCTTCATTCTTGAACTCGGAAAGTTTATTTAGCAGTTTCTGCTTTTCTTCTCCGGAAAGTTTTGGAATGGATTTGCCGAGAGTATTTTTTTCTGTTGTTATTTCCTGAAGGCGGGTCTTTGCTTTCCGCAGGTCGTTATCGAGCTGGAGAAGCCGCTCAATATCGACATAAAAATTTTTTGCCTTGCATGCCGTTTTAAATGCCGCTGGATTCTCGCGAATCATTTTAATATCTATCATAAAATTCCTTTTACATTCGCATAAATTCGTTTTATTTGAATTTTGATAATTCGAATTTGTTTCGAATCTCGGAATTCGTATTTCGAATTTTTAATTACATGACGGTCGTGGTTAATTCTAATATCGCTTTATTATAACCACATTATTCTGCCCGCCAAAGCCAAAAGATTCTTTCATCGCTATATTCACTTCGGCTTTTCGCGGCTTATTCGGCACATAATCCAAATCAAGCGCCGGGTCAGGGTCGTTATAATTTGTCGTCGGCGGCAGCACCTGGTCACGAATCGCCAGTACGCAGCTAATCAATTCCGCCGCACCGGCCGCGCCTATCAAATGTCCCATCATGCTTTTGATGCTGCTGACAGGCGTATTTTTCGCTTCTTCCTTGAAAACGGTTTTTATCGCCAGCGTTTCAATCGAGTCGTTTTCGCTTGTGCTTGTTCCATGTGTGCTGATGTAATCTATATCTTTATATGACACATTCGCGTCTTTAAGCGCCGCTTCTATTGCCGTAACCGCTCCGCGCGCTTCTTCGTGCATATCGGTAACTCGAAATGCATCGCTGCTGCTTCCGTATCCGATTACCTCGGCCAGAATTTCAACGCCGCGTTTCTGTGCCGATTCAAGAGTCTCCAGAACTACCATCGCCGCGCCTTCGCCGATTACAAAGCCGTCTCTGCTTGCCGTAAAAGGCCGCGATGCGGTTTCCGGGCTGTCGTTTCGTGTCGAAAGGGCGGTCAATCTGTTGAATCCCATAATTCCCAGCGGATGAATCATCGAATGAGCGCCGCCGGCTATCATCACATCAGCCTGTCCGGACTGCAAAATCTTGAACGCCTCGCCAATCGCCTGGGTGCTTGCCGCGCAAGCCGTCAAACAGCTCCGTATCGGTCCGCGTGCGCCCGTAAACATCGCAACGTGCGCCGCAGGCATATTCGGCTCCTGCTCAAGCTCGAAAGCAGCCTGCATTTTGCCTGCCGAATAAGCGTGCCATTTTTCCCAGTCCATTGCCGAAGCCGCGTCATTCCAGCCCTGAACAATCGAGTTGAAAAATATATCGCTGTCAACCGGCCCTTCGCCCGCTCCCAAATAAATTCCCATCCTCCTGCGAGAGACGCCGTCGTTCGGATTTTCATTTTCGACTTCAATTTTCGCCTGCCTGCACGCGCCGGCGACCGCTCCGATAGCGAACTTGCTGTGGCGATTTCCGTTTTTATGCAATTCAGGATTTTTTGTATATTTGGTGAAATCGAAATTTTTTACTTCCGAGCAAAACTTCGTCGGATATGTCGATGCGTCAAAAATGGTTGTTTGATTCATCCCGCTTCGGCAGTTCAAAATATTATCCCACATCGTGGCGACATCGTGCCCCAGCGGACAAACAATTCCCATTCCCGTTATCACAACCCGTTGTTTATTGTTATCGTTCAAAATTTACACCAACAATTATTTTATCTTAATCGCTCGCAGCTTATTCGTAACCGAAATACGATTTTACGAAACGAGCCTCGCAACCGCAACCGATCGACAATTTTTTTATCTTCAATCTTCATTCTTCAATATTATAGCAGCGGTCTGTCCGCCATAAGTATAACCGATGCAAAGAGCATAATTAATTTTCTTCTTTATCGGCTCTTTGACAATGTTCAGTTTGCATTCTTTATTTACATTTTCGCAGTTTTTCGCCGCGGGAATAATTCCATCGTTGATCGCGCAGCAAGCCGCGACAACATCGACCGCTCCCGCCGCCGAGCCCGTATTGCTTACCATGCTCTTTGTCGGAAACACAGGTATTTTCTCGCCCGCCGCGCCAAGTGCGCCGCGAATACCGGCCGCTTCTGCGATATCATCGGCCAAATTGCCTGTTCCATGCGGAACGATCAAATCGAGCTGCTCCGGCTTGATCTTTGCCGATTCCATTGCCGACTCGATTGCATACCGAATCCCTTTGCCGTCCGGCTCGAGAAATTCGTATTTTGCATTGATACTGCAGCTTTGTCCAACTCCTGCGACTTGTGCGTAAACTTTAGCGCCTCGATTTTTCGCTCTATCCAGTTCCTCCAAAACTACGCAAGCCGCCGCTTCGCCGAAAACTCCGCCTTTGGCATCAGCATCGAAAGGCCTGCAGGCCCCCGAAGGGTTATCGTTATATTCGGTTGTGCCGCGTTTTAGTAACGCCTGTCTCATATGCACGATTGGGTTGACTTTCGATTCGCCTCCGCCTGCCAGCGCGACATCCGCACTGCCTCGCGCGATTATCTGTGCCGCTTCGCATATCGCCAAATGTCCCGCAGCTTCCGCGCATGTTATCGTATTGCTCGGTCCCTGCAAATCATGAATAATTCCGATATGACACGCCAGCATATTCGGCAAATATTTCAAAAGCCACAGCGGAGTAACAGTTTCAATGCTGTCAGTTCCCCATTTGCGTATATCGAACTTTCCATCTACCGCGCCTTTCGCGATAGACGGCGAGATTTCAAGAAGATCGCAGCTAATCGAATTTGCCCCCAAAACTATCGCGCTGCGTTTCGGTTCGATTGTAATGTCCTGTTCGTCAACGCTTTGGTTTTTATTCCCGAATCTTTGAAAGCTTCATTCGCCGCGATAATCGCAATCTCGATATCGCGCGACATCAGCTTGGTTGTTTTGCGAATCGATTTCGGCACAAAATCGCGAATCTTGTATTCAGGCACTTGGCCTGCGATTTGACATTTAAAGCTCGACGGGTCGAATAAAGTGATTCTGCTTATCCCGCATTTTCCGCCGCAAAGCCCCGCCCATAAATCCTTATAGCTCAGCCCAAAACACGTTGCTGCCCCGAGTCCTGTAATCGCAACTGTCATTTCGCGACTCCCCATGCCGGCGCCTCGATCCCTGATGCCCGCAAAACTACTGCGAACAAATCAGTGAACACAAAATTTTCTTCCGGGAACTGTTTACCGCCGAGATTCTGATCGATATGACTGAACATCAATTCGATTTCAGCGATAGTCTCATCGCCGCAGGTGATTTTTCCTGTCGTCGATGCCGCCTCAGGAGCGATTGATGTAATGTTCGCGTGAATTTTGATTGTATCTCCCGGCCGGACAAAATTAAAGAACACCGCTTTATTGATTTTCGCGAGAATTACCTTCTCTTTAAACCCGCGTGCCTCGCCGACAAGGATGCCCGCAGTCTGTGCCATCGACTCGATCATCAGGCACTCCGGCATAATCGGAAAACCCGGAAAATTATCGTGCAGATGCTCTTCCGCCATAGTTACATTTTTGATTGCAACTGCGTTCGAGCCGCTGTTAAATTCAATGAACTTATCTATCCAAATCCAACGCAAATTTAATACCTTTAGTGTAAATCCGTGTTAATCCGTGTCTAATTTTCAAATACAGTGTAAATCCGTGTTAATCCGTGTCTGAAAAAAGGCCGTGTTAATCGGTGTCTATTTTACTTTGCCTTCAACGAAATTGACCAACGCGTCAACCGTAAAAAGATCGCCGATTTTGCTGACCGCAGGGTCTTCGATAAAATTCGTAAAATCGGTATGTGGCATACGCTTCCGCAATTCTTCGATTCCCTGGTGGGTCAGTTTGCCGTTGCTGATGAATTCTTTATTAGTTACAAGGCTTTCAGCCGGGAAGAGTTCCTCACGCGGTATCTTGATTCCGAACGCTTTTTCCATTCTGAATACGATATCAAGAAAATCGATACTCTCAGCGCCAAGATCGCCCATCAGCGTCGCTTCCGGCGTTACTTCTTCTTCGTCAACTCCGAGAGCATCAACCAGTACTCCCTGTACTTCCTTAAAAATCTCATCCCGTGTCATTGCCATTCTTAGGCCTCCGTAATAAAAAAAGTTATTCCTTTAAATTTTAAATTTTAAATCTTCAATATTCAATTTTCAATTATGCTGCACCACTTCCGGATGCCAGCAATCTAAATCGCTCTTTTAATTTGCTGATAATATGCCCGTCTTCAATTACAAGTTTTGGGTCTCGTTCCGCAAGATTAAAATGCCTCAACCCGAATCTTGCCTCGACAATAGGCTGACCGTCGCAGGTTCCAACTGCTGAAAACGAGCTTACGGTTTCTTCTATACTTTTTGCCGTCACCGTATATCGGATGTTCATTCCCGGAGCGGCAAAGCTCTTATATTTTACATTTTTTGCCTGAGTTAGCAATACCATACTATGCGCAAAATTTTCGCTGTGCCGAACGAGCCAGCAACCCGACTCAATCAGCCCCTGAAGCAGAAAAACCCCCGGCAGCACCGGAAAAATCGGAAAATGGTCGCCCAGATACTCTTCTGACAGAGATACATTCTTGACCGTCTGTATCTCTTTGCCGGTCTCTATTTTATCTATTTTATCAATCAGTATAAATTTCATCCCGCACCTATTTGCACCTAACTTTATGCAAATACAAAGACTTAATTAATTTTTAATTTTTAACGGTTGTAAATAAATAACAAATAGGTGCGGGATTTTCCAGCTTTTTTTCCAAATCTTAATTTTCCTGTCCCCTATACCCTATACCCTGTCCCCCTATAATTTTTTCTGGATATACCAAATATTATTTATATAATAAGGTACTGTTAAGGAGAAAGGAAATGCGAAGATCATTTTATGCAGTTTGTGCGGCTATTCTTTGCTGCTGTTCATTTCTATTTGCGGAGCAAACCGCATTTTCAGTCGTTTCGGGTGAAAACAATACTAATTTTTACTTTTATGATTATCCTTACGGTTTTCACAGCGATATTGATTTTTCCGCTTTGCCGCCTCATACGATAGCACACATTGATGTCGAATGTTACATAGAGCCCTCCCCGTTGGGTTACGTCGATGCCGCATTGGCAGATTATCCCGAAACATATTTTCATCTTCTTTTCAAAGACGCTCATGGCTATATTGATAGAATTATCCCCGTTACTGCATTTAACGGCCTGCCTCTGAATAGAATATGGAGTTTTCATGCAGTTGAGGATAACTACATCGGTTACGACGATTTTCTCGATTACTGGTCGATAAAAATTTACTACACCGACCCCGGCCCATATTGTCCCGCAGGCGGAGGAGGAGATGAATATATTTATGAAGTTATCTGCGGAGACATAGATAAAGTCACTGACTCAAATTATTATGCCAATTACACCGGCACAGATTCAACCTCAATGACAATCGGCCAAACTTATCCAATCGAAATTATCACAGCGATTGAGGACTATGGCCCCGGTTACAGCTATATTGGCGACCGCCTCGGCCTATGGATTGACTGGAACCACGACAACGATTTTGACGACTCCGAAGAAATGGTTTTTTCTGTTATCCTCGAAGAAGGTGG
>JAKJEQ010000053.1:0-444 GCA_022705345.1 Planctomycetota bacterium | reverse complement strand
ATTCCCTGCGGCCCAACTCCCTCCGGCGGCGAAGTCGAAGACTATACTATTAATGTTCTGCCCGGCGCTATCCCCGGCGATTTTGCGCCGCCAGAAGGTGTTGATTTTATTGATTTCTCAATACTTGCAAAACAATGGCAACTCGAAAAATTATCGTTCGATACCGCGCCAACCGGCGGCGATGGTATTGTAAACTTTTTGGATTTTGCTGATTTCGCCGATGCATGGCAGGGCGATTATAACCAGCTTTACGGCTTCGCTTCTCAATGGCTGATTAAAGGAATGTACAACGCCGACATCGCGCCTTTATTCGTTGGCGATGGCGTCGTCGATTTAAAAGATTTGCAGATCTTCGCAGAAAACTGGCTATCAGAATCGTGATGCTCTATCCGAGCCGCGACAGTAATGGAGCGGGTATAGTTTAGCACCCGCACCCGTGGCGGG
>JAKJEQ010000052.1 GCA_022705345.1 Planctomycetota bacterium | reverse complement strand
ACGACGCGAAGGATCTGGCCCGCAAATGAAAACATCTCTAATTCTGTCATCCTCAGCGCCCTCCTGTCATCCTGAGCAAAGTCCCGATGCAATCGGGACGACGCGAAGGATCTGGCCTTCAAATGAAAACATCTCTAATTTTGTCACCCTCATCGCCCTCTTGTCATCCTGAGCCAAAGTCCCGATGCAATCGGGACGACGCGAAGGATCTGGCCTTCATCAAATCAAAACGATTCCAATTAAGCCTGATTTATTAACTCAACCAGTTTCCCATGCACTCTCTTATTCGCCGCCAGCACCTGGAACGGCTCCCCGTTATAAGCGTTCACATCAACCGGCCAAAGGCTCTTTCCCTGCCAATCGGTAACGATTGCCCCCGCCGCTTCAGCCAGAAACGCACCCGCCGCGATATCCCACAATCTCGGATTATTCATAACCCCCGCCACAAAAGACCCCTTCGCTACATAAGCAAGATGAAGCGCCGTCGTCCCCAGGCTTCTGCACCGCATCATCCCCTGCAATTTCGTAATCCACCCCGGCACACCCTTATCGAACAGGCTTTCAATTCCGATTGTCTGGTAATATTCTATATCGTTATCGTTTGCTGCGATTCGTATATTATTGAGCTGTGGCGGCGCATCGCCCGCTGCCGTGAACATCGAGTCGGTCGCCGGATCGAATATAACTCCAAGAATCGGTTTGCCTCCGCACATTACTCCGATACTGACAGCAAAGCTCAAAATTCTTTGGGAATAATTATTCGTCCCATCGATCGGATCGATTATCCACCAGAAATCGTTATCGCCTCTCGGCGGTTGTTTAAAAAGTTTATTATCTTTTCCCTCTTCAGCCACGATGCCGTGCGAAGAAAAACTCTGCATAATATTATCGATGATTATCTGCTGACAGCGTGCGTCCGCTTCGGTAACAAGTTCGGTACTGCTCTTTGCCGAAGTTCTGACGTAATTGATGTCTTCCATCGCTCGCTGCCCCGCCAGCCGAGCCGCCACTTCCGCAACTTCCAATAAATTTCTTATATCTTTATGTTCTATCATAATTAATCATTATAACCGCTTTATAACATTTTAAAACATAAAATATTATACTCGCAATACTGAATTAAAGATACGTCTTTCCCCTTTTTAATTTGACAATAAAATATCGCGGTTTTATATTGAATAAAAATTGTGAGGGAACCCATGGTATCAATTATTGAAACCGTTAAGCTCAGAAAAGAGTTCGGCACGCTCGTCGCCGTTAATGACATCACTTTCGATCTCCGTCAGGGACAGGTGCTTGGATTAATAGGCCCTAACGGCGCAGGAAAAACAACTTTAATCCGAATGCTCTGCACGCTGCTGCCTCCAACCAGCGGAACTGTAAAAATTTCCGGTCTCGACATTAAACGCGATTACCTCAAGGCAAGAAAAACAATCGGTTATATGCCCGACTTCTTTAATCTTTATTCCGATTTGACTATCACAGAGTGTCTTGAATTTTTTGCAGAATCCTATGGTATTGAAAAACATCGAATACCGCAGAAAATTAATGAATCACTCGAATTCGTCGCCCTCGAACATAAACGTCATGAATTTATCAAACATCTTTCCCGCGGCATGGTTCAGCGGATGGGAGTCGCTTCGCTTCTCGTCAGGGACCCGGATGTCTATCTGCTCGACGAACCCGCCTCAGGTCTCGACCCGCAATCAAGAATCCAGTTAAGAGATATATTAAGAAGATTAAGCTCCCTCGGCAAAACCATCGTAATATCCTCACATATCCTGACTGAACTTTCAGGTTTCTGCACACACATTGCGATTATGAACAATGGCAAGCTGGTTACATGCGGCAGCGTCGATGAAATCCAAAATAAAATTTATACTTCCAAAAAAATCCGAATCACTGTTATTGATGAAATAGAAAAAGCGAAATCCCTGGTTCAGGGCTTCAATATCGCGGCCATAGAAAAAATACAGGATAACACTTTGCTCGTAAACTTGAGCGGCTCCGCCGAAGATTTAGCTCGGCTTAATATGCACCTCGTCTCCGCAGGTCTCAAAGTTATTGAATTTTCAGAGCAAAAGGTCGGACTCGAAGATTTATATATGAAAATTTCAGGCAATCAATAGAGGAATATTTTATGTTCAACAATCCTTTGATTAAAAGATACCGTTTAAGCGCGATGCGCCCCGCACAGGTGTTTATTTATATCGCTATCTACTTAATAATTCTCTTGCTTATGGGTATCATTAACGAAAAAAGCACCGGCTTTTCCACAAAAATGTTCAAGGATATTTATTTCCAGCTTCTGTTCATACAGGTTATTTTTCTTTTCGGCTGGGCGCCTTTCAATTCATCTGCCGCGATAAGAGATGAAATAATTTCAGACAGTTATGATTTTTTCAAAATGCTCCCGCTCACCCCCGCGCAGAAAACTGCCGGAATACTGGTTGGCAAAAATCTTTTCGTATTCATTTTGGCCGCCATCAATTTCTTCCTGATGTTCGTCTGCGGCATCATTGGCGAACTTAATTTAAAGCTCCAGTTCCAGCTCTTGGTTGTGATTATTGCTGTTTCGTTTTTTCTGAATTCCGGCGGACTGCTTAGTTCTATTCAGCCGAACATAAGGAAAAATGAGGCCGGCTCAAGAATTGTCATTGTTCTTCTCGCTATTTTTGGCTTGCCTTTTTTGTTTGGTGCCATTGATTTTATCGACAGCGGTAAACAATTGGAAGGTCTGGCAATTCATTTTTATAATATTGCGATTCCGGTTCTTCTGCTTATTTCTCTATTCGCTTTATTTTATTCCTGCTGGATGATAAAGGGATCGCTCCGTAAATTCACTTATGAGCGTTCGCCGCTTTTCACTCCTTTAGGTGCTGTTCTCTTTATGCTAACCTTCGAAATCATTATTTTGGGGTTGTTTTTCTATCAGCTTAAATATCAGCCTTACCGCGGCGATATTTATATTTACGGCGTTGTCTCTTTTATACCGGCTTTGATTATTCCTTTTGCCTCTCGAAGAACTTGCGATGACTACATAGAATTTCTTGGCCGAAAACAGTCGCTGTCCCCAAATATCAATTTAAAGGCGGTTTTGCTTGGCAGATCAAACATGTTTACATGGATTGCGGTTTTCCTCGCATGGGCGATTTTTGCTGTTGTAGCGCTGTTCGTATCGAACAAAGCCGATAAATTCAATTTTATGACTATCGCCGTTTACTTCTCAGCGTACCTCTTTATTTTATTTATCTTTGAATTGTTTAATATTTTAAGTCCTTCAATTAAAAAAATAGGCCTTCTCCTCGGCTTTATCGTCGGTCTTTATATTGTACTGCCTATGATATTGGGTGGCGTCCTTGATAATGAGCATCTCGTAAAATATTCTCCTATTGGCTTGATTGTTTTATTTATTGATAATGAGTATGTCGGATATAATTTTCTGATAGGCTATATGATTTTCAATTTGGTACTTGCGTCAATTCCTGGTTTATTTGTTTTCGGCACTTATCTGCGTATAGTGCAAACCCGTTATCAGATGAAATAAATAACAAATTTGAGAATCGTTTTACTCATTTTACGCAGGAAAATTACTTGCAAATATTTATAGAAAGGATTAAAAAAAACGAGCAGTTGCGCCCGGTGAAGAAACGCTAACTGCTCGCAGGAGGAGGAAGAAGAAGATTTCATTTTATCATACTTATTAATCGGCAGTTTGTTCTTTCTTTCATTAAAAATTATTTACATTTTCAGACTAAAAGGAAATTATTTCCTTTTTTTCATCGAAATAACTGTTAAATGGGGGTATTTAGCACTGGACAAACCAATAATAATCTTATATCGTATGAATTTATATAGAGTTACGGCTGAATAGTAAATCAAAGATAAAAGTAAACGCTTGTCTCTTATTCAGTTAAAAATGCTTTTTTACTCACAAAATGGTTGTTAGATTGGAAGTGTAAAGTCATGGCATTGGAAAAAGAAACAATAAACTCTGACATCAAACCAATAGAAACTGTTGAGCCTATTGGCAAAAGAGTATTAATACGCAAAGACGAAGACAAAAAAGTAACAAAAGGCGGCATTAAGCTGCCTGATAATATCGAAATCCCTACCATTACCGGCAGAGTAGTCGCTGTTTCCGCGGAAATTGAAAATATGCCGGAAATCCCTTTAAAACAATACGATAAGGTTTTATTCAATCCTAAAGGGGCGATACCGGTTGATTTTGAAGGCGACAACAGGCTGTTTGTCGTTGAAGTGGAAAATATAGTCGCCGTTTTCAGGCGATCATAAATCTTTTTAAAATTATCTGCCTAAGCTACAAAAAACGGCCGGCAGCCCGTTAAGACTGCCGGCCTAACTCTTCTCACTCCCAACAAAGATGTGGTTCCTGCATTACCTGCGTAAGCAATCCGGGGACCAGGCACTAAATGCAAGTAATGGTACAATAAAGATTTATATACTTTTTCTTTTTTTAATCCAATACAAATATCCACCTGTAGTCAAGAGAATCGCGGTCATAGGCTCCGGAATCGGCGGCGGCGGAGGCGGCGGCGGAGGCGGAGGAGGAGGCGGCGGATCATCAGGCGGCACATCCATGGTACCAGTCGAATTGGTGTAAGTATCATAACGAGGATAAAGTGTTTGCGGGCCGACACTTACCTGCGGGCCGGCCGCGGCAAGGGCCTCGTATTCATCACGCTCAAAGACCGCAATGACAATTTTCGGGCCGTCAATGGTCATCTGCGTTCGATTCGCAGATGGATCGCGGACATCGCCTAACCAGGTAACAAAATGATAACCCAATTTGGGAACAGTACTTAGAGCCACTGTTTCCTTGTCGTCAAAAGAATGGACGCCAATTCCGGGCTTGATTTCGCCCGCACCGGCCGGGCTTTCCTGGACGAGCACAGAATACTGATTCGCAGCACCCAGGAGGCCGCAAATACATAGCAGCAAACAAGTTACAATTACCACATATACCTTCATAAATTTTCCCCCAGAAAATTTTTTACAATTTCCGCCGTTTCAATAATAAGCGCAGTTTCTCTATGTCTATGAAATACAATGGGTTACTGAACGGCCCCAAAAAAAACAGAATGTAAAACTTCACCCCTAATAAAACCTATGCTTAGCTCATTAAAGCAAATAAAAGCCAAAAAGTCAAGTTAATATTGCCTATCTTAACACAAAAACCTCTTTAGTCCTCTAAAAACGAGGTTTTATGATTTGATTGGCAACAAATCGGAACAAAAATTTTTTAATTTTTTCACTGCCGGAATGCTGTAAGGTTCCAAAAACGGCCCGGCTCAGCCCTCCTACAAATATATGCAAGTTTTTTTAGCCGTTCGTTCTAAGCTCTTGCCTACAAACCACATACATAATTTTTTAGTTTTAACAAAAAGTACAGAAAAAGCGAAAAAAAGTGTTTAAAAGGTGGAAAAAAGTATCGAAAAAGAAGAAAAAAGTGCCGGAAAAGTGAAAACTTGCGCAATCCTGCAATCCTGACGAAAAAAACGCTTGCGCAGAATTGTTGAACATACTATATGTTGGGTTTAGGGGACAGGGTTTAGGGTATAGAAAATAGAAACAAAGGACTTATGTAAAAAATGACCCTTCGGCAAGCTCAGAACGGGCTTGCGCGATTTTGCGGGCCCAAAATTGCAACTTGTTAAGAATAAAAGAGTTAAACAAAAATAATGAAGACGAAATAGAGGTTTTTACGCTATTAATCGGCCGGATTTTTTTCCTAATAGAATAATTCTTTAGCAAAATAAATGAATCTTTCGTAAAAAGACTAATTCTTTAGTAAAAAGAACGATTCTTTTGGGAGAATTCAATTTAGCTGTTTGCTGTTAAATCGAAAAACACTTTTAATTATCGATAAAATATTGGGATTTTTAGTGGAATGGTTTTGGTTAGGAGGTAGAATGGAGAAGGTAGAACCCCCACTTTCGTGGGGCAGGCTCCGAACGAACGAATTTGCACCACGAAGCGAAGAAGGGCCATGAAGAAATTTTAACCGCGGATTACGCGGATTAAACGGACTAAACGGATTGTTTGTAACAATAAGTTTTTTGTTTCAAAATAATTTTTTAAATAATTTTTGTATTCAAAGCAAAAGCCGTACTAAGAAATAAATTTCTGCGGGCGCCTTTTTACTTTGACTACAGATTGATACAAGTCAATCGAAACAAAAAACTAAAACGTGCCCTTTCGACAGCTCAGGGCAGGGATTGAAGATTAGTTTTAAACGTCCAACGCTGCAACATTGAACACTGAACATCGAATTGAAATTTTTAAGAAGGATTTGTCCCCAGTGTTTAGGGATGACTTAAAGAGCGAAGAACACAGGAATTTAGGATGATAGTAACCAGAAAAATACAAATACGGCCTATTAATAAAGAACATTACAAAATTCTTGAGGATTATCTACGAACATGCAGGCTCATTGCCAATAAATCACAAACGCTCTTTTATGTTTATTGGCAGGAAATAATGGCGAATAACCTAAAAGGCAAAAACATAGACGCATATTTCAAAGAAAGATATCAACACAGCTTTAAGCAAACAATTTATCATATATTACGACCCAAACACTTAGAGATTCCGTCACGCATTACGGATGACACATTAAACATTGCGTATAAAGATTTTTGTAATGATTTAAAGAACGGCTTGCTTAAAGGCGAAAGGAGCCTGCGAACTTATAATAACGGATGGATACCTGTACGAAGCCAAACTACCAAGATCACCAAGCAAAATAATAAATATATTTTAGAATGGCTTAAAGGAATAAAACTGGAAGTGTATTTCGGCCGTGACAAAAGCGGAAACCAAGTTGTAGTTGACAGAATATTAAATGGTCAATCTAAGTTCTGCGACAGTAAATTTATAAAAAAAGAAAAAAAATGGTTTTTGCTTCTGTGTGTCAATGAACCAGAAAAAGAAAACAATTTATTTGATGATATTTCGATAGGAGTTGACTGCGGCATAAATATTCCGGCAGTATGTGCGGTTAATAAGGGTTACGGCAGAGCATATATAGGAAGCAGTGTTCTATTAACAAGATTTAGAATGCAAAAAGACCAGAGACAACGGCAAAAAAATTATATATCATCCAGCGGCATGCACGGCAGGCAAAAAGTTGATCGCGCAATATTCAAGGCACAGGACTTCGAACACAGATATATGCATACATTCCATCATAAAATCAGCAAGGAAGTAATAAAGTTCGCTTTGAAAAACCGGGCATCAAAAATAATAATGGAAGACCTGAAGAGATTTGGTCAAAATCAGGAGGAATCGGAAGAAAAAAAGAAAATTAGAAGATTCTGGGGTTATCAGCAACTTCAATCCATGATAGAGTATAAAGCGAAGTTGGAAAATATAGCGGTCAAATATATACCACCGGCCTATACTTCACAGACATGCAGTCAATGTGGTTATACAGATGCAAATAATCGGAAACAATCTAAATTTGTATGTTTGAATCCGAAAAAAAAATGTGGTTTTGAAGCAAACGCAGATTATAATGCAGCTCTAAATATTGCCAAAGGCGGCATAAAAAAAGTTAATAATAAGGACGTTTAGTCCGGGGTATGTTGTGTCGATTATTTCGATACTGTTATATTAGCAGGAAATGCCCTAAGGTGAGAAAAAAACGCCAAAATGGCTGTTCAAATTTTTGAAAGAAGCCTGTTTTTTTACTCTATTAATTACCCCAAGGCAAGGCGGAATACAATGTTGCAAAACTTCAGTTGCATGCCGCCTTGTTTTGTGAGGTGAACACAACGATACGATAAACACCAGCTTCAGGTCCAAAGTTGCATGCCGCCTTGTTTTGTGAGGTGAACACAACAATCGTCTACTGAAACAGATACTTGCCCAAGTTGCATGCCGCCTTGTTTTGTGAGGTGAACACAACACATCACAATACCGTGCGATTTTGGGCGATTGTTGCATGCCGCCTTGTTTTGTGAGGTGAACACAACCGCTTGGCTGTTGTTTAGATGGCTTACGCCAAAGATACGGAGGACAGGTCGGCAAGGCTACGGAGGACAAGCAGGCAGGTTCATCCCTACGTCACTTTTTAGCACAATGCGTCAGATAGATTGAGATTGCCGCGTCGTCCTGCTTCGCTACAGCTACGCTGAACTCCTCGCAATGACAAAAAAAAGAATGAACCCCGATTAAATTTCTTTAAATATCATCAAATTTAGATAACAGCAAGCTTTCCAAAAATCATATTGGCGACTGAAAACCGTTAAAGAAATTTAACGGGGCAGGCATAAAACGAATATCAAAATTTAAAATAAGGTCAGGCCCCGATTAAATTTCTTTAAAAACGCTGACTGATATCAGGTGGTATTTTTCAGCGTTGATTTTTTATGGAGGCCGGATCCTTCGACTCCGCTGCGCTTCGCTCAGGATGACAGAGGGCAGGCATGCTACTTCCATCCTTCGCTATTAACAGGATGGCTTACGCCAAAGATATGGAGGACAAGCCGCTTAAGTGAATTTAAGATTTGGAATTTCATATTTGAGAAAACGAACCCTGCCAAGGTGTTGGCAGGGCTAAATGCTAAACGAATTGCGAATGGTTTGGGCGGCACAGCAAAACCCCGTCATCAGCTTTCCTATCGGCAAATCTAAGATGACGGGGAACCGATTACCGCTCCATTACTGTCGCGGCTCGGATGC
Source organism: Planctomycetota bacterium (assembly GCA_022705345.1). Classification (GTDB taxonomy): domain Bacteria; phylum Planctomycetota; class Phycisphaerae; order Sedimentisphaerales; family UBA12454; genus UBA12454. Next base: position 4,239 of record JAKJEQ010000052.1, on the reverse strand, counting down.
GTTGTGAATGGTTTGGGCGGCAGAAAAATTGAGATTGCTTCGGCTGCGGCCTCGCAATGACGTATAAGCGTTATGGGCAGTATGAAGAACGAACCCCCAACATGAAGTTGGGGGCTTATGAATTTATTCTTTTACGGAAGGTTGGGCTTTTTTCTTTTTTGCGGATTTTTTGGCTCGGCCAAGCATTTCATCTGCTTTATCAATTGTCTTCGGCGGCCATTGGCCTTTTGCCTGCAAATCCTTCAACTCGTCGATTTTTTTGAAGCTGACGATCGTTCTGCATCTTGGAAATTTGTTGCAGCCGAGGAACGGGCCCTTTTTGCTCTGACGAATTACCAGCTCGCCGGTCTGGCATTTATAACATTTCAGGCCTGTGGGTTCGGCGGGCGGTTTTGGAGGCAAAACATTGCCAGCCTTATCAATTCTCATAGTTGTTTTGCAGGTCGGATAATCTGAGCAGCCAAGGAAAGGTCCGAAGCGACTTTGCTTTTTGATCATAGGTTTTCCGCAGTTAGAGCATTTGTGTTCAGTGACTTCATCGACGATCATTTTGCCGGTTTTGTCAACTGGGCTAGCGAATTTGCAGTCGGGATAAACGCTGCAGCTTAGGAATTTTCCGTTTTTGCCGAACCTGTATTCCAAAGGCTTGCCGCATTTGGGGCAGGTGTATTCGCTTGGCGAAGTTTCAGCCTTTGCGTGTTTCATTTCTTCCGAAGCGGTTTCGAGGTCTTTTTTGAATGGTCCGTAGAATTCATCGAGGACAGCGATCCAATCGAGGTGCTGCTCTTCGATTTTGTCGAGCTGCTCTTCCATGTAGCGAGTGAAGGCCATGTCCATAATTTTCGGGAAGAATTCGCTGAGCTTGTCTGTGACAACTTCGCCGACATCTGTGGGATGGAATTGTTTTTCGAGCTGCTCGACGTAGCCTCGATCCTGAATCGTGCTGATGATCGAAGCGTAGGTACTTGGACGGCCGATGCCTTCCTTTTCGAGGGCTTTTACGAGGGAGGCTTCGTTATAGCGGGCGGGCGGTTTTGTGAAATGCTGCTCGGATTTAATTTCGATAGGAGCAACTTTGTCGCCCTGCTGTAATTTCGGGAGCTGCTGGTCAGGTGAACCGGAGTACCAGACCTTTGTGAAACCGTCGAAAACGAGGACACGGCCCTGCGCTTTGTATGTGCATTTGCCGATGGTGGTATCGGCGGAAATTTCAAGTGTTGTAGTGTCCCACCGTGCGGCGGCCATTTGCGAAGCGATGAAGCGTCGCCAGATAAGCTGATATAATTTGAACTGCTCTTCTGTGAGCACATCCTGAATCTGTTCTGGGACGATGTCAACGTCTGTCGGCCTGATAGCTTCGTGTGCCTGCTGAGCGCCTTTGCCGGAGGCGTAGTAGTTCGGTTTTTCGGGTAAGTAATTTTGCCCGATGTTATTGGCGATGTGTCTTCTGGAATCGTTAATCGCTTCGGGCGATATGTGCGTGCTGTCGGTACGCATATAAGTAATCAAGCCGAGCGCCCCCATCGAGCCGAGGTCGATACCTTCGTATAACTGCTGAGCGATGCGCATTGTTCGCTTGGTGTTGAAGCCGAGACGGTTCGATGCGGCCTGCTGAAGAGTGGAAGTAATAAACGGAGGAGCGGGACGGGAGCTGGAACTTTTTACCTGTACATCTGTGACGGTAAAATCAGCGGCGCTTAGGGCCTGGTGAATTTTGTTCGCATCGTCGGCGTTGTCGGTTGCGAAAGGTTTTCCAGCGACGTTGGCAAGTTCGGCTTTGAAGGAGCTGTGTTCTGCGAGCCAGTCCTGCTGTTTAGCGATTGTGGGGCCTCGCGTACCGCTCCCTGACGGTCGCGGCTCTGAACCATCCTCAATGAACTGCAGCCAATTTTCGGAATAAATTTTTTGCTTGTCGAGCAAGCTTGTAAAGACAGCGGGGATAAGCCAATATTCGACTGGGACAAATGCTCGAATTTCTCGCTCGCGGTCAACGATCATTTTCACTGCGACGGACTGGACACGGCCAGCCGACAAACCGCGTGCGACTTTTTTCCAGAGCAGCGGACTAATCTGGTATCCGACGATACGGTCGAGAATCCTTCTCGCCTGCTGGGCCATGACCTTGTCCATATCGATTTTGCCGGGTTTCGCGAATGCCTGCTCGATTGCTTTTTTAGTAATTTCGTTAAAAATTACACGGTTAGTTTTTTCATCCGGAACGCCGAGGGTCTGGGAAAGATGCCATGCGATGGCCTCTCCTTCGCGGTCAAGGTCAGTTGCGAGAAAGAGCGATTTGCAATTTTTGGCGGCGGCTTTTAGTGTGCCGACGAGTTTTTTTCTTCCCGGAGTAATCTCGTACTGCGGCTCGAAATTGTTTTCGATATCAACGCTGATTCCTTTTGAGGGGAGATCTCTGACGTGGCCCATGGAAGCGTGGACGAGGAAATCGCTTCCTAAATATTTATTTATAGTTTTGGCTTTGGCCGGTGATTCGACGATAACAAGATTTTTACCTGATGCTTCTTTTGAATTCGTTTTTTTTACCATAGATAAGGAGAAATACAGATTTAAACAGATTATGTCAAGAAAAAGTTTTTTTCTACCTTTTTATTAAGTGAACGCTTTATCAGTAATATACGTACAAATTGTAAGAAAGGAGATACGAATATGGATGCTATACACGGATACAAAAACTGGAATACCAAGCTGCACCGTTTTGAGCAAAATATCGCGGATGTCTTCGAAAAAATGATACATAGTGAAGCTTTTTGGGCGACATTGATTATAAGCGCTTTACTAATCACCATGATTCTTCTCGCTATTTACGCAAATACGGGTAATACCGGACCTTATCAGACACCATATGGACCTTACCCGTATTCGTATCCTTTTCCGTACTACTAACCTTTTTTAGTGCGTGAAGAAAGGGGGTTCACGGCAGGAATGGCATTTTCCGAGCAAAGGGAAAGTGCCATTTCTTTTTACACTGACGGACACTGACTTAAAAATAACACTGACTGACACGGACTTATGTGGATATTAATTGTCTGAGGATTGGCTTTAATTTTTCAATAGCCCGGCCGCGATGGGAAATATTATTTTTTTGTTCGGAATCAAGTTGGGCGACAGTTTTTTTTAGGCCCGGAATGTAAAAGATCGGATCGTATCCAAAACCGTTTGTGCCCTGCTCTTTTCTGATGATTGTGCCCTGGAGAGAGCCTGAAGTTTCGGCCAGGATTTTGTCGGGAGCAGCGAGGCACAGACAGCACGCAAATCTTGCCGTCCTTTTTTCATCCGGAATATTTTCCATCAGCGATAAAAGTTTAGCCATGTTTTTGTGGTCGATCAAATCTCTATTGACGACCGCTCCATTACTGTCGCGGCTCGGATGGGAATTGTCGCGGCTCTGACCGCTGAATCGAGCGCTGTTGACGCCGGGGAGACCGCCGAGAGCATCGACAACAAGTCCTGAATCATCCGCAAGAGTCCAAAGGCCGGTTTGTTTGGCATAGCCGAGGGCTTTTTTCTGAGCATTCTCGGCGAAAGTTTTGCCGTCTTCTTCGACTTCCTTAATATCCGGAAAATCGGCGAGGCTTTTCCATTCAATATCGAAATCAAGCATTTCTGAAATTTCTTTCAGCTTGCCAGGGTTAGTTGTGGCGACAAGAATCTTCATCGAAGACACCGATTCACACAGTTTTGTTCGACACGGATTAACACGGATTTACACTGTTTAATTTAACTTAAAAGTTTTTTAAGAAGAGCTCGCTGGAAATGCAGGCGATTTTCTGCTTCATCGAAGACGATTGAATTTTCTGATTCCATCGCTTCATCGGAAATTTCATAGCCTCGGTATGCGGGCAGGCAGTGCATTATTTTTGCCTTTGGCGCAAGCGACATAAGTTTTGAATCTACTGCGAAGCCCTGGAAATCGGCAAGTCGTTTTGCTTTTTCAGATTCCTGTCCCATGCTGACCCATGTGTCTGTATAAATCACGTCGGCATTTTTGACGGCATCCTGCGGGCTTGCGATTTGAGCTGTTGTGCCGGAAGCGATTTCGTTGGTCTTTTCAATGGAGGCTTTGTCAAGCTCGTAGCCTTTTGGTGAAGCGATTGAGATTTTCATTTTCAGTTTTGCGCAACCGAACGCCAAAGAGCGAGCGACATTGTTGCCGTCGCCGATGTAAGCGATTTTTATTCCTTCGAGCTTGCCGAAATGCTCTCGGATTGTCATTATATC
>JAKJEQ010000051.1:12798-13026 GCA_022705345.1 Planctomycetota bacterium | reverse complement strand
TTGAAACACGCTGCGCATTATATAACTTCCCGAACAGGCGGCGCGGGTGCTGTCAGAGAAGTTATTGAATATATCCTGAAAAATACCGGGCAATGGGATGCCCTTATGGAACGGTATCTTGTATGATTCGAAGCAGGAAATTTAAAATCTGGCTTATATCCACGTGCGTAGTTATCGCCGCGTTCTTTATGTACAAATTCTTCGGCGATTTCGAGAACGTGCGAATTT
>JAKJEQ010000051.1:0-12774 GCA_022705345.1 Planctomycetota bacterium | reverse complement strand
CAATGAAATTCCTGCCGACTCCAACGCAGGTCGAATCGGAGAAGCGAAAGTCGGCTGGATCGGCGAAGCACGCTTCGAAACCGTCAACCCAAAAACAAGAAAACTCGAACGTGTCATTGGCTTTGAAAAAGTTTTGCATATGACCGGCGACGAATGGCAGCTCGAAAAACCTTTTATGAACGTCTATCAGGAGAACATCCGCTGCGACATAAAGGCCGATTCGGGGCTGGTAGAAGTTGAAAATCTCGAGGGAGCAAAACCTTCCGCCAAACAAGCCATTATGAAAGGCAATGTTGTTGTTCACATTCACGGGCAGGGCAAAAGGTCAGACAGCTATATCTATCTTGACGAAGTCGCTTTCGACAGCGACCGTTCTATGCTTTGGTCTAAGGACAATATCAATTTTGTTTCACGTGAAGCAGAACTCGCCGGCAAAGGTATGGAAATTGTCTACAACAGCGCAAAAAGCAGGCTTGAGTTCCTCAAGATTAAAAAAGTCGATTACCTCAACATCAAAGAAGCGGTTAAAAGCGAGGAAATAGCGGCTTCCGAAATTGAAAACGAACCGAATAAAACAGCGGCCGCAGCTTCGGCAAATGAGCCCGCTGAAACGGCAACAGCGTCATCGGATGAGAAGGAGCCGGATGACACAACTATAAAAGAAGATTATATTTGCCTCTTCAGAGAAAATGTAAAAATCGAATATGAAGAAGAAGTTGTAATGGCAGACGAGATTGCCGTCACAAACCTGATGTTCGCGCAAAAGAAAGATAAAGAAAAAATTGAAAAAGATGAACCGCAAAACGCAGAAAAAACATCGGCTGAAAACAATGACTCAAAAACTGATGGTATCGCAAAAAATACCAGACTTAAGCAAAAAAGGGACAAACAATCTAACGGTATTATAGCCACTGTAACCTGCGACGGCCCCATGATAATCAGGCCTCTGAACGCTAAAGAATTCGAAGAAATCAAACCGGCTGTTTACAAAGGTTTTCATCAGTTAAGTAACTCAGTCAAAAATGAGTTAGGCCGGAGAAACCTGCTGATTGCCCAGAAAATAAAATACAATGTCGAAACCGAAATCGCCGATGCGAACGGCAAAGTCGAGCTTGTTTTCTATCCTCAGGTTAAGACCGGTACACAAAAGCAAAAAGTTCCGTTCATTATCGGCGCCCGAGACGGCGCAAGTTTCTCTATTCCTGACAATCAGGCCGTTTTCTTCGGTGACGTAAAAGGCGTCTTCGTAAGGCAGACCGATGAGTTCGAAGAGCAGAATACTTTCTTCGGAACCAAACTCGTCGCCGACCTGTCGCAGACCCAGAAGGGCGAAGATGATGGGGCGTCCTCCGATATATCGCACATCTCGATTCTCGGCCCCGGCGTCAGGCTCGAATCGGTCAAAACCGTTGACAAAACAAAACTCAGTCACGCTCGGCTCAAATCCGAAAGGATCGATTATGACCGCCTGACAGAAGAGATAATCGCTTCCGGCAAAGGCAAAATCGAATACAGAAGCACCGCCGATAATCAGCGTCGCTCATCCAAAGGCGACAAACTCGACAAACCCTGCTTTACTCTTGTCGAAGGATTCACTAAACTGGTCTGGGATACGAATTCAATGCACGTTCGCGCAACAAGCGATGACACTTCCGGAATACACGTCGGCTATCTGCCCGTTCTCGAAAACGGCTACGGCCCCAGAACTACCATTGATACCAAACAGGTTGACATTGATTATTATGAGCCTGTCGCCGGCAGAAATGAGTTGAAGAAGCTCGTCGCAAGCGGCGGTATCGTCTATCACGAGCAGGGCGGCAACGAATTTGCCGGCAGGGAGTTGGTTTACCATGCGTCGGAGGAGTATATGACTGTCACCGGCTCTGAAGAAATGCCGTGTATGCTCAATGGCGTCTTTGCTAATGCCATTGAATACGATATTAAGGCTGGAATTGCAAACGCCGTCCTCGGCGAAGGCATCGGTATTATGCCCGTTAAATAAAGTCACTTAGAAAACGCCCCAAAACCAAAACGATCCCCAAAACGGCAAAACGAAAACGGTGCCAGGAGTCGTTTTTAAGAAGTTTCAGTTATAACTATTTGTAAATAAAAGATATAAATGGTGTCAGGAGTCGTTTTAGAGATGCCTCATAAAATAAGAGGATATTTTTTTTAGGTATAATCTGCAAATCGTCGCCGGAGTTTGTAGTTGATTTATGTCGCATTTGTCTTTTGGGATTTAGAGTTGACATATTTTCTAATTTAGCTAAACTATCCGGTCTTTATTAGGCTTCAAAAAAAGCCTATACGGTAACAAAGATAATAATTCCTTATACAAGGAGGTAAATTTTGGCTTATAACTGTGTTGTAGCAATTAAACAGGTGCCCGACACCAAGCGAATCACCGGCGAAGCGATGAATGCCGACGGCACCGTCAACAGAGGCGCTTTACCGGCCGTTTTTAACCCCGAAGACCTGAACGCCCTCGAACTTGCGCTCGATATCAAAGACAAATTCGGCGGAAAAGTCACCGTAATTACAATGGGACTGCCCGCCGCAAGCACAGTCCTCCGCGAAGCGCTCTACCGCGGCGCAGACGATGCGATTCTTATCACTGACAGAAAAGCAGCCGCAAGCGATACGCTGGCCACAAGCTATATTTTAAGCTGTGCCGTCAAAAAGCTTGATTACGATATCGTTCTCTGCGGAAGACAGGCTATCGACGGCGACACCGCGCAGGTTGGTCCGCAAATGGCCGAAAAGCTCGGCATCCCGCAGGTCACTTATATCGAAGAGCTCTTGACGATGGAAAATCGTCATCTTTCCGCTCGCAGAAACATCGGCAACGGCTGGCAGGAAATTAAATGCAAACTCCCCGTGCTTATGACAGTCATCGATGAAGCAAACGAACCGCGAGTACCCGTTGCAATAAAACTGATGAAATACAAAAAGGCAAGAACGCCGATCGAAATTCAGATGCAGCTTAAAAAAGAAAATCCAAACGCATCTGACGCCGAACTCAAGCAGCTTGCCGATATGAAAATTGCCGAGCTCGCGAAGCAGGGCCTGCTCATTAAACAGTGGGACCTCAACGAGCTCCAGGCCGATATGCAATGGTGCGGCAGAGACGGCTCTCCTACAAAAGTCCATCGCATTCAAAGCGTTGTTCTTACCGCTCGCGAAAGCAAAACTGTCGAAGCCAGTGAGCAGGGCATTACAGATATGATTCACGAATTGATTACAGATAAGACTATTAGTTAATATTCAGGATGGTTCTATGATTTCAGTTAATCCCAAAGGTGAAGTATGGGTCTTTGCCGAACAGCACGAAGGTAAACTTGAGGACATCGGCCTTGAACTGCTCGGAAGGGCAAGGATGCTCGGCGACCAGCTCGGCGTTAAAGTCGGCGCCGTCCTCATCGGCGACAACATTAAAGGCCTGGCGCAAAAGCTCGTTCATTACGGAGCCGACAAAGTTTATGTCGTCCAGCATCCGTTGCTCGGCCATTATCAAACTAACAGTTACAGCAAAGTCATTTACGACCTTGTTCATAAATATCAGCCCCAGATTATGATTTACGGCGCTTCTTCGTGCGGAAGAGATTTGGCTCCGCGCGTCGCCAGCGCTGTTAAAGCAGGCCTTACCGCCGACTGCACAGATTTGCAGATTGGCGATCACGAGAATAAATCAGAAGGCAAGACTTACAACAATCTTCTTCTGCAAATCAGGCCCGCTTTCGGCGGAAACATCATCGCCACAATCATTAATTATGACCGCTGGCCGCAGATGGCCACCGTTCGCGAAGGCGTAATGCCGATGCCCGAACCGGTTGTCACAAGAAAAGGCGAGATCGTCGAAGAACAGATTCAGATTGGCAAAGAAGAACTGCCGATAGAAATCCTTCGCGAACACAGGCAGCCCAAAAAGGTCAATCTAAAGGCTTCGAGAATTGTAGTCGCTGGCGGCGCTGGTGTCGGAAGCAAAGAAAACTTCCGTCTCATCTGGGACCTCGCAAATTCGCTCGGCGCTGCGCCCGGAGCTACAAGAGCGGCTGTCGATTTGGGTTTCATCGACCGCGATTACCAGGTTGGTCAGACAGGAACTACTGTTCGGCCGAGCCTTTATATCGCGATCGGTATCAGCGGCGCTATTCAGCACCAGGCAGGAATGGCCGAAAGTCAGAAGATTATCGCTATTAACAGTGACCCGCAGGCGCCTATCTTCGACGTTGCGCATTATAAAATCGTCGGCGACCTTAATGACATTGTTCCAAAAATGATTAAAGCTATTAAAGCGAGAGTATAAAGATGGCAAATTTCTATAAAGATAATGAAGATATTCTGTTTCTTTTCAAACATATGGACATCGCCGGTGTTGCCGATGTCATCGAAGAGGGTTTCAAGTTCGCGAAGGATTTCGACCACGCGCCGGCCAATGCCGCTGAAGCAGCCGAAAACTACGAACTCGTTCTCGATGCGATTGGAAAACTCAGCGGAGATTTCATCTGGCCGCGCAGCGAAGGCATCGACCGACAAGGCAGTCATCTTTGCGAAGACGGCAAAGTTAAATATGCCGACGGCATAAAAGAATCGCTCGATATGCTCGCAAAGGCGCATGTGATGGGTTTCACGCTTCCGCACAGGTTCGGCGGCTTGAACTTCCCGAATCTCGTTTACTCGATCGCGATTGAAATGGTTTCCCGCGCCGATGCTTCGCTGATGAATATTTTCGGCCTGCAGGGAATCGCCGAAACAATCAACGCTTTCGCATCCGAAGAAATCAAGCAGAAATATCTGCACGATTTTGCATCGGGCAAAGTTACTGGCGCGATGGTTCTCACAGAACCCGACGCCGGAAGCGACCTGCAAAGCTGCAAACTCAAAGCCTATCAGGACGACAAAGGCAACTGGTATCTCAACGGCGTAAAACGTTTCATCACAAACGGCTGCGGCGAAGTGCTGCTCGTCCTCGCAAGAAGCGAACCCGACAGATCAGGCGGTCTCGGCCTGAGCCTTTTCGTTTGCGACAGAGGCCCCACAGTTCACGTCCGCAGAACAGAAGACAAACTCGGTATTCACGGCTCGCCAACCTGCGAACTCTTTTTCGATAATACTCCATGCGAGCTTATCGGCGAAAGAAGAAGAGGACTTGCTCCTTATGTTATGAGCCTTATGAACGGCGCAAGAATCGGCATATCCGGCCAGTCGCTCGGTATCGCGGAAGCCGCCTACAGGATCGCCAGAGATTATGCCGCAAGCAGAAAACAGTTCGGAGTCGCAATCGAAAAATTGCCCGCTGTTCGCGACTTGGTCATCGATATGAAACTCGAAATCGAAACCGCACGTGCGCTTCTCTATGAAACAAGCAGGGTGGTCGATTATGATATAGGCTACCAGAAAAAACTCGAGTTTGATCCTCCTGCCGACAAAGAGCAGTTGAAAAAATTAAAAGACGCGTCCAGACGCTACGGCCGATACGCCGGTATGCTTACTCCGATGACGAAATACTACAGCTCCGAAATGAGCAACCGCGTCACCTACAATTCAATCCAGGTTCTCGGCGGCAGCGGTTTTATGCGTGACTATCCCTGCGAAAGGCTCGCAAGAGACGCGCGCATCACAACAATTTACGAAGGCACAAGCCAGCTTCAGGTTGTCGCCGCAGTTCGAGGCGTTTGCAGCGGTACCGCTGAAAAATATATCACAGAACTTGCCGCTGCGAATTACGAACCGCAGCTTCAGGATTTGCTCGACACCCTCAAACAGAATACCGAAGCTATGCTCAATGCAGTTACGTTCATCAAGGACAAAGGCGTTGAGTACATGGATCTCCACGGCAGAGAGCTTGTCGATATTGCGATTTGCATCATTTGCGGATATTTATTCTGCCAGCAGGCAGGCAGCAAATTCGATATGGAAGTCGAAACTGCTCCCGGCGACAACGGCCAGAAGAAAATCAGCATGAAAAAACGCAAGGAAATGATTGCTCGCAGATACATAACAAGAAATAACTCGCTGATCAAATCGCTTATCGAATCGATTCACAGCGGAAACGTATCTTCGCTCGAACAATATGAAGCCCTTGCAGGCCCCGTTCCTACCGAGAAGTAGCGTTCGTCGTATCAGAGCCGCGACTGTTAGGGAGCGGTAGTTTTCTATTGCTATGGAAAGATTAATTTTGAACAATCTAAAAGCTGTTATATTCGACTTTGACGGAGTAATTTCTGATTCCGAGCCGTCCCATTTCGCAGCCACGAATAAGACTGTCGAAAAATTTTCGGTTCAGCTCGACCGCAATCAGTATTACTCCGAATTTCTCGGTTACACCGATTTCCAGATGTTCCAGGCGATCAATGAAAAATACAGCCTTGGCCTGAACGATTCCGAAATTGAAAAGCTGATTGAACAGAAAGCCATTTTCTTCGAGCAGATTATCCGCCAGGCAGACCACCTGATAAAAGGCATTCCGCAGTTTATCAAAATGCTCAAAACCGGAGGAATCAAAATCGGTATCTACTCCGGCGCTTCATCAGACGATATTGAACTGATGCTCGAAAATTCCGGCTTTCGTGAATTTTTCGATGTGATTGTTTCCGCCGATGACGTCGAAAAAGGCAAGCCCGACCCCGAAGGCTACATCAAGGCTTTGAATAACATTAATGAAAAATTCGATACGAAGATTCTGCCGTCGCAGTGCATCGTCATCGAGGATTCGCACTGGGGAATCGCCGCCGCAAAAAAAGCCGGAATGAAAATCATCGGCGTTACAAATAGTTACCCCGCCAATGAATTGGAAGATGCTGATTTGATTATTAATTCCGTCAGCGACTTGACAATCAGCGACTTGAACAGGCTTTGTCAAGAATAATCAACATCTGTCATCCCATTGGGATCTCAACTCTTCGAATTATTAGTGATGTTTACAGATTTTTCTTTACTTCCGCATAAAGCTCATTTCGATTGCTGTCAATCCACACGCATTTGCGATGAATCATACTTAGAAAATCCGCTCCCGAAAAATTCGAAAAAGACCCTGTAGCCGCTATCGGAAGTACCGCCTCGGCAATCAGAGTTTCTATCATCAAATCGGCAAGTATCCGCAAATTAGTTTTGTCCAGCTTGATTTTGCCGCAGTATCCCTTAATAAAGTTTACATAGTTTTCCTGGTTGAGAAAGTCCGGCCATTGGGCGGGATCGGGCCTGCCTGCGACTATCGAAAATTGAAGCGCGCCGTTTGCGATATCCGTTATGATTGGAGCCGAGTTCAGCGAATCGAAATCAAGAACGGCCGAAATCTTCCCTCCTGAAAAAAGCATATTCCCCGGATGCCAGTCCCCGTGAACTATCATACAAGGCCATTTGTCGAATCCGGTTTGATTAACGTTTGTGCTCGCTTTATTGTATATAGTCATCAGCGAAGACGAAGTCTTGTGCGTATCGCCATTGTTGTCAGAGCTGATTTTTTTCAAATGTCCCCGAACAGATTTGCTGTCGTGAAAACAGCCCCTTTGCTCTGTCGGCCGCAAAGAACAATCCCTCAAATAACTGTGAAATTTCGCCAGCATCAAACCCGCGTTCTCTACAGATTCTGTTTTTCCGTCGAACCTCACGCCAGTTGCGAATTCAAAAAGTTCATAAATGTGATTTTCTATTTCGAGAAATGTGCTGTTGCTGTCGCGAGTCGTAATCAGTTTTGAAACAGGAAATTTCTTTTCTGAAAGAACGCTCTGAATGCTATGGGCAAATTCGATTCGGCTTCGGTCGTCTTTGCCTCTTGCACGCCTCTTTATCAGGTATTTGCCTTTATCCGATACGATAACTTGTTTCGGCGAACGTTTGCTGCCCGCGACAAGAGGTCTTATTTGCTGAATGATTCCGATATCGTAATGGCTTAAAACAAGCGCAAGTTCCTGTGAGGTAAAATGAGCGCCGCCTTTTGTCATATTCGCCCCATTTACTTCGACGCAAAAAGGAATATGACAAGCAAAACAAGTACTGCGATTACGGAACTCAGAATCACTACAAGTACCTTGTACCTGCTGACCGTATCCTGCTGATCGAATTCTTCTTCGGTTTCTATCGACTGCCCATCCTGAAGTTGCTGAAGGTCTGAAATATTAAATTTGCGTCTTGCCCTCAGCGGCGGTTCGCCTCTGCGGATATTTTCAAGGTCTGTAAGCAATTCCTCAGCCGATGCGTATCGGTCTTCCTTCTTTTTGGCAAGCATCATTTCTATTACTTCTGATGCGCCCGCCGAAAGTGTTGTATTGATATGGTCTGGAGGAACAAGAGGCTCCTTCAAATGTTTTCGCATTACTTCCGATGGCGTCGTCGCTTCGAAAGGCACTCTGCCGGTTACCATATGATAAAAAGTTGCGCCCAGCGAATAAATGTCGCACCTGCCGTCAATATCGATTTCGCCCCTGATTTGCTCTGGAGAAATATAATAGGGCGTTCCAAACGCCTTTCCCGCCTCGCTTTTTGCCAGTTCGATATCCGATGCGTCTCGCGCCAAACCGAGGTCTGCAAGTTTCACAATCCCGGCGCTGTTTATCATTATGTTCTTCGGTTTTACGTCACGGTGAATCAGTCCTCGCGCATGAGCGTGAGCCAACGCGCTTGCAACTTGCGCGGTTATCGCGACTGCTTCCTGTTCGGAAAAGATTTTGCCCTTGGCAAGGTCTTCATAAAGCGTCTTGCCTTCCACATATTCCATTACAAAATAATGGTAGCCGCCTGCCTCGCCGACGTCATACGCGCCGACAATATTATTATGGTTCAGTTTCGCGGCCGCTTTTCCCTCTTTATAGAATCGCTTTACATAATCCGGATTTTCGCTGAACCTGCGAGGCAATATTTTTATAGCCACGATTCGGTCGAGGCTCATCTGTTTGCCTTTGTACACAATTGCCATAGCGCCGGCGCCGAGTTTGCCCAGGATTTTGTAGCCGGGAATCTGCTCTGCCGCGTCTTTACCCTCTTTTGTGCTCTCTTTTGAAACTTGCTTTAGCCTCTTTGCCTGGTTGGGCGTGATGAAACGATTTGATATCAATACCTGCTCAAGAGTGGCCGGATTTTCCTTGGCTCGGTCCTTAAGCTGCTTCTTGCAATAGACAAGTTCCTCTTCAGTGCAAAAACCCTGTTCAAGAGCCATCCTGCCAAAAATTGAATCGTAATTCGTTTCGCTCATTATACTTCCAAACTTATTTATAGCATTCCTGCGGGCCTATTGTCGACCCGTTTATACCTGTGTCAAAGAAAAACTGACGTAAATCCGTACATAAATGACACTTACCAGAATATAATCGGCGTTTTTTGTAACCGTGATTAACTGCTTTTTCAAGAAGTGAGTCCGCGGGTCCTTCCCTGAATAATACGCCTATAACATCCAATTTGCTCGGATTAAATGTCCGCCAAATCTCTTCGAGCGGTATTTTTCGGATATTTCCTATTATTATCCCGCTGCATGTCCCACAAAAAACGTTTCCGTAAGGGTCGATATGAACGCCTTTTGATGAAAGAAATGAGCCGCTGCAATTTTTGTTTGATATTTGGGTGAGGTCTTTGTCTGAGAAAATCTCGGCTAATCTGCCGGCTGCATGACCGTTGAATCGACAGGGATGACGTTTTATCGACTCCGTGAAGAGGGCGATTTTCTGGTCTTCTGTCATATTCATCACATCCATGTCCTTTTCCATATAATCCTGCCAGCGTACCATGACCCGGTTGCCGCCAAGTATTTCAGCCGCCGTATCCGCAAGCAGTTTGACTTTCTTATATTCCACGAATTCCGCGTGAAACGGGTCATAACTGATTTTCAATTTGTTGACATTGTGACTGTCAAGGTACTTTACTCGCTCAATCACCAAGTCTTTAGAATCTGCCCAGAACGCGTTAGTTTCTATCATATCGACCGACCCTAAACCGAGTCTTTGAGCTTTCTCAAGAATTTCGGCAAGATGCGTCCAGTACAAAAAAGGCTCACCGCCCGTCAAATGAACCTTGGCGGATTTGCCCGAAAGCTTAATCAGACTTTCCCAGGCCGCAAGAGCATCTTCGACCGCTAACAGCCCGCCTTTTTTGGGGTTGCATCTGTAGTAGCAAAAATCACAAGCGGCAGGGCACTTGTAAGTTAAAAGAATACCGGCAGATGTCCACAGTTTAAATTTGGGTTTATCAGGGCCTACAGTCTGGTTATACAGATTATCAGCAAGTTCATACATTCAGATATATTTACGCTGAAACTATCCAGAGACCTGCGGGCAAAATATAAAATGATCAAAAAAATATGAAAATAATTGCAAAATTATAATATAAGCCTTGCTGCCCGCCGAAACGGTATATTATAGGACAACAGGCGTTATAATACTATGTTGTCTGGAAAGTGCAACTATATAATGTAAAAATTTTATTTTTCTTCGATATGTTGTGGTTTTAGTTATAGGGCGTTGTAAGTTCTTTTTTCTAAAGGGTTAAAGAATCTTGCCCATTTGTTCCGATATTAATTTTATCAAATTTAGCAACTAATTCGGAGAATAGGATCATGAGTAAACGGGAAATAATCGACTTCATCTGTCAGATAAACAAAAGCGCAAAGCCGGAATTCCTGGCTCGTTTTTCTGTTACCGAATTGACCCAGTATCTCGACCATCTTATGGAAATTGACATCAGGGAACTTGAAACCGCCGAGGCTTAAAATCTTTTTTACCCGTGGGGGGTAGAAATCGTATCACACCATAATTAAAGCAATCTTTTTCAAAAGTCATTGCAGGGTTTTTCGCAGCTTAATTTCGCGCAAGCGGAAATTTTTTGAACTTGCGCAGGTTTAATGCCCGGCCTCGAAAAGGATTTGATAAACGTTTTTGTTTTAATGAAAAGAATTAAATATCAAAATTGATTATGTTCAAAAACATAATCAACAAGGTTAGCCTCGTCATCACTATGACGAGGTCGGGTAAATGGTGAATAATTACTGACCCTGCCATAGTGATGGCAGGGCTAACCACGCAGCGATAAATCTGTCTGAAAAGATTAGAAAACTGCGGAATTTTGTTAAAAAAAATCATTTGCGAATTATTTCGATACGTATAGAATAAACATTCTAAATTTTTGAATTACAGAGACTGTGGACAGTCTTATATCAATATTCAAAATCACGCCTGGTAGAATCGCTAACAAAGCTGCTTAACAGGCTACGGTCGCAGGTTCGGTTTAACAGCCCGAAATCTGCATTTATTAAATATTTACAATATTTATACTTTAGGAGTACATAATGAAGTCGAACAAAGTTATGATTGACGGCAACACCGCGGCCGCTCACGTGGCACACGCCACGAACGAAGTTATTGCGATTTATCCGATTACGCCCAGTTCCGTTATGGGTGAAATCTCGGACGCAAAGACAGCGGCAGGGCAGGTCAACATCTGGGGCACGATTCCCAGCGTAACGGAAATGCAGTCCGAAGCCGGAGCGGCTGGCGCTGTTCACGGCGCTCTTGCAGCAGGCGCTTTAACCACGACGTTCACCGCGTCGCAGGGTTTGCTGCTCATGATTCCAAATATGTACAAAATCGCCGGCGAACTTACGCCGACCGTTTTCCACGTCTCAGCAAGATCGCTCGCATGCCAGGCATTATCCATCTTTGGCGATCATTCAGACGTAATGGCGTGCCGTCAGACCGGCTTTGCAATGCTCTGCTCGGGCAACGTTCAGGAAGTCATGGACTTCGCTCTCATTTCACAGCAGGCAACTTTGAAAGCCCGCGTTCCGTTCCTGCATTTCTTCGATGGCTTTAGAACAAGTCACGAAGTGCAGAAAGTCGAGGAAATCAGCTACGACCAGATGCGCGAAATGATCGACAATTCACTCGTCGCCGCTCATAAGCAAAGAGCGCTAAGCCCGGACCATCCTCAAATCAGCGGCACAAGCCAGAACCCCGACGTCTATTTCCAGGGCCGCGAAACAGTAAATAAATTTTATGACTCTGTTCCGCAAATCGTCCAGGAAACAATGGACAAGCTCGCAAAGATCGTCGGCAGAAGCTACAAACTTTTCGATTACGTCGGCGCACCGGACGCTGAAAAAATCATCATCGTCATGGGCAGCGGCAGCGAAACCGTTCACGAAACGGTCGAACACCTCGTCTCCAAAGGCCAGAAAGTCGGCGTCCTGAAAGTTCGACTCTTTAGACCTTTCAGCAACAGGGACTTCATGGCCGCGATTCCAAGCACCGTGAAAAAAATCGCCGTCCTCGACAGAACGAAAGAACCCGGCTCGCTCGGCGAACCGTTATATCTAGACGTCCGCACAGGCATCGGCGAAGCAATGGCCGACAAATACGCACCGTTCAAAGATTATCCCATCGTCGTCGGCGGAAGATACGGCCTGGGCTCGAAGGAATTCACGCCCGCGATGGTCAAAGCCGTGTTCGACAACCTCGATGCCAAAGAACCCAAAAATCATTTCGTCGTCGGAATCAACGATGACGTTACAAACAGCAGCCTCGATGTTGACGAATCGTTTTCGATTCCAGTCGAAGGCCTCTACACCGCGATGTTCTACGGCCTCGGCTCAGACGGAACCGTCGGCGCAAACAAAAATTCTATCAAGATCATCGGCGACCTCACTGACAATTACGCGCAGGGTTATTTCGTTTACGATTCGAAAAAAGCCGGCGCAAAAACCGTTTCGCACCTGCGTTTCGGCAGTCAGATGATTCGCCGTCCGTATTTGATTCAGCAGGCCGACTTCATCGCTTGCCACAATCCGAGCTT
>JAKJEQ010000050.1:12898-13139 GCA_022705345.1 Planctomycetota bacterium | reverse complement strand
GCGGCGATGTAACATTTTTCGCCATCTTTGATTACTTCGGGAGCGCATAGATTGAATTTACATAACATAGACGAATCGTCATCGATGCCGAAGTTTAAAGGATTATTGGAATGATAAACTATGAACTGTCCGCCGGGGCCGTAGAACTGGTTTCTGAATAAGTAATATTCTCCCTGTGTCGGTTCTATAACCTGCGGACACTCGGCAGAAGCCCAGCCTGTACCGCCGATACCGCCATAAG
>JAKJEQ010000050.1:0-12866 GCA_022705345.1 Planctomycetota bacterium | reverse complement strand
AATCAGACCAATTTTTTAAATCGTCGCTTGTGCGCCAAAAGACATAACCTTTTTTCGAAGGGCAGGCGGTGTAATAGCAGTACCATTTCCCCTTAGTCCAAATCAGCATCGGGTCGCGGGTATTTACTTCCGAGCCGCCTTCGGCGAAAACGGCTGCGGAATTATTTTTTATAACACGGTCAAATTTCTTGCCATTCTTGCTTACGGCAAGGCAGATGTTGTTCCAATCGCCGTAAAGCATCCAATATTTATTTTTGAATTTCACAACGTATGGGGCCTGCAAGCCGTTCGGCGGTTCGCCATATTTTGATTCGGACATCATGGCAATTCCCATCGGAGTCCAGTTCGCATCGGTTATGTTTTTTCCTTCCCAACGATGGAATAATCTGTTGTGGCCGGGGGTGTTTGTTCCTCTGATGCACGACCATAACTGCCAGGTGCCATCGGCGGCCTGCCAGATGCAGAAATCGACAGGTTCCTGCTTTGGGCCGGTGTATTCGCCTAAATCCGGATTGCCTGCGATTTGTGTCCATGGGCCGGCAATGACCGGTTTGGCTATATGTTCATTGGCTAAACATAAATTTGTAAATACCAAAACTAAGACAAACTGAAAAGTTAAAACTAAAGGTGCAAAACTTATGAATGGCCTTCGGCCGGAAATTTCAAATTTTAAGTTTTGGCTTTGGTTTTGAAATTTTAAATTTTCAGCTTTCTGGTTTAGTGCTTCAGATTTTCTATATATATTCATAAAACTTCCTTTTCGATCATTTCAATTCGCTCATAAGGCCGACTTCGAGAGCCTGGATAGTTGCGCCGAATTCATCTTCGCCAATAAACCATACTTCAATCGAGCCGTTTTCAGGTTTGATGTTTTTAATAATTTTATCAACAGCTCTGAAATCTCCGCCTGCTTCTTTAGTGATGTTCATTTTGGAAATTACTTCTTTGTCGTTTACTTTCACAGTAACGGTATGAGAAATTTTCTTCCAGTCTGCTGTACGTTCGAGGAAAGGATGAAGCGGAGTGTCTGCGAATTTCAATTTCACATAGTAGAGGCCGTCACCGACAGTGAGGTTGGCCCAAAATTCTTTGCCGTGGACGCCGTAGCGGTAAAGCTCAGGGTCTTTTGTATTTCCAATATATATGCTTCGTCGTCTTGTCCACCAAGATTGGGCAACTGTGTCTTTGCCGTAGCCGCTGCGGATGACCCATTCAGTCGCGGGTCGCCATGAATTTCCATTGGTATCTATATAATCGGTTCTAAGCGGGTAACCGAAAATCATTCTCTGGGTTACGGTCGGGCCGCCGCCCTGTCCGAAATCTCT
Source organism: Planctomycetota bacterium (assembly GCA_022705345.1). GTDB lineage: Bacteria > Planctomycetota > Phycisphaerae > Sedimentisphaerales > UBA12454 > UBA12454. Next base: position 11,541 of record JAKJEQ010000050.1, on the reverse strand, counting down.
GTCGGCTTCGGCGTCGCTGAACTGAATCGAATCGATATAGATTTTGTTTCCTTTTGAAATAAGGTTACCTTTGTTTTGCGGGACGATTTTCAACTGGTGTTGTTCGTTTGACAAACCATTTATATAATAGAGTAATTGTTTTTCTCTTTTTGCGGGGTTCCAGCAGTCGATTAAGGTCAATTGTTTTTTTCCATCGAGCCAGACATCGGCGAGACCTCCGTCGGGGGCGACTGTGCCGAATAATCTTGCCTGATTGCCTTTGAAATCAAAAATCATATTGTTATCAGCGGCGATCTCATTTTGCAAATCTTTTTTACCTGTTACGACGATATTCGATTTGCCATCGTGGCGGATATTTACGATATAGTCGCCATCGGGGAGAGGATCGATCTGATAGCCATTTTTTTTAAGTTTTGGAAGTTTTGGAAGTTTTGGAAGTTTTTCACCATTGGCGGTTATTGTATCCGGTTCGAAAGCGAGCCTGAGGACATCGATTGTTTCTGCAGGAGCATTGAAGGTTGAGTATGTAATTTTATTTTTTTCATAAACAACCGAGTTAACGACGGATGTGCTTCTCATAATATGGTTTTCGCGTTTCGGTGCGAGTGTTTCGGGGGCCCATGCAAGAGCTTCCATGACCTGACAAAGTGGCCAGGGATGCGCGAGGTTCGACCATTCGCCTGTTGCAACAGCCTGTCCAAAAAGCCCATCTTTAACTACTCCATTAACGTCGCTATCGTAGGCAGCCATTATCAGCATTCTTCTGCCGATTTCAAAGAGTCTGTCATCTTCAGCGAGAACGCCGTACCTGATAAGAGTCGGCGCGGCAGTGTATTGATTGTATGAGAGCGAGGTTCCGCAGCAGGTTGCCGATTCCGGGAATGCCCACGCCCCGCTGTACATATTGCCGTGCGAGCCGGGGTCTGCGCCGTTGCGGTTGAAAATTAAAGTGAGAACATTTCGCAGATCGTTTTTCCAGTTGGGGAAGTCCTGCGGGTTTTTCATGATGTAATCGCCAATCATTGAGACTGTGCCGCAGATGATTGGATTGTCCCAGTCCCAATAGCTTCTGCCCCAATGGTCATTTTCGAGCCATTCCGGCCAGAGAACGTTATTTAAGTATCTTATACCGGCTTGACGAGCTTTTATGATTGCATTATTTTTGCCGGTGTAGCCAAGCTCGATCAAGTCATCGAGGAAAAATAAAATTTGCGTTACGCTTCCTGTTAGTTCATCAGACCATCCGACGACGGACGGGTCTGTGTAACGATTCCATGGGGGCATAGCGGGATCGAGATTGCATTTTTCGGCGAAGACATCTCCCCAGTGTTTGGCAACCTCAAAATATCTTTTGTTGCCTGTCAGTTTATACGCTCTTATTATTTCGGTTCCAACTACGCCGCAAAGATCCAGTTGATTGCGGGTATTCTGATCACATTTGCCGTAAGCTTTGCCGTTTGTGGGAGTGGCAATCGGGAATTTAGGCCACGGACTGTTCCCGTCGGTTTGCGCATAATCAAGTATGTAATCAGCGGTAAGCGGAATATATATAAAAGCTATAGGATCTGAACTATACATATAATAAGCGGTAAGACCTTTTATAATGCTCCAAGCCCTTTGCGAAAGGTCGCCGCACATCCAGTCGTTTGTCGGGGGAATCAAAATTGTGCCGTCGTCTTTGATGCTCCAGTGAGAATTGTAAACAAAATCGGGAGCTGCTATGACGGCTTTTTGGCTATCAACCCAAGGATAACGTTTCAAAACTTCCACAGCAATCCTGAGACGCATATCAATCGGACCGTTCTGGCCGGTGTTCCACGGGGCTATAACACCGAACTGATCGTGCACGGTTTTGTTTGCGTAATACCTATCGAGAGCGCCGGCACTTAGAGCTGATGCAGACGCAAGATAAATTAGAATGAGTAAGATTGAAATATTTCTTGAAGGTTTCATTTTTCTTCCCTTAAAGTACCCGGACCCTGAAATTGAAAACGGTTACCTGGACAACATTCTTACATGCGGCTACGGAAAATATACTTATACGATTTTAAGTGAACTGTCCAGAAAAAATGGATATTTTCAAATATCTCAGGATAAATAGTGGTTAATTTTTCTGGTATGATCATTTAAGACTAGTATAATAGCCGTTATTTTTTTTCACAGGTTGTTTTCGGGAAATACTATGAAAAAGATTCTTTTGGTAATTGTTCTTCTAACACCGGTATTTGGAACGAATTAGTTTTAAGACTTAAATTATGGCTAAAATAATCACTATCGGTTCTGTTAATATGGATTTGGTGCTTCGTTCAAAACGCTCGCCTATACCCGGCGAAACTATTAAAGCGGAAAATTTTTACACAAACCCCGGTGGCAAAGGAGCCAACCAGGCTGTCGCGATCGCCAAACTGGGAGGCGAATCGGTTTTCCTGGCAAGAACAGGCGACGACGGATACGGCAGCGAATTAAAAACGGCACTGAAAAAATACGGCGTAGATACCCAATGCGTGAAAGAAACGGAAAACTGCTGCAGCGGAATCGCGGTTATTACCGTGACTGACGATGGGGAAAATTCAATTATAATTGCAGGCGGAGCAAACGATAAACTATGCCGTCAGGATGTCGATGACATAGAAGATCAAATCGAGTCCGCTGACGCTGTTATGATGCAATTAGAGGTTCCAATCGAGACAATCAAAAGAGCGATTCAAATAGCAAAAAAACATAACAAATTAACTGTCCTGGATCCTACGCCTGTTCCGATATCAGACCTGCCGGATGAACTATTCGAAGTTGATATATTCAGCCCGAACAAAAGCGAAACAGAATCGATTACAGGCATTACGATAAAAAATGATAATGATATTAAAAAGGCCTGCGATTATCTTCTGGCTAAAGGCGTAAAGCAGGTTGTTATGAAACTCGGCGGTCAAGGCGCTCTAATAGTAAATTCTTCAGGCGAAACTCGGCATATCGAAGCGCGCAAAGTGAAAGCTGTGGATACGACAGCGGCGGGCGATTGTTTTACGGCGGCTATGACCTTGCGATATGTAGAAACTGGTTCGATGGAAAAAGCTGTTAAATTCGCTTGCGCAGCCGGCGCTTTAACCGTAACTGCCAAAGGCGCTCAACAGTCAATTCCCTATTTGAAAGATGCAGAGGAATTTTTGAAGAATAAGGAAGAATGAAGAACATTATGAAGATAGCGACTTTTAACGTAAATTCGATTCGGTCACGGGTGCAAATTGTTCTTGACTGGATTGTAGAGAATAAGCCGGATGTGCTCTGTATGCAGGAAACTAAAGTGCAGGATAAGGATTTTCCGGCTGAGGCGTTTGCGTACAGCGGGTATGAATTTGTTTATCGCGGAGAGAAAAGCTATAATGGGGTTGCGATTTTCAGCCGAAAAAAACTCGAGAATGTTCAGTTCGGCCTTGACAGCGAGCCAAAAGATGAGGCGAGGATGATTAAAGCGACCATCGGCGATTTGAATATTATCACAACTTATATTCCGCAGGGTTTTTTTGTCGAATCGGATAAGTATTTATATAAGCTGGACTGGTTCAGGAGGCTGCTTGAATATTTTCAACAGAATTACAAGCCTACCGACAACATTTTATGGATGGGCGATTTGAATGTGGCTTACGAGGCGAAAGACGTTTATGACCCGAAGCGGCTGGACGGGCATGTATGTTTTAATAAAGAGCTGTCGGCGGTTTTTAAAAAATTTCTGGATTGGGGATTTGTCGATCTTTTCAGAATGCTCTGCTGCGATGAGGGACATTATTCTTTTTGGGATTATCGAATGCCGAACACGTTTGCAAGGAATCGCGGTTGGCGGCTCGATTATATTATGGGTACAGAGCCGATGGCGAAAAAGTGCCTGAAATGCTGGATTGATAAAAAACCGAGAACGCTCGAAAAGCCGAGTGACCATACACCGGTGGTGGCGGAATTTAAACTTTGAGAAAGACTGACACCTTTTTAGTCCAATTCGATTTGACGGCGGTCGATTCCGCTTCTGCGTTCGGGTCCATTGTAGCCTGCCGAGCTAATTCTGCGATCGCGATTTCTGCGGCGGTCGATAACATTGAGGTCGGTCATTAAGCTTATAAACCTATCGAAAATGGAACGGCGAACACTTCTACTAACTAACGGACACATAAACTATCCTTTCAGCTTATCATCGGCAGCTTAATATGTTAAGCCGCCATAGATTATGTCGTCACCGGCAGCAAAGTTTGATTAGTTTTTTTCCTTTTTGAGATAGTCAATTTCCGATGATGTTAATTGCCGATAGCCGCCTACCGCAATTCTTTCGATAGAAATTCTGCCAATATGTGTTCTTTTCAAAGCTCGAATTTTGAAGCCGAATCTTGCCATAATTCTCTGGATTTCGCGGTTCATTCCGACTTTTATTTTGATTTCGAGGGTAGATTCCTTTTCGGCGGCCTTTAAAACCTTGATTTTCGAAGGCGCAGCTTTGCCTTCGGAGAGCCAAACGCCCTTTTTTATTTTTTCTATTATTTCAGGAGTCACTTTGTCTCTTACTGTCACGAGATAGGTTTTTTCGAGGTTATACTTCGGATGAGTCAGTCGGTCCGCGAGTACAGAATCGTTAGTCAGGATTAATGCGCCAGTGGTATCAGTATCGAGCCGGCCGGCACAAAAAATCCTTTCGCGGCAGTCAATCAGGTCAATAGCCTTACGCCTGCCGCCCGGGTCTTCGTTTGTGCATATTACGCCTTTGGGTTTATTGAGAAGGAAATATACTTTCCGAGGACGCTGTATCCTCCGGCCGTCAACGGTAATAATGTCCTTTTCAGCATCGGCAAAAGCGGGCAGAGTATCGACAATTTTGCCGTTGACCCTGACAGCACCCTGCACAATGAGCTGTTCACAGTTTCTGCGGGAATCTATACCTGCCGCAGCCAGAATCCTTTGTAATCTTTCATTTGCCATAACCGGTTATTATACAGATTTCTTATAACTATACTACTGTTAAAGTACTTATGCATAAAATAAGTTTGAGAATTTAGGTAAATTTTATTTGACTAAACCGAGGGTTTTGCCGATAATGAGAACCTAAGAAGAAACGTAAGTACCGAATCTAACGGGATTAGACGCGGATTTGCACGGATGTTTATTAGACACGGATTAACGCGGATTTACACTGTTATTATTATTTAACATCATTCAGGAGATTTTTTGATGGCAGTCGGACGTCAGGATCAGAGCAGTACAATGCTTTATACAGCTATCGTCTTTGTAGGTTTATTCATTATTGCAGCGGTTGTAGCGGTAGTATTTTACATCAAGGCCGAAGACTGGCGGACACAATATATGACCAGCCAGCAAAATTTTGAGCAAGTCGCGAGCTCCTCGGACGTCGCGAATATCTCGAACCTTGTCGGTCAGAAAAGCGACGACAGCAGAGTTCGTCAACTGCTGGGCTACATCGATAATTTCTATACCATGCAGACAGGCGCAATGCCGTCGGAAACAACGGCAGAAGCGAAAATGCTCGAATTGCAGTCCAAGCATAAGGATGTCATGTCAGCGGCTCCGAAAGATTTCGGCGTTGTTATGGAAGCAAACGATGTAAACGGGCCGGGGATTTTCAGGATTGTTGAACTTTATAATAATAAGCTGGCTTTGGCGAATAAAAATATCGAGCAGTTGAACAGCCAAATCGCAACTCTAAACAGCGATCTTGACGCATCGAAACAAGGCGCGGCTGACCGCGAGCAGGAACTTCTGACACAGGTCGGCAAACTGCAGGAAGACGCAAACAGCGTTCAGCGGAGTTATAATCAGCTTCGCGATTTGATGTCGCAAAAGGCCGATGAGCAGATGGCGGCATTGATTGCACAGAGAGAAGAGGCAATCAACGAAAGAAATAAAAGCAGGCAGGAACTTCTTGAAGCAATGAGCAAGCTGACGATCACGCAGAACAGGCTCGAAGATGCTTTGAGCAGGCTGGATGTTTTGAAACCTCGGCCGAAACAGGATGTCGCTGCATACAAGCCCGACGGAAGCGTTATTTCGGTCGATATTCAGTCAAACATCGTGTTTATCGATATCGGCGCAGACAGCAAAGTTTATCCGGGTCTGACTTTCGCGGTTTATGACAGAAGCGCACCTATTCCGACAGAAGGAACAAGTAAAGGCGAAATTGAGATTTTCGATGTCGCAAAGAACACCGCGACCGCGAGAATTACTCAGCAGAGCAAACGCAATCCTGTTGCGGAAGGCGATACGATTATCAATCTAATCTGGGACAGCACAGCAACCAATACTTTCGTTATTGCCGGCGAATTTGACTTCAACGGCAACGGTACGATTGACCGCGACGGAGCTGAAAAAGTTCAGCAGCTTGTAGAAAACTGGGGCGGCAAAACAGAAGAGGCCGTAACAATCGATACCGATTACGTTGTGCTCGGAACCGAACCGCAGATTTTGAAGAAACCGACGCTTTCGGATATTGAGACCGATCCGCTGGCGAATGATAAATACGAGGCGTCTGTAAAGGCTTCCGAAAGATACCAGGAAGTAAAGACCCAGGCCAAGGATTTGTATATTCCGGTGTTCAGCCTGAAAAGATTCCTGAACTTCACGGGTTATGAGTCATTAGCGGCCAAGACGAAATAATTAGAAAGTCTTAGTTGTTTTTAGGTCAGAGATTGCTTCGTCGTCCCTGCACGGCTAAAGCCGTTCGCGACTCCTCGCAATGCGTTTTATGGTTCGACTCCTATTGAGGCGATATAAACATCTCCGGTATAATTCATCGAGCGGGAATTTTGAAAACCTTGTTTTGAGGCGACAAACGTTACAGTCGCAATGGCTTTTATCGAAGCGCCAATCGGCTCTCCTTTATCGCAATCAAGACCGGAAGGAATATCAACAGCAATCACAGGTTTATTGAGCAAGTTGATCGCGTTTATGATCTCTATAAAAATATCTGAAAGCTCTCCGGTAAGACCTGTTCCAAAAATCGCGTCAACTATCAGATCACTGCCCCCTGCATGTTTGGCAACCTCCTCATTTACTTTGCCCTGTGTAAGTGATATTTCTGTAATCGGAATTTGCATATTTCGTGCTATATTGAAGCTGATCAGCGCATCACCTTTAATTTTTGCGGGCGGGCCGCAGAGGATAATTTTAACCTTGTAACCTGCATTTGTCAGTAGACGCGCGATAACAAAACCGTCGCCGCCATTGTTGCCTGTTCCGCAAAAGATGCAGACGTTTTTGCCGCCTCGATTTTTCAGCTCGGGGATTATAATTTCAGCGCATCCCCTGCCGGCGTTTTCCATAAGCACAACGCCCGGAATGCCGAGGATGCTTATCGCCCAGGCGTCAACATCGCGGACCTGCCGGCGGGTCAAAACATTGTCATGTTGTATGTTGAATCTTTTTAGCATAAATTACCCATCGCTAAGCTCAGGGCTCTGATAACAATTGTTAATTATAATCCAAATATACACAGCGTCAATAAACTGAATTGTATTGAATATTCAGGGGTTTGCGATTAAATTAATTGAATGAATCCCGCACCTTCTTAGTTCATAATGAAGGCCGGGCTTATGATAGAATAAAACTTTAAACGAAAATCCAGGAAAAGGATTAAAATAGAAGGTGTCGGGATGAACATTTTACTGACAAATGATGACGGAATAATGGCTGAGGGAATCGCGGCGGCTTATAAGGAATTAGCCAAGCTGGGCAACGTTACGGTTGTCGCGCCTTCGGGCAGAATGAGCGGAGCCGGACACAGCATTACGGTTTTCGAGCCGCTGCTTTGCGAAAAAATCACTATCGAAGGTCAGTTCACGGGATACAGCGTCAGCGGTTCGCCTGCGGACTGCGTAAAACTTGCTCTCATGGAACTTTGCCCCCAAAAGCCCGACCTTATCGTCAGCGGGATAAATCACGGCGCAAACGTCGGAATCAATGTTTATTATTCGGGAACCGTAGCGGCGGCAATGGAAGGAGCTTTTTATAAAATACCGGCAATTGCACTAAGCGCGGCTCACGAAGAACATACGGATTTCAAAAACGCGGCGGTTTACTGCATCGAAGTAATTCAAAAATTAAAACCAATTACATGGCGAGGCGTAATAAATATTAATATTCCATGGCTGTCGAAAGGCAAGCCGAAGGGGATTAAAGTAGTGCCGCAATCAACGATGGGCTTCGATGAACATTACGTCAAAACACAAAGCGATACCGGCCAGACGCTTTATCAACTTGCCGGCGGGATTCACCGCGATGTGGATTTGCCAAGTGATACCCTTGAGTTGGTCGATGGTTTTATTACCGTAACTGCCCTTGGCTTCGATATGACAGACTATAAAGGAATGGAAAAACTCCATCAGATAAAATTCTAATTAAGGATGAAACATGGCCTCTAAAAAAAGTCAGATTTGCATCTGTACGGTTACCGGCAGAGACAGGGTCGGCATAATCGCCCGGCTTGCTAACGCGATGGCAAAAGCAAACATAAATATCGTCGATGTCAATCAGAAGATTATGGAGAATTATTTCGTTATGACGATGGCATGCGATATCGCCAAAGCAAGCATTACGATCCCGCAAATCCATAAAAAGCTGGATAAAATTGCCGAAGAAATGAAGCTGAAAATCACATTCCAGGATGAATCGATTTTTAAGATGATGCATCGGGTCTGAAAAATGAGGATTTATGATCGATTGGGTTAGATATCGATACAAAAGCAGTTTTTTCCCGCTTGCAAAATAAGAGTAAAACTGTAGAATAAGCAAAAATTACGCGCCCGTAGCTCAACTGGATAGAGTGCCGGCCTACGAAGCCAGAGGTTACAGGTTCGACTCCTGTCGGGCGTATTTATAGTTTATAGTTCTGAGTTTTAAGTTTTTAGTTGGGTGTCGGAAATGGCAATGAATAAGGATTTTTCACAGGTAATACTCGATAAAGCAGCATCACTTTACAAACATATCGTCCTGCCCGAAGGTGAAGATATCAGGACAATCGAAGCGGCAAAGAAAATCGCCGATATAAAGATGGCCAAAGTAACGCTGCTCGGAGATGAAAAGAAAATCGGCGATGAGCTGAAAAAAATGGGGGCAAATACAAAAGAAATCACAATCATCAATCCAAAAACAAGCCCCAAACTAAAAGAATACGCAGACAAATTTTACGAGCTGCGCAAAAGCAAAGGCGTTACTCAGGAGCAGGCTCTTGAAATAGTGAAAGATGAAGTTTATTTCGGCACAATGATGGTAAAGATCGGCGAAGTTGACGGCCTCGTCAGCGGAGCGGTTCATTCGACACCCGACACCGTCCGCCCTGCTTTGCAAATCATCAAGGCGGCAAAGGGCGTTGATACCGTTTCGAGCATGTTCTTTATGACAAAAGGCGACACGACTCTGCTCTACGCAGATTCCGGCCTGAACCAGGACCCGACTATTGAACAGCTCGCGGATATAGCGCTGACGACCGCGCGAACAGCGAAACAATTCGGCATCGTTCCAAAAATCGCTATGCTTTCATATTCCACAAAAGGTTCGGCCAAAGGAACCGGCCCGGATAAAATGATCAAAGCAACAGAACTTGCCAAAGCGAAACTCGAAAAGGAATTCGACGGCGAATACGCCATTGACGGCGAACTGCAATTCGACGCGGCGTTCGTGCCGAAAGTCGCTGAAAAGAAAGCACCCGGCAGCCCCGTAAAAGGACAGGCAAATGTTTTCATCTTCCCGGATTTGGGAGCGGGCAATATCTGCTACAAAATGACAGAGAGACTCGCAGGCTACGCAGCTTACGGCCCGATTTTGCAGGGAATCGCAAAGCCGGTGAACGACCTTTCGAGAGGCTGCAATAGCGATGATATTGTCGCGGCAGCGGCTATAACAGCCATCCAAACTTTAGGATAATTTTTTTAATCACTGATTACACGGATTACACTAATTACAATTTTATCTGTGAAATCAGCGTAATCTGCGATGAAAAATATGCCCGAATATAAAAGATTCGTTATCCACAAACACATGCGAGGAGAAGATATTCACTGGGATTTAATGATTGAATGGGGAGATGTTTTAAAAACATGGCGATTAGAAAATCCGCCGGAAAAATTAACAGGAGACTTCGACAAGCTCAGTCCAGGCAAGACCAAAGCAACCCCAATCCAGGACCACGATAAAAAATTTCTCACCTATCAAGGCCCCGTCAACAACGGCACAGGAACAGCAGAAATTGTCGATGAAGGAACCTGCACAATCGAGTTGGATGATGGTAAAATCTTAAAAGTCGATTTTGCAGGCAGGGTATTAAAAAGCCAAGCTATTATAGAGGTTCAAAAATGAGCGAAGAAAAAATTATTAAACGTGATGATAAATTGCTTAAGAAAGAAAAATTGTGGAGGCGGACAAGAATCTCAGCTTTCATTTGTGCGCCATTGCAAGTTTTGAGTGCGATGTTCTGTGTTGCATCATGTTCAACCGTAGAAGAAAGAATACGTACAATAATAGTATCATTTGTCATTTGTATGGGCTGGCTACTCATTTTGAACTTGGCGTACGCGAGATTAAGCCATATTGCTTCCATCAAACTTTACAGAAGCAAAAATTAACAATCAATGAAATCCGCGTAATCAGCGATTAAAAATTAGTGTGCATTCGCGTTTATTAGTGGTTTATTTTTTCGCAAGATACTCGTTAATTCCAGCGGCGGCGGTGCGGCCCTGACCCATAGCCAAGATCACAGTCGCTGCGCCTAATACAATGTCTCCGCCGGCATAAACGCCATCAATCGAAGTTTTGCAGTTCTCATCTACTGTAATATTGCCCCACTTATTCAGCGCCAGACCTTCGGTGGTTTGGCCGATGAGCGGGTTTGCGCCGTTGCCAATCGCGATGACAACCGTATCGACATCAATCGTAAATTCCGAGCCTTCAATGGGCACAGGTCTGCGTCTGCCGGATGCATCCGGTTCGCCAAGTTCAAATTTCAAACATTCGATCGATTTTACGACGCCGTCGCCGTTGCCGATGATTCGTTTGGGATTGCGGAGCAGATGGAATTCGATTCCCTCTTCTTTTGCGTGGTGGACTTCTTCGACTCGAGCGGGCATTTCTTTTTCACTTCTGCGGTAAATTAAATATACCTTTTCTGCGCCGAGTCTGACCGCGGTTCTGGCTGCGTCCATAGCGACGTTTCCGCCTCCGACGACAGCAACGCGTTTTGACATTGCGATCGGCGTATCGGCTCCTTTGCCGAAATCGTATGCACGCATAAGATTTGCGCGGGTGAGATATTCATTTGCGCTGTAAACGCCGACGAGGTGCTCGCCTTCGATATTCATAAACATTGGAAGACCTGCGCCGACGCCGATATAAACAGCATCGAAGCCGTCTTTTTCCATAAGCTCTTTAACGGTTTTGGTTCTGCCTGCGACAAAGTTGCGGACGATCTTGACACCCATTTTTTCAAGGCCGTCGATTTCTTCCTGCACGATTGCTTTTGGCAGACGAAATTCCGGAATGCCGTAAACCATCACGCCG
>JAKJEQ010000004.1:41093-41361 GCA_022705345.1 Planctomycetota bacterium | reverse complement strand
ATCCGAGTAGTAAAAATACGGCCATATCTTTATAAGGTCCTCGCTTTTGCATGGACGGTTGTCGGTCCAGAAATGAAATTGCGTTTCACCATTTTTGTTTCCAAAAACATCCTGGCTTGTCCCCATGAAATCTGCAAGGCAATCAAAATCATGGGTCGGTAAAAAGGCGTCGTCTTTGAAGAATCCGAAAGGAGCACGGAAAAAATCATTTATATGTCCGGGACTTGCGATAATACCGTTGACCCGGGAATCGGTATACCCGAAAGTG
>JAKJEQ010000004.1:32570-41083 GCA_022705345.1 Planctomycetota bacterium | reverse complement strand
TTCCGCATCTCCTCCCGGGACAAGATTTGGAAAACCGTGCCGATCGTACCAGCTTAGCATCATGCCGGCCGAAGTAGGTGAACAACCGTACCATAAACTGTAATTCGCGGGATCGCTTAAGCACAATCCTTCTTTGAAAGAGATTAAGTGGGGTTCAGCTAATGAGGGGATGGGTAAAATGACTAAAAGAAATAAGATTTTTTTCATTAGTTCTCCTGATTCAAGAGCGATAGATACAGGGCATTATAATAAAGCAGTATTGTCGTTTTGACTGAGGGGAGTCAATAGGAATATAACCTATTTGGATGCTGAAAGTTATGTAGGAGAATTTGCCTAAAAAAAAGGCAGAACAGCCAAGGAGGAATGGTTGTCTGCCTAAATGAGAAAAAAACATTGATTTCACTTCTTATACGTGTTGAAGCGGAACAATGTTTATAAAAATCTTCAGAAAAGCGCAAAAAAAATGGCAGGCGGCCGAGGAGAGAAACCGCCATGCCGTGTGCGCCTCCTAAAGAGGAGGAGGTACGTGTGGGTTATCTAAAATAACATTTCTTAACAACATACGTCAAGCAAAAAATAAGGTTCTGGGCTAATTTATCAAATCAAAAAAAATTCAAATGTAACAAGAAAGAACATTTTTTATAAGCTTTTTATTTGCAAATGTTTATAGCAGCAACAAAACGGGTCACACCGGACAATGATAATCTACAAATCTTTTAGACTAAAAAAGTTCTTTTAACAAATTCACAATTTGTTTCCATATGTGAAGAAGCAATAAAAAGTATATACAAAACGCCAAAAATTTGTAAAATCAGGAAAATTACATAAATGTAAAAATTCTTTATAAGGAGATTAAGTATGACTGCAAGTATTGTACTGCTTTCTATATTTTTGCTCGGGATGGTGGCAATAGGAATCTGGGGGATGAAGAAAACTACAACCCTCAATGATTTCTTCCTTGGCGGCAGGTCTGTCGGGCCGTGGGTTACGGCATTTGCATACGGCACGACTTATTTCAGCGCGGTGGTATTCATCGGCTTTGGCGGAAAAATCGGATGGGGCTACGGGCTTAAAGGATTGGCAATCGCGGCCGGTAACGCATTTATAGGGACGACACTTGCGTGGCTGATTCTGGGAAAAAGAGCAAGGAGAATGACACAGAATCTTGATGCGATGACAATGCCGGAGTTTTTGCAGGAACGGTTCGGAAGCAGATATATAAAAATGTTCGCTGCGTTAATAATTTTTGTTTTCCTGATTCCCTATTCAGCATCAGTATTCAAAGGTCTTGGGTATTTGTTCGAGGCTAATTTTCATATCAAATTTGATACCGCACTTTTAATAATGGTCGCAATCACTGGTTTGTATCTTGTTCTTGGCGGGTACTTCGCGGTCACGCTGACGGATTTTGTTCAGGGAATAATAATGCTTTTCGGTGCAACGATAATGGTATTTATCCTGACCGGCAAAGCGGCGGAAATCGGAGGCGGCAGCGGATTCGGAGGCGCGATCAGCGCAGCTACCGAAAGATATAATCAATGGCACAGCGCTATACCTGTCGAGAAACAACCAAGCATGCTGATGCTGGGAGCGCTTGTATTTATGACATCTTTCGGTGTTTGGGGAATGCCTCAGATGGTACAGAAATTTTACGCGATAAAAAATGAGGCGGTAATAAATAAAGCGGCGCTGATTACGACCGTTTTTGCGGTGATTATTTCTTTCGCGGCGTACTATACAGGCGCTTTGTCGCATATTTTTTATGAACCTGCAACACTGCCGATGGGGCCGAAGGGGCCGGAATTCGATATGATTATTCCAAAACTGCTGACGCAATATTTGCCGAGCTGGCTGATGGCAGTTATACTTCTTTTAATATTGTCGGCATCGATGAGCACTCTTTCGTCGCTTGTTCTTGTGTCGGCGTCATCGGTTGCGATTGACCTTTATAAGGGGCATATCAATCCGCAGATATCGAAAGAGAATTCGCTTTTGATGATGCGATTTTTGAGCGCGGTGTTTGTGGCGATTTCGTATCTTGTGGCTAAGTATCAAATTTCGTTTATCGTGGAATTGATGGCGCTTTCGTGGGGAGCAATAGCAGGAGCGTTTATGGCGCCGTTTTTCTTCGGGCTTTACTGGAAAAAAGCGACGCACAGCGGAGTTGTAATTGGAATGATAACGGCAATTGCAACTAATGTAATTTTATATTATAAGCTTGGCGCGGCAAAGTCGCCAATCGCCGCGAGCATCGCGATGATTGTACCGTTTATCGTTATACCGCTGGTGAGCTTTGTAACCAAGCCGCCGAAGAATGAAATTCTCGAAACAGCCTTTGCGGGCGTTGCAGGGCAGACAGTGCCGAGTGCGGAAAAAGTTACAATGCCGTAACTAATGCCTTCGGCATGGGTTTTTATAGATTTCTCCGCTTCGTCCTGCTTCGCCAAGGCTACGCAGGATTTGGTCGAAATGACAGTCGTTGTCCGGCATGGCAGTAAGGAAATATTATGCCAGGCGGAGTTCTGCGCCGATTGATGACGACAGAGCGGAGACGATTTCTTTCTGCCAGGTGTCAACGATTTCGTGTTTCAATGTGCCGTCTTCATCGCGGAAACAGAGCGAAATTGTAACGCTCTTTTTGCCGGATGGAATCGGTTTGCCGCGGTAAATGCCCACGAATTTCAATTCTTCAAGCTCTGCGGGAGCTTTGGAATTTACTATTTCCTCAATTTTCGACCATTTAACCTGCTCATCTGTAATGAGTGACAGGTCGCGGATGATTGACGGAAATTTAGGGAGCGGTTTTGCTTTAATCTGCTCCTGCGGCAAATCGAGAAGCATATTAAAATTAATCTCCGCTGCGCAAACGAGCGGGACTTTGATGTCCATGGCTGACAGAATAGTGTCTTTTATAACGCCTGCGGTTCCGAAGAGGATTCCATTAACCAAAATCTGAGCGCCTGTTTTTGCCCAGAAGACATTGGCGGGATTAACTGAAATGTTTGCCGATGGCGCTATGTTCTTAATAACAGTTTCTATCGCGCCGCGAATGATTTGGAAATCACAATCGCAAAGAATGGCAAGCGAGCTGTGCTCAGTATGTTTGCCATCGGGAGTTTTCTGGAATACGTTGGCGAGTTCGTAAATTTTTATTCCGCGAGTTCCGGCGTGAATGTTTCGGCTGAGGATTTCGAGCAATGAGCCAATCAGGGTGCTGCGGAGCATGTTCGAACTTTTGCTGTTTTCATCGCGGACGGCCAAATGAGTATCAGCGGGTTTGGGCGCGATGAGCTTTGCGACCTGTTCGGTGTTGAAGCCGGGTGTTATTGTTTCGTAAAAGCCGCAACTGTTGAGGCAGTCGGCGGTTTTCGAGGTTATCTGCTGGCGACGGTCAACGGGGGCGACTTCGATGTTGATTTTTTGCGTGATGCCGAGTTTGTCGTAGCCATGGATTCTGGCGACTTCTTCGATCAAATCAATTTCTCTGGTGATGTCGGGACGCCATGACGGAATGGTGCATAGAATTTTGTCGTTCTCGGGTTTTTGCGGGCTGAAGCCGAGGCCGCGGAGTATTTCGAAAATTGTCTGCGGAGGGATTTCGATGCCGAGAATTTTTTTTACCCTGCTGATGCGCATCGGTACCATTCGAATATTTTCAGCTTTTGCGGGATAGGCGTCTATTACGCCTTCTACGATTTTTCCGCCTGCGACCTGTACGATCAATTGCGCGGTACGCTGCGATGCCCAGTCGATTTGCTCGATGTCAACGCCTCGACCCAGACGGTATGCCGCTTCGCTGGGCAGATTGAGGGCGCGAGAAGTTTTTCTTGTGATAACGGGGTTGAAGGACGCTTCTTCGAGCAGGATGTTCGTGGTTGATGCGCTGACCTCTGTGTCGAGTCCGCCCATGACGCCTGCGACTGCGACGGGGCCGGTCGGGTCGGTAATGACGAGCATGTCAGGCTGGAGCTGACAGTTTGTGCCGTCGATGCTGACGATTTTTTCATTTTGCTTTGCGAGACGGACGATGATTTTTCCATCCTTAATTTTATTGTAGTCGAAAGCGTGGGGGGGCTGGCCTGTTTCCATCATTGCGTAATTTGTCGCATCGACGACATTGTTAACGCTGCGCAGGCCGATGGCTTCAAGGCGCTTTGTCATCCATGAGGGACTTGGGCCGATTTTGACGCCTTCGATAAGTCTCGCGGTGTATCGGCCGCAGAGATTGGATTCGGCGATTTCGACGCTGACTAATGATGTTATATCTTTTTTGAGAGGCTCAAATTTGACTTTCGGCAGAGTAAGTTCGCGACCTGTTGCGGCGGCGACTTCGCGCGCGATTCCGATATGACTGAGGCAATCGGGACGGTTGCTGGTAACTTCGACGTCGATAACGGCATCATCGGGCAGGATTTCGATGCTTTCGATATTGAAGCCGATGTTGCAAAGAAGCGAGGCGAGTTCCTGCGGGGTTTCTGTTACCGGGACGTAATCTTTGAGCCAATTAATGGATATTTTCATTTTTCGATGCCTTCCGACACTGATTCACATTGTTTTTACCAGACACGGATTTACACGGATTAACACTGTAAATCATTATTGTATAAAAGATGTTAATTTAACGAGATTGGGGGAAAGTGTCAATAATTATCAAACGATTTTGAGTGCGGATACGATGCGGTCATTGTCGGAGAGGTCTTTTTCGATTTTGATCTCGCCGAAAATTTTAGTGTCGTCGAGCAGTTGTTTGACGGCTTTGCCCTGAAGCCAGCCGATTTCGAGGAGTAACAGGCCGTCTTTTTTCAGGTGGGAACCGACTTCGGCGGCGATTCTGCGGTAAATGTCGAGACCTTCGGGGCCTGCTTCGAGCGCAAGGCGGGGTTCGTGATTCTTTACTTTTTGGTCGAGATTTTCATATTCTGGCAGACTGATATATGGCGGATTGCAGACAATCAGGTCGAATTCTTTGCCGTCGAGCTGGTCGATTATTGGTTTGAAGAGGTCGCCATGCAAAAGATGGATTTTGTCCGCCAGATTATATTTGGCGACATTTTTGGCGGCGATTGAAAGCGCCTTGTCGCAGATGTCGGTTGCGATGATGCTCGCATCGCGAAAATTTTTGGCCATGGCGACTGCGATGCAGCCGCTGCCGGTGCATAAATCGCAGACGTGCTGCCGGCCGGTGCGGGTGCGGAGAAATTCTATCGCTCTTTCGACGAGCAGTTCGGTTTCGGGTCTGGGTATCAGGCAATCCTTCGAGACTTTGAGCGAGAGGGAATAAAATTCCGTTCGGCCGATAAGATACTGAACAGGTTCGTGATTTAGGCACCGTTTGACGAGTTCGCGGAGATTATCAAGTTTCTGTTTTTCAACTTCCTTGTCGAAGTTCATATATAATTCGATTCGCTGCATATTGAGTACGAACGATAAAAGCAGTTCGGCGGTGAGACGGGGCGAGTCGATTTTTTTTTCGGTGAAGTGGCTCGTCATCCAGTCGAGCAGTTTTTTGATAGTCCATTGTTCTGCCAAATTATTCTCCTGCGTTTAATTCCTTTTCGAGTTCGACAATCAATGAGTCGATGTATGCGGTTGTTTTTTTGCAGCCGGCGGGGTTGTTTCTGCGGTGGCCCTCTTCGAGTCTTTCCATAAGCGGAACAACTTTGTCGTGCATAACACGTTTGTCGGCGTAATATATTATTTTTTCCTCGATTGTGCGAGGTTTCATTTCTTCGTCGATGATTGCTCTGTATGCGTGCTTTTTTATCGCCAGGGCCAGTTCGGGATAATCGTGTTTAAGGATTTGGCAGGCGGCGTCTTCGTGGCCTTTTCCGCAGAGACGCAGAATATCATGCAGAAGGCAGCCTCGATGCACGAAATCTATGTCAACTTTTGTACCGGAAGCGGAAATTTTTTTGGCTATCTCAACGGCCAGACCGGCAGCAGCTTCGCAATGCCTGATGATATGGTCAGGGGTATTGTGCAGCTTTAGAAGCTGATAACATTGTTCGATAGTTGGAATTTTATATTTCATTTTTTTTAAACGGAAAAACGAGATTCTTCACTGCCGTTCAGAATGACAAAGGACAGTTTAAATTATTCATTAAAGGCCTTGTCCCAATCTTTCCAAACAGGTTCGAGGCCGATAGACTTTAACATTAAAGCAACCTGGTCAGGAGTTCTGTCGTCGGCGACTTCAAACTGGCTGAGCGATTGCTCTTTTTCGGCATATCCGCCGGGGTTCGTTTTACTTCCTGCGCTCATTCTTGTAACGCAAATATGAGCCATGTTGTCCCTGAAAGCCTGAGATTCGCGTGTTGACATTACGATCTCGGCGTCAGGGAAACATAATCTAAGCGCAAGGGTCATCTGAACAAGCTCTTTGTCTGATATCATATACCTGAATAATTTTTCGTCAACATTTTCCGCAGGCCGCATTCTTGGAAACGAAAAAGAGACTCTTGCCTGCCAGTATTTTTTCATAAGCAGGTTGGCATGTTCAGCCATCGCTAAAGTCTGTGTTCGCCAGTCGCTTAGGCCGATTAGAAAACCGATTCCGAGACTTCTGAAACCAGCCTGAGCTGCGCGTGAGAGAGTATCGAGCCGCCAATCGTAATCTGATTTAGGACCTGATTTGTGAAATTTTTCATAGTCGCTGCGGTCGTAAGTTTCCTGATAAAGCGCGATGCTGTCGATACCGGCTGCGAAAAGCTGATCGTATTGTTCTTTAGTCAGCGGGTAAATTTCAATTGAGATTGAGCTGAATTTTTCGCGCAGTTTTTTTGCAAGCTCGGTCAGATAAGCAACGGTTATGAAATTTTTATCTTCGCCGCTGACGATTAAAATATGGCGGAAACCTTCGGCGGCTAAAATCTCGGCTTCTTTGACAGCCTGGTCGATGGTCAATCTTGTTCTGGGTAATTTGCTTTTGCAGTTAAACGCGCAGTAAGGGCAATTGTTGACGCAAAAATTCGAAACGTAGAGCGGGGCATAAAGCTGGATTGTGTTGCCGAAACGCTGTCGTGTGATTTGTCTCGCTCTTTGTGCCATTTGTTCGAGATGGTTTTGGGCGTCGGGTGAAA
This sequence comes from Planctomycetota bacterium, assembly GCA_022705345.1. Lineage (GTDB taxonomy): Bacteria > Planctomycetota > Phycisphaerae > Sedimentisphaerales > UBA12454 > UBA12454. Next base: position 34,004 of record JAKJEQ010000004.1, on the reverse strand, counting down.
TTAACGCATTAAGTCTTTCAAGACTGTAGCCGGTTTCAGAATACATTGCTTTATCGATGTTCATCCCGTTATAAATCTTTCTTAAATCGCATATTCCAATAATCTTCTGTTTAACAATTCTTTCCCATTTTGAAATCCTCTTTTCTTTTTTGGATTTCTAACGGGATACATTAGTCCCGTAAAAAACCAGTAAGCGGGCTTGAAGCATCGGCGTGATTTTTTACGCCTGCTGAGCCTGCTTCGAATGCTTCTCTTCCGGCCTGGACTGCCTTTTTGAAAGCCTCGGCCATTTTAATCGGGTCGTTGGCGGTTGCAATCGCGGTATTAATCAGCACTGCATCGGCGCCCATTTCCATAGCTTCGGCGGCGTGGGAGGGCATGCCTAAACCGGCGTCGACGACAACTGGGACAGCAGCCTGGGCGATAATTATTTCGATTGCGGCTTTTGTTTTCAAGCCCTGGTTGGAGCCGATTGGAGCGGCAAGCGGCATTACGGTCGCTGTGCCGATGTCCTGAAGTTTTTTTGCTAAAACCGGATCGGCGTTTATATAAGGCAGTACGACGAACCCTTCCTTAACAAGAATTTCAGCAGCCTTTAATGTTTCTATCGGGTCGGGCAGCAGATAGTACGGATCAGGCGTAACTTCGAGCTTGAGCCAATTGATTTCGGTTGCTGCGCGAGCGAGTCTTGCTAAGCGGATTGCCTCTTCGGCATTTCTTGCACCGGAAGTGTTAGGCAAAAGCAAATATTTTTTGCGGTCAATGGCGGCGAGCATATTGTCCTGAGGATTTTGGATATCGACTCGACGAAGAGCAACTGTAACCATTTCAGTTGCTGATGCCTCGATGGATTGAGCCATTATTTTGTTTGAAGAATATTTACCGGTGCCTATAAAGAGACGGCTGGTAAATTCTTTGCCTGCGATAATAAGTTTTTTCATAATAGATTTCCAATTTTGGGCAGACACATAGGTCTGCCCCTACATTTAATAGCGAATCAGCCGCCGCCGACGAATCTGATAAGCTCAATGCTATGGCCGTCCTGCAAAGGAGTTTTGTCGAAACTGCCGCGTGGGATAATTTGGCCGTTGACTTCGGCGACAACGGTAGCATCGTCAACATTAAGGAATTCAAGCAATGCCTTCATTGTCGAAGGGACATTTTCAAAAGTTTTGTTTTCACCGTTTATTTTTAATATTGCCATAATAAATTCCAAATTTTCAATAACGTGGATTCCCGCTTTCGCGGGAATGACACGGCTGCCATTATTATTTTTCCAAAATCATTTCAACAATAGCGTTTGCCTGGTGTCCTGCGGCGATTGCAACGCGTGGAGCCATAAGGCTGAAACCCGATTCAAGGCCGCTTTGGCCGTCGCCGACAAACATTAATCGGTCTGAAATTTTCCTGGTTTTGATTTCATTGCTTCTGCCG
>JAKJEQ010000004.1:24060-32560 GCA_022705345.1 Planctomycetota bacterium | reverse complement strand
AACCGCCAAGGCCGCTGACAGCGACCATTTTGACATTATTCATTTTATTGAGTACGGTTTCGACGATCATTTGTTTCTGGTCGGCTTTATCGAAACACTCGGCAATAATGCAGCAGCCCGCGAAAATTTCAGTGATATTGTCACGGGTTAATTTTAACTGCCGGCCGTCAATTTTTATATAAGGATTAATCCGCATTAAATTTTCGGTCAAAGCGGCTACTTTGCCGGTTCCAAGCTGCTCAACGAAATATTGCTGGCGGTTAAGATTGCTCGGCTCTACTATGTCGAAGTCGGCAATGACGAGTTTTCCAATGCCGATACGTGCGAGCGAGATTGCGACGTTTGAGCCAAGGCCGCCAAGGCCTGCGATGCCGATTGCAGCGGATTTTAGTTTGTTATGCACAGATTCGCCGTGGCGTTCGATGAGCATCGCTTCAAATTGTTCGTAATTTAATTTGTTCATAAAAAAAACGCACTGCCGAAAGGAAGCGCGTTTTTGAAATTTCAAGACTGAAATTAACGTGCCTTCCTTGCAGGCATTACCACTGCTAAAGGTTCGAAGGGTCGTCCCTTAGGGACCTCTCAGCCTGACCCAATTTGAAATCTCAAATCTGAAATTTCAGATTATCAGGCTCCCCTGTCACGATTCATATTAACTTTTGGGTTATTTTACACTTCAATAGGCAGAAAACAAGTAAAAAAACGTTTGTTTAACAGTCTTGTAATTAGGGGTAATAGCTAATATAATATCGATTTTATTCCAAGAAAGGCAATATGGCGAATTTAACGAAACTTGAAGATATCGTGTCGCTTTGCAAAAGACGCGGATTTATATTCCAATCAAGTGAAATTTACGGCGGACTGGCAAGCTGCTATGATTACGGCCCTCTCGGTTCGGAACTCAAACGCAATGTTCGCAACGCATGGTGGAAGAGCGCGGTTCAGATGCGCGACGATGTTGTCGGTCTTGATTGCAGCATATTTATGCACCCGCTGGTCTGGAAAGCATCGGGACACGCGGATAAATTCGCGGATATCGTAACTGTCTGCAAAAAATGCAACGTTCGCAGCAGAGTCGATCATCTGGTTGAACATGCCGAACAGCACACCGAACATGTTCCGGTTGAGACGGCTTTGAAGGACGCTAAAGACCTTTCAAAGAAAAAATGTCCGGCCTGCGGAGCGGTTGGACAATTTACAGAACCTATGCCATTTAGGCTGATGTTCGAGACGCAGATGGGAGCGAACGTCGAAGATTCGATGACGATTTTCCTTCGGCCAGAGACTGCGCAGGGAATTTTTGTGAATTTCAGGAATGTGCTGGATACGACAAGAGTTAAATTGCCTTTCGGTATTGCTCAAATCGGAAAAAGTTTCAGGAATGAAGTTACGACAAAGGCGTTTATTTTCAGGACAAGAGAATTCGAACAGGCGGAAATCGAATTTTTCTGTGCGCCGGGAACGGATGAGAAATGGTTCGAGCACTGGAAGGAATTCCGATTCAAATGGTACACGGAGCTCGGAATGAAAAAAGAAAACCTGAGAATGCGCGAACATGAAAAAGACGAGCTTGCTCATTACGCAAAAGGGTGCGTCGATGTCGAATATAAATTTCCGTTCGGGTCGGGCGACTGGCAGGAACTGGAAGGTATCGCCAACAGAACAGATTTTGATCTTCGTCAGCACCAGAGAGGAATGAGAACGCTTAATTCATGGTATGAAAAGAAAGGGGACTTGTCGAAAATCGAATTGAACAGCGAATCTGAAGAATATCAAAAGGGGCCGCTTTCTTATTTCGATGAGGAAACCAAGCAGAGATTTATTCCGTATGTAATCGAGCCAAGCGCTGGAATCGACAGAAGCTGTCTTGCGTTTCTGGTTGACGCTTACGATGAAGATGAGGTCAATGGCGAAAAGAGAGGCCTGCTGCGTTTTCATCCGGCACTTGCGCCGGTAAAAGCGGCGATATTCCCGCTTGTCAAGAAAGACGGGCTGCCTGAAATCGCGGCGAATATGTATGATGATTTGAAAAAATATTTCTCGTGCTTTTATGACGAGAAAGGCGCGGTCGGAAGACGATACAGAAGACAGGACGAAGCTGGAACTCCATACTGCATAACTGTTGACGGGCAAACAAAAGAAGACCAGACGGTTACGATTCGTGAACGCGACAGTATGAAACAGGAAAGGATAAATCTTTCGCAGGTAAAACAGTATTTGAGAGAAAAATTAGATATGTAAAGCGACACTGATTAACGCTGACTTTTTAGACACAGATTTACACGAATTAACACAGTTTAAAAAGGAGTTAATTATGAAAAAATTATATTTATCTAAAACGGACAGGAAGCTGTTGGGGGTGTGCGGCGGGATAGCTGAAATGCTCGGAGTTGATTCGACGATTGTAAGGCTTATAGCAGTTTTTCTATGTTTGATTACAGGCGTACTGCCGCTTGTGATTACGTATTTAGTTGCAGCAATGATAATACCAAGTAAACCGGAAGGACAACCTAATGATATTTGACACACTTAGCAACAGCGGATTGTACAGCAATGTTTCACCACTAATCGCAAAGGCTTTAAAAATCGCGGCTGAAACGGATTTTGAAAAAATTCTGGATGGCAAATACGAAGTCGATTCTGATAAACTTTTTTATTTGGTTCAGCGTTATAAAACCAGGCCTGTATATGAAAAAATCGAGGCGCATAAGAATTATATCGATTTGCAGTTATTAGTGAATGGGCATGAACAAATAGGTTTCGCAATTGCTGGAAAATTAAGCGTGCAGACTCCTTATGATGAAACGAAAGATGTTATGTTTTTTAATCCGCCGGCGAATACGACTTTTCTGAAAATGCAGAAGGGCGACTTCGCGATATTCTGGCCCAGCGATGCACATATGCCATGCTGCCAGATTGACAATGCGGAAGATGTTTTGAAAGTTGTTTTTAAAATTAAGGTTTAAAGATGTTTAAAGACATAGTGAAAATCAGCGATTTAAAAAATTATAACGAAAAAGAAGTCACTATCGGCGGATGGGTGAGGCATTCACGGCCGAGCGGAAAACTGATTTTTATCGTTCTGCGCGACGGCAGCGGACTTTGTCAGTGCGTTATCGAAAAAGGAAAAATCAGCGATGAACTTTTCGAGCAAATAAAAAGGGTTGGAGCCGAATCGTCACTGACGATAACGGGAATGGTACGGAAAGATGAACGCAGCGTCGGCGGATATGAGCTGGTTGTCAGCGGAGCAAGAATGTTGAGCGAATCTGTTGATTACCCTATAACGCCAAAGTCGCACGGGATAGATTTTCTTTTGAAGAATCGTCATTTGCATCTGCGTTCGCAAAGGCAGTGGTGCATTTTTAGAATTCGGCATACGGTTATTAACGCGATTAGGCAGTTTTTTAACGATAACGGTTTTACGCTGATCGATTCTCCGATCCTGACGGGTATTGTCGGCGAAGAGGCGGGAAGTTTGTTTAACGTCGATTATTTCGGGATGCCGGCGTTTCTTTCCCAGACGGGGCAGCTTCATCTTGAATGCGCGGCAATGAGTTTCGGCAGGGTTTATTGTTTTGGGCCGACGTTCAGAGCTGAAAAAAGCAAAACGCGAAGACACTTGACGGAGTTCTGGATGGTCGAGCCGGAAGTTGCGTTTATCGAATTGCCGGGGCTGCTGGAAATCGCTGAAAATTTTGTTTCATTTATCGTTAAGAGAGTACTTGAAGATAATGAAGCGGAATTAAAAACTCTGGACGCAGATGTTGAATCGCTGAAGAAAATTGTTCCGCCGTTTTATCGACTGACATATACGCAAGCGCACGAAATTCTGACAAGTCAAAAGACGCAGGACTTTATGGCTGCTCAGCTTGCGGATTTTGTTAAGACCAAACAGGAAATTGAAGAGAAGATTAAAGCCCTTGAAACTGAAGCGAAGGGGCAGATAAAACAATGGCGGCAGGATAAAATCGCGGCAGAGCTTATTGAACTGCGGAGCGATCTCGCGGAAATAGATACGAAAATTGAAAATAATCCGAAGCACGCAAAACTCGCATCGGAATTTAAATGGGGCGAGGATCTCGGCGGAAGCGATGAAACGATTATTTCTCTTATGCACGATAAGCCTGTGTTTGTTACGCATTATCCGCGCCAGGCAAAGGCGTTTTATATGAAACAGGATGGCGACAATCCAAAGGTTGTGCAGAATTTCGATATGCTTGCACCGGCGGGGTTCGGCGAAATTATCGGCGGTTCGATGCGAGAAGACAACTATGATGTACTGCTCGGGAAAATTAAAGAGCATGGGTACAAACTCGAAAATTATGAATGGTATCTCGATTTGCGGAGGTACGGTTCTGTGCCGCACGGCGGGTTTGGACTTGGCGTCGAGAGAACGCTTGCGTGGCTGACAGGTGAAAAACATATTCGTCAGTGCATCGCTTTCCCGAGAATGATGGACAAAATATTAATTTAAAATTTTTAATTTTAAATTTTTTTCTTGTGATATCTTTTGGAGATTCCCCATGAAAGAATGGCCAGCAATATTACTGCGCTGAGATGTTCAATGGGGGGTGTGGACATTTCATGGTGGTGGCTCTGGATTGTGCCGCCTAAATTTGCGAAAGTAGAATTAAGGAGCAGACCCGACGCGTGAGCGCAAACAATAACCGTAAGCAAAGAGATAATTGCTGTGCGATGACCGAGGACTTTCCATATTGTTGTAATGGCGGCGGCATTGCTTTCCGGGCCGGTGATAAGAAAAACAAGAGCGGCGCCTGGCCTGTTTGCGGAGTGCTGAGGAGAAACGCGGTTGTTGCGCCTTTGCTTGCGCCGCGTTTATGCAGCGACATTGAAACGGGAATTACTCCGCAACTGCACAAAGGCAGGGGCACGCCAAAAGCGGATTGATTTGAGGATCGGCCAAATGCCCCTTCCCCCCAGGTGCCTTTGTACAAAGCTTGTCGGAATCAAAACTTTCAGCAGGTCGGCGACAGCGAAACCGAAAAGCAGGTACGGACATTTCGCCTACCGTTGCCCAGAAATCAATTATGAAAGTTTTCAAATATTCCATTTTTCCCCCAACTCACGCTAATACATAGCAAGTTATTTATGCACCGAGCATTTCTCTTTTTTTAATCTGTCCGTCCAGGCCGACAGTGATATCCTCAAACTCGAGCTGCTTTCCGGAATTTTCGATTGCCTGCTGAACAAGACGAGTCAAACCAAAACAGCACGGGACTTCCATGTGGACGACCTTTATGCTTTTTACGCCGGCGGATTTAAAAATTGTCGTAAGTTTTTCTATGTACGGCTCGACATCGTCCAGTTTCGGACAGGCGATTATGACTTTGTGGTCTTTTAACATTTTGCTATGGAAATCGCCCATCGCAAACGGCACACAATCCGCTGTCAAAAGCAAATCGGCATCTTTAAGGAACGGCGAAACCGGCGAAACAAGGCTGAGCTGAACAGGCCAATGAGTGAGCTGCGAAGTTGTATCGCCTTGTGAGGTCTGTTTCTTTTCGAACTGTTTTGCAAGCGTGCCGGGACAAACAAAACCCTGCGGATGAGGATGCGAATGGAGATTTTGCTGAGCCGGTTTTTTCTGGCTTTCGAGATGTTTCTTCACAGCTTCTTCGTCGAAATCGCTACACTCTCTCTTTTCAACAGTAATTGCATCCATAGGGCAATGGCCGAGGCATGCGCCAAGGCCGTCGCAGTATGTTTCGCTGACAAGTTTTGCTTTGCCGTTGATTAATTTTATCGCGCCTTCGGCACATGCTGTTACGCACTGGCCGCAGCCGTTACATTTTTCTTCGTCAATTTTTACGATGTTTCTGATTGTCATAATTAAACCTGCTCAAAGGGCGAACACACAGGTTCGCCCCTACATTATCAATTTTATGCTCTAATCATAATTAACAACATTTTGAATTTTTCTTTTGCCTGCACAGAGTGCGGGATGTTTGCAGGCATAATCACGATTTCGCCCGCTTTTGCGTTAACATCTTTGCCGCCGATGGTCAGAACTGCCGAGCCGTCGACAATCTGAACAAGCGCATCGTATGGAGCCTGGTGTTCGCTAAGGCCCTGACCTGCGTCGAAGGCGAAAAGCGTTACCGTGCCGACAGATTTATCGATGATCGTTTTGCTTACGACTGAATCTTTAGCGTATTCGACAAGGTTCGCAAGATTTACAGCGTTTGCAAGACAACTTTGTAATACCATGTTTTTATCGGTTTTCATTTTTTAATCCTTCGCAGAAAATTAGAGGGCGGACAAAATGCCCGCCCTTATTAACTTTTAACCGAGCATTTCTGCCATATCTTTTTCGGGTTCTCCGATTGGTTTAATGTTATAGTTTTCAACAAGGAAGTTGAGTACGTTCGGAGAAATAAACGCAGGCAGAGACGGTCCAAGCCTTATATTTTTAACCCCAAGATAAAGCAGCGTGAGCAGAATCGCGACGGCTTTTTGTTCATACCAGGAAACGACAAACGATAACGGCAGGTCGTTTACGCTGTATTTGAAGGCCTCGGCGAGTGCCAGCGCGATTTTCACCGCTGAATAACAATCGTTGCATTGGCCGGTGTCAACAAGACGCGGGATGCCGTCGATTGTTCCGAAATCGTTATAATTGAATCTATATTTACCGCAGGCCGCAGTTAAAATTACACAATCCTGTGGTACAAGTTCGGCAATCTTTGAAAAGTAGTTTCTTCCGGGCTTTGCGCCATCGCAGCCGCCAATGAAGAAGAACCGCTTAATTTTTCCGTCCTTTACCGCACCGATAATCTTATCAGCCAGTCCAAGAACGGCGGTGTAATGGAAGCCTGTGCTGAGTGTTCCCATTTTATTTTCTTTTAAAGGAGCGGATGTCAGAGCCTTTTGAATGACCTTGCTGAAATCACGGCCGGAAATGTGCTCGACACCGGCGACGCCTGCTATGCCGCACGTAAAGAGCCTGTCTTTGTAGCTGTCTTTCGGCAGCATAACGCAATTTGTGGTAACGAGCATCGCGCCTGAAAATTCGTCGAACTCCTTGCGCTGATTTTGCCATGCTGTTCCGTAATGACCGACAAGATGTTTATATTTTCTAAGCTCCGGATAACCATGAGCCGGAAGCATTTCGCCGTGAGTGTAAATGTTTATACCTTTGCCTTCGGTCTGTTTTAAAAGCTCGAGCAAATCGAGAAGGTCATGGCCTGTAACAACTATGCCGGGTCCGGGTTTTGTGCCGGCGAAAACCTGCACGGGAGTTGGTGCTCCGAATTTGGCGACATGGGCATCGTTGAGCATTTCCATTGTCTTGAGGTTCATCTTGCCTGCCTTGAGAGCGAGGTCGATATAACGCTTTAGGTCAAAATCGACATTGGTCAGAGTCGCAAAAAGCGCTTCGTGCATAAAAGCATCTACTTCCGGGTCGTTTTTGCCAAGCTCTTTGGCGTGGTAAGCGTAAGCGGCTATACCTTTGAGGCCGAAAATGAGGGTGTCCTGAAGGCTTTGAATATCGGGGTCTTTTCCGCAAACACCAATTTTAGTACAACCTGTTCCGCCTGCTGCCTGTTCACATTGATAACAAAACATAATTTTCCTTTCTTAATTATAAGCTGCTTAACATTATTTTTTTTAAGTAATCTTCCATATAACTCTGTAAAACAATAAGCTTTTTGCTTATTCCGCAAGTGCTGCTATTTACGCAGCTCTCAGGGCACAATACACAACGATTGAAGCTGATATCCCCCTGAATAGCCTGAACAATGTCATAAAGACTAATTTTGTCGGGTTCTTTTGCCAACTCGAACCCGCCGTTTGCGCCCATGCTGCTTTTTACCAGTTTTGCTGAAGACAGCTTTTGAAGCAGTTTGCAGGTAAGGTCATAAGAGACATCGTGATCCTTCGCAAGCTGCCTGGCTGAAATCGGGCTTTTGTTATAGCCCTTTACGAGGCCCGCTGTGAGCCTCATCGCATAATCAGTATTCCGCCTTATTACATCCACAATCAATTATCCTTTAATTTTGTCCTTTATATGTAGGACTATATTAGTCTTACTTTGGCAAAAGTCAATAGGTTTCTTAAAAAATTTTTTTTATTTATAATTTACATTTGCAAGATATTTCGCCAGCATCGGCGGTCTCGTTGGATCAGTTCGTCGGCCTGCGGGAAACTGTCGCTTCCGGCAGGGTACGGATGGGGGGGATTGCCGCCGGTCTGCCAGTCTTTGAGAAGGTCGTCAACGAGACTCCATGCGAGGGTAACATCGTCAATTCTTGTAAAAAGGGTCTGGTCACCCTGCATGCAATCGAGCAGAAGCCTTTGATATGCATCGGGCGGTTCTGAGCCGAAGATTTCGGCGTAATTGAAATCCATTTCGAGAGTGCCAATGCATAGTTTCGTGCCGGGGCTTTTGGCCTCGAAGAATATTTTTATTCCTTCCATCGGCTGGATTTTCATTATTATTACATTGGAAGGCAAATCGCTGATGCCGACCGAAGCG
>JAKJEQ010000004.1:15139-24050 GCA_022705345.1 Planctomycetota bacterium | reverse complement strand
AACAAGGTGCGGAGGTTTTTTGAAAGTGATTGCGATTTCAGTTACGCGTTTTGCAAGACGTTTGCCTGTTCGCAGATAAAAGGGCACGTCTCTCCATCGCCAGTTATCTATGAAAACTCTTGCGGCAACAAAAGTTTCGGTATTGGATTTTTTGTCAACGTTTGCCTCATCTCGATAAGCGGGCACTTCTTTGCCATCGATAACTCCTGCTGTGTATTGGCCTCTGACGATATTGCCTGAATCGGGCGAAAGATTTTGGGGGCGGATGCTTCGAATGACTTTTATTTTTTCGTCCCTGATCCGTTCTGTCTCGAAAGAAGCCGGAGGTTCCATAGAAACCAGCGAAAGCATACTCAGCATGTGATTTGCGAACATATCGCGAAGAGCGCCGCTTTTGTCGTAATAACCACCCCGGGATTCGATGCCGAGTGATTCGGCGATTGTGATTTGAACATTGTCGATGTAATTGCGGTTCCAGACCGGCTCAAAAATGGAATTTGCAAATCTGAACATCAGGATATTCTGGACGGTGTCTTTTCCGAGATAATGGTCGATCCGGTAAATCTGATTTTCGGGGAACCATTGGCTTATCGAGTTATTCAGCTTTGTTGCGCTTTCAAGGTCGCGTCCGAACGGTTTTTCTATCACGAGCCTGACGAACCTTTCGCCATTTTTATTCAGTCCCGATTTGCCGAGGTTGATTACCACCTGTTCGTAAAGCATGGGCGGCAGAGAAAGATAAAAAACCCTGCCCAATTTTTCGGAATAATTTTTTTCGATTAGTTCCAGCTTCTTTTGTATTGCCGCGTAGAGGTCAGGAGAATCATATTCGCCGGAGACATAATAGAAATTTCTCAAAAACTGCTCTGGCTTCTGAAGAATTCCCGAAACGGATTTCTCGGCGGATTTGCGCATATCGTCATCGGACATTTGAGATCGGCCGCAGCCGAGAAAGAAGAAATTCTTATTGAGGAGGTTTCTTTTAAAAAGGTTTGCAAGGGCGGGGATGAGTTTTCTTGTGGTTAAATCGCCGGAAGCGCCGAAGACAATGAAACATCCGGGCGGGGCCGGCGATTCATCACAAGTTTTTTTTAAATCAGTTACCGATGGACAAATTTTTTCCATTCGGAATTCTTCTATTCTTCATTATACGGTTCGAATTCATCCTTTGAAGCGCCGCATTCGGGACAAACCCAATTATCGGGCAAATCCGCAAATTCGGTTCCTGGTTCAACACCGTTGTCCGGGTCGCCAACTTCAGGGTCATAGATGTAACTGCATAAAAGACATTGGTATTTTTGCATAGCCGGTTCCTTTTACAATTATAAATTAGGTATATGTTGAAGGTTTTTCTGCAAATAAACAACGTGACTCATTTCTTCTTTTATAATCTGCTCAATTTTATCCTTGTCGTTCTGCGATTTTACAAATTGCTTTATACCGAGATAAAAATCGATAGAGGCCTGCTCAGCCTTTAAAGCGCTGTCTAAAATCTGTGCGGGGGTCTCATTTCCCTTAAAATTCATTTGGGGCGCCGCTTTGCCTTCCCACCCTGAATTTTTAGCGATGGCGTTCATATACAGCAGGATTTCGTTATCAGGGTCAACTATATTTGTTTCGGTATTATTCTTATAGTCCGCAAGCATATCGGAAAAAATATTGCGGTGCTTGTCTTCCATTTCAGCAAGCGTAAAGAAAAGTTTTTGAATGTCCTTGTTTTTGGCCGCCATCGATGCATCTCGGTAATATTTAGCGGCATTGCGTTCGAGCTGTTCGGCTATTTCAAAAACTTCGAGAGCCGTGAAATTTATTGCCATAATTTGTTTCCTTGTCTGAGTTAATCATTTTCTTCGCCGAATTTTCTTTTGCCGAGCTGGCGGTCGAGCATAAGCAGCGCACCGGTGGAATCCTTTGCCATTTTGAGCATTTCGACGATTTTCAAAGCGCTTGCCTCTTCTTCAACCTGTTCATCAATGAACCATTTTAAAAAGCTTTCGGTCGCATAATCTTTTTCAGCTTTTGCCAATTCAACAAGGCTATTGATCCTGCCTGTTACATATTGTTCGTGCTTGTACGCAGCTTCGAAAACGTCAAGAGCGTTTTTCCAATCCTTCTGCGGTTTTTCGATGGCGGCAAGCTCGATCCGTGCATTCCGCTCATTAAGGAAATCAAAAATTTTTGCGGCGTGCGTCATTTCCTCTTTTGTCTGGACGTTCATCCAGTTCGCGAAACCATCGAGATTGACTGAATGAAAATACGCCTGCATCGCGTAATAGATATAAGCTGAATACAATTCTGCATTGACCTGTTCATTGAGGGCTTTGACCATTTTTTCGCTAATCATTTTTTTCTCCTTTTATAAAGTCGCTTTCCACAAACCGTGTAGGTTGCAGTACTCTCTTGCAGTAACGTTTACCGCGTCTATTTTGAAAATCGCTTCCGGAACCTGTCCCGGGGCGAGATATTGTTTATAAACTTTTCCGTCAGCCTGAATTTCGATCCATTCTATATAATGTTTTTCTTCCATTGGGTGAAGGACAGAGCCCACTTTTACTTTGAAGCCGCCGTCGATTTTTTCTATTACCGGAACATGCTTTTCCTTCGCGCCGTCAGAAGTATTTTCTGTAAAAAGCCTCATCGGCTGACCGCAGCAGACAAGTTGGCCCCCGCCGGCGTGAGTTACCTCGATAACATTTCCGCACTCTATGCACTTGTAAATTTCGTTTCTTTTGGCCATTTTCCAACCCCTTAAAATAATCCTAATTAAATTTATCCGGAGACGACACTATCCGTTTTTTGAAAATTATCAAGTTCTTCGAGAAGCTGCCATGTTTTTTTGGCTTCTTCCTCATCGAGAACGGCAATAGCGAAACCGGCATGGATGAGAACAATATCCCCAACTTTGACTTCAGGCACAAGTGAGGTTTTTGCCTGAATGTGATTGCCGATAGCGTCCGCCACTGCGTTATCGTCTTTCAGTTCAATAATTCTTGCAGGTACTGCAAGGCACATATCCGTATCCTTTCTTTAATGTTTTGCCGAGACATAAGCCGCAATAGCGGCCTGCCCGAGCGAAACACAGCCATCGTTGGCTGGTAAAAGCCGATTAAATAATACATGAAAGTCATTTTTTTGCAACCCTTCGATCAGCCTTTCTGAAAGAAATGTATTACAAAAAACCCCGCCGCTAATTGCAACCGTATTTATCCCCGTTTGCATACGAGCATTTCTCGCAAAATTAAGGAAAAATTCCTTGATTGTATTATGAAACTTTGAGGAAATAACCTTAGGTTCCACGCCTTTCATCCTGTCATTGATTATCCCCACAAGCAGGCTGAAAACATCGGGTTTGTAAGTTTGATGATTTTGCGTATCGGCAATAGCCTGCAAAGCCATCGGAAGCTGCGCCTCGAAATGGTTATAACTGCCAAGCCCGCAAAGAGCGGCTGCGGCATCGAACAGTCTGCCAAGACTGGAAGTTTGTACAGTATTTACATTTTTGTCGATTTGGAGTTCTATTGTCTGACGTTTCTTCAAGTCCGGTTCAATCTCATCGAGAAGATTTTGAGGAATTGCGAAATTATGTTTTTTCATTAGCCCCAGCAGCGGCCGAATCGTTTCTTTGGAGGCGAGGTCTCCGCCGGCAAGAGGATAATACGGCAGATGATCGAATCGTTCAAACCTGTCAAGCGATGCGATAAGGCATTCGCACCCCCAGATTGCGCCATCTGTTCCGTAGCCTGTGCCGTCAGCGACAAGGCCGATGACTTTTTCACTGACGTTATTTTCGGCGAGAACCGAAGCGATGTGGGCCCAGTGGTGCTGGACTTCGACAATCACATCCGCTTTTAACTTGCGGGCGTACTGACTTGAAAAATAACGCGGGTGAATATCGCAGGCGACAACTTTGGGATCGACGTCGATGAGTTTTTTAAGATGCTCTATTGAACTAAGCCAGTGTTTATAAACGCTCGAATCTTCCATATCGCCGATGTGCTCGCTGACGATAAAACGATTCTGCTTAACAAAGCAGAATGTATTTTTTAAATCTGAACCGGCGGCGAAGATGGCGGCTGAAGATGGATTTTTGAAATTTATAGGCTGAGGCACGAAACCTCTTGCGCGGCGGAGCATGGCAGGCTTATCTGCGATGATTTGGACGATTGAATCATCGACCTGCCTGTAGATTTCACGATTGTGCATCAGGAATATATCTGCGATGGTTCCGAGTTTTGCGACAGCTTCATTGTCTTTGCAAATCAAAGGCTCATCGGAAATATTTCCGCTTGTCATAACCAGAGCGTTAAATTTTTTCTCTGCGAAAATCAAATGGTGAAGCGGGGCATAAGGCAGCATAAAGCCTAAAGCGCTCACGCCCTTTGCGACGGATGGTGCGATTGTGTTCGGTTCTTTTTTGGCGAGCAGCAAGATTGGCGATTCGATGCTTTGCAGGATTTTTTCCTCATGCTCGCTTACAATTGCAAATCGCTTTATTTTTTCAATTTCCGCCATCATAGCGAAAGGCTTTGCGTCGCGCATTTTTCGGCTGCGAAGTTCTTTTACCGCATTATCGTTCTCGGCATCGCAGGCAAGATGAAAACCGCCGAGTCCTTTTATTGCCGCGATTTTGCCATCCTTCAAAAACTGAACTATTTTTGAAATTACTTTGTCGCAGTCATCCTCAATGATTTTTCCGGTGCTGTCGCAAAGATAAATTTTTGGACCGCAGTCAGGACAGGCGACAGGCTGCGCGTGAAAGCGCCTGTCGGTAACATTTTCGTACTGCTGTCTGCATTTATCGCACATTTTAAAAGAAGACATTGTTGTATTTGGGCGGTCGTAAGGAATGGTTTTTATGATGGAATACCGGGGGCCGCAGTTTGTGCAGTTAATAAATGGATAGCGATAACGAAAATCGCTTTTGTCGAAAAGCTCGCGCAGGCAGTCTTTGCAGGTCGCTATGTCGGCTGTAATTTCGGCGGTAATTGAGCCATCTGATTTGCTTTGTTTTATTTCGAAGGAATTTTCATTTGAGACTGACGGAATATTCTCAACTTCAAGGGAGTTGATTTTAATGAGTGCATTTTCTTTATGAGCGTTTTTTAAATCATCTACGAATGTTAATATATCATCTGTTTCGCCCTGTATTTCAATTATCACTCCTTCTGTATAATTAAAAACAAAGCCTGTAAGTTTATGTTTGCCCGCCAGCCTGAAGACATAAGGCCTAAACCCAATCCCCTGTACCTGTCCCTGTACAGTTAACTTTCTTCTACTTATGTTTTTATTCGCGTTCATTTGTAGTTACAATTTCGTGCGGCAAACATTCCAGCGGACATCCTTTGCATCTTGCTTTCGGCCTGCAATATTCCTTTCCGGTATGAACAAGCAGCGCGTGATATTCGTTGAAAACGTTTATATCTGTTTCAAGATTATCTTCGAAAAGGCTTCTAAGCTGTTCATAATCGCATTCTGGTTCGATCAAATGATGCCTTGTCGCAATCCTGTATGTGTACGCATCGACCACGAAAACGGGTTTGTCCAAAGCATATAAAAGAATAGAATCGGCGGTTTCTCTGCCGATGCCGTTAATTGATAAAAGTTCTTCCCGCAAATTGTCGGTATGCATTGACTCGATTTCATCGAGCGAACCGTTATGCTGTTCGTAAAGCCAGTTGAAAAAATTTTTCAGCCTTTTAGCCTTGATATTGTAATAGCCCGCGGGCCTTATCAATTCCGCAAGTTCATCCTGCGGCAGGTCGTGTAATTTTTCAAGGCTCATTATGGATGTCCGCTTTAGATTAGCGATAGCCTTTTCGACGTTCTGCCAACTGGTATTCTGGGTCAGGATTGCCCCGACAATGATTTCGTCTTTGGTGTCTCCCGGCCACCAGAACTGTTTACCAAACCGCTCAAACAATAATTCGTAAATCTGATGTATCTTGTTTCCTGTCATGCAGGGCATTATGGAATAGTTTTTTATGGAGGTCAAATGATATATTTTGATTTTCTCGTCCTTTTAGGTTAAACTTTGAGCAATGGTTAGAAAGGATTCTAAAGTCAGTAAGCAGAGCCTGGAGGCGGCGGCGAAGACAGGATATTACGCCCGAACCTCACGGGCTTTATACGCGCTGCTGTTTTTGCTTCCGTTTATAATCATATATGAAATCCTCGTTTTGAAAATCAATCCTCAGCTTCTCGATCAGCCTGCCAGCCATGTTCGCGGCGGGGTCGTCGCGTTTGTCTGGATACAGAACTTTCTGCATTATATCGGCCTTGACGGCAAATCGTCGTGGCTGTTTGCACCGCTTGTAATAATCATCACATTAATCATCCTGCAGATTACTTCTCGGCAAAACTGGAAAATTGTCTGGTCGGATTTTCTGGTAATGACAGCAGAGTGCATTGTAATATCCGTGCCGCTGATTGTTCTTGCTTTGGTTCTTAATCGGCCATCGCAGCAGGGCGGCACTGTCGCGTGCCTTCTTGCGGCAGGTTCCAAATTAAACCATCACAGCTATATGATGGATATTATCACCGGTATCGGGGCGGGGATTTACGAGGAGCTGGTGTTCAGGCTCGTGCTGATTTGTTTGCTGATGCTTTTTTTCGAGACGATTCTTGGGGTAAAAAAGACAAATGCCATTTTGATTTCTATAATAATTTCGGCGGTGCTGTTCAGCCTTCATCATCATTTCGTTTTCATTCACGGCCGGTTCGCACGGTCGGAGCTTTTCGCGCTTGCGCCCTTTATTTTCCGAACTATCGCCGGGATTTATTTTGCTATTGTTTTCGTAGTACGAGGATTCGGAGTAGTTGCCGGCGCACATATTTTCTATGATATTATCGCAACAATTCTGAACATTTTTATGTTTAAACAGTATTGAAAATGTTAAAAGCGCAAAAAAATTGGTTTTTTGGGGCAAATTTACAAATTTTTTAAATTTTTTTGACAATCGTTATTGCTTCTATTTGCTGAATTTGCAAAATAATCGTCCTATAAGAGAGCAAAACCCCATTATCAATACTGATAACGGCCTTGATTCGCTTTGACGATTTTGCTAAAATGACGGCATAGAGAACAATATAAATTGTCGTTCTGGATGGGTTTAAAAGATGGATACACCGAATACGAATGTTGTTGTCAGCGAATTGACTTTCACCCTTTATCAAAGGCCGCTTCACCCCGAGCTTTTCAATATTTTTGAAAAGCGCGCAATTAAAACGGATAAGTACGAAGCCTTGATTTGGGCGACAGGCGGTTCACACGTTGTCAGTGTATTCTCAAACGAACTTTGTCTTTCCGAACTTATCAGCACACCGACTCAACTCCTGCCTCGTCGGGGGCTGATTGAGAGATTCAGATTTGCAGGCCAGAGAAATCATAAATGTACCCTCGCCAAGGGGCTGAGCTACATGACTGATTTCCAGGTCGAAAAGATGAGTCCGAATTTATATCGTCAAAGCCACAACGACCTCGAAAAATTCGCTCGTAATCGCGGAGTATTTGTGAAGTTCCCTAAAATGGCTGTCGGCGGGCTTGAGCCGTTCAGCTACATCGATTTCGAAGCCAGACGCGACGAGCTTCACATTCACGCGTTCCACGCATATCCCGACCAGGTGACAATCATCAAGACCCAGTCCCTGTTCGATATGCACTAAGCGTTAAAAGTCTCCTTAAAAAATAAGCGCTTACAAAAATCCCGCTAACTCTGCTGTCACAGAGTTAGTCTGCGCACACTTTTCTAATTTTAAACCATTTGACGCAAAGGTATAATCTGTCTATACTGGCTCCTGTTTAAAAAACACGGAGTCGCTCAATGCAACGATTTATCAGTTTCACAGGTTTGTTTGTAATGCTGCTTTTTGCATGGCTGCTGTCATCTAACAAGCGGAAGATGAACTGGCGGCTGATTGGAAGCGGTATGCTTTTGCAGCTTATCCTTGCGCTTGCAATCCTGCGAACTTCGCCGGGACGTTATATTTTCAGCAAGCTCAGATTTTTAATCACAAATTTGATCAGTTTTTCCGAAGCAGGTTCCGCATTTGTCTTTGGCGATAATTTCAGCGAACATCCTTTCGCTTTTTCAGTTCTGCCGACCATAATTTTTGTGTCGTCTCTGATGACGGTTTTATTTTATCTTGGCATACTCCAGAAAATTGTCGGACTAATGGCCAGGATTATGGTTCACGTAATGGACGCATCCGGCTCGGAGTCGCTCGCCTCGGCGGCCAATGTCTTTATGGGAATGTCCGAGGCCCCGCTTGTAATCAGGCCTTACATCAGGACCATGACGCGTTCGGAAATTATGACGATGATGACAGGCGGAATGGCCACAATCTCCGGCGCTCTTATGGTTGCTTATACAAATTTCGGTGCAGACGCCGGACATCTTTTGACGGCATCGATTATCTCCGCACCTGCCGCGATTGTAATCGCAAAAATTATGGTTCCCGAGACTGAGCAGTCTCAAACAAAAGGCGTTGTGAAAGTTCATATTCCTCGCGAAGATACGAATGTTCTCGAAGCTGCCTGCAGAGGCGCGGTTGACGGAGCGAAAATGGCAATCGCCATCGCTGCTGTTTTGATTTGCTTCATCGGTTTTGTCGCGCTTATAAACTGGCTTCTGCATTTTCTGCCCGCTTTGAATGCCGAGCCGATCACAATGCAGCGAATTCTTGGCTGGATATTTGCGCCGCTTGCGTGGGTTATGGGAATGGATTTGAAAGACGCTCCGCTTGTCGGCTCGCTGCTCGGCGAAAGAATTGTACTCAATGAATTTATCGCATATATTGACCTCGGCAAAGTTAAGGATGTAATTTCCCCGCGTTCCTTTACAATAACAACTTACGCGCTTTGCGGTTTCGCCAATTTCGGATCAATTGCTATTCTTATCGGCGGAATGAGTAC
>JAKJEQ010000004.1:0-15062 GCA_022705345.1 Planctomycetota bacterium | reverse complement strand
AATCCATGATAGCTGGAATGCTCGCCTGTTTTATGACCGCCTGCATATGCGGAATAATAATTTAAAAAAAATTAACCGTTATCGAAAAAAAATGGTATTATGTGTCTTCGTTTTTATAATTTTTTTATTCATTGAATGAAGTACCGGGATGCCGTTATATTTTCAATCATTAAGAAGTTCCAGCAGCGGAAACTGCCTGCTTGTCAGGACGGATAAAACCGCCGTGTTAATCGATTGTGGGCTTGGAAGTATGCGGCAAACACGTGAAATTCTTTCACAAATAAATCCGCACAATATTGATTTAGTTCTGGTTTCCCATCTCCATTCAGACCATATCAGTTATTATCCGATGCGGGTCATCGAAGAGCGGGGCACCAGGCTCAAAGTTCACAAGGATTGTTTTGACGAATTAAAAAACCGGCATTTCCGAAGCTACGGCCTTGAGAACTTAAAGGTTGAAACTTATGATACGCAGAAATTCACAGTTAAAGACCTTGTCATCGAGCCGTTCGAGATTCCGCACAATCCGTATTTTCTTACCTGCGGGTTTGTGATTTATTATGAAAATAAAAAAATTGTGATAGCGACGGATTTCAGAGACGCGCGCAACCTGACAGGATACTTTACCGATGCGAATTTTATTTTCATCGAGGCCAATCATGATTTGCAGCTTCTTAAACAATTTCCGAATCCTAACAGCCACTATCATCTGCCGAATCCCAGGACAGCCTCATTTTTGTGCGATGTGATTGCTAAAAGTAAAAGAAATCCTGCGGCCGTAATGCTTGGTCATTTGAGCAATGAAAGAAACACGCCTCAATTAGCTATAAGAGAAATTAAAACAGCATTCAAGCAGAATGGTATTGAAGATAGTTTAAAAGTAACAGCGGCGCCGCCTTACCAAAGCAGCGAAATAATTGAACTGTAAATATTATTTCAGAAGAGAAGGCAGCAGCGTTGCAATTTTAGGAAATGCCATCAGAAGTAAAACGCATAGAATATAAGCCGGTATAAAAATACTAACGCCTTTAAAAACATCTTTCATTTTTACATCTTTAGCGACGGAAGCGACCACAAAAGTAACCGCACCGACCGGCGGGCTTATCGCACCAAGTGTTGTTATGACTGTAATTGTAACGCCGAACCATAATGGATCATAGCCGAGACCTGTTGCGATTGGGAAAAATATCGGAATTGTAATAATCAGCAGTGCCAGTGCATCCATAATCATTCCGCCAATTATATAAATTGCGAAGATGATTAACAAAACCACAGTTTTGGAAACAGCTAAAGTTGCTACCCAATCTGCGATATTGTATGGGAGTCTTGTAACAGCAAGAAATTTACCAAAAATCATTGCGCCTGCCACAATCATCATCACCATGCACGAAGCCCGCAAAGTATCCTTCAAAGCTTTGATGAATTGTTTTATCGGCATCTGTTTGCGAACCAGTGCAATAATCAAGGCGATGAAAGCTCCCGCCGCCGCCGCTTCAGCAGGTGTAAAAAATCCTGCATACAACCCAATGATTACCAGCAGGAAAAGCAAAACCATTTCGCCGGCGCCGGACAGCGATTTTACCTTTGTTTTGAAATCGACCTTTTCACCGACCGGCCCCCATTGCGGTTTTATACTGCAAATTATATAAACTGTCGCCACAAGCATCAGCGTAAGCACGATTCCCGCGCCGAACCCTCCGTAGAATAATTTAACTATCGATTGTTCAGTTGAAAGTCCGATTAAAATCAAAACGACACTTGGAGGTATAACGACCCCCAGGGTTGAACCTGCTGCGACAGAGCCGGTGCTGAGTTTCGGATTGTAACCGTATTTTTTCATCTGCGGCAAAGCGACAGTTGACATCGTCGCAGCCGTTGCGGTGTTGGAGCCGCAAATTGCTGCAAAAGCCGAACAGGCTATAACCGTTGCCATTGCGATTCCACCCCGAATGTGCCCGACCCAGTTGTACGCTGCGTGATATAATTTTTCATTTATGCCGGAATAAAAAACAATTTGACCCATTAGAATAAAAAGCGGTATTACCGTGAGGTCGTATTTTGAAAACGTTGCCCATAAAACCGAACCAACCATATTTACCGCGGCGTCAAAAGATACGACGCAGCAAAAACCTAAAAACCCAACTACTGCCATGGCAAAAGCTACGGGAGTCGCGGTTAAAAAAAGCACAACCATAAGAACAGCTATGCCCAGCAGTCCAATCATTGTCAAACTCATTGCTGCTCTCCTTTGTGTGCGAAATTTTTGAATAAATCGATAATAAAGACGAATCCCAAAGCAGCGAATCCTGCGGCAGTTATGAAAATGAAAGGATAAGCGATAATTCTCAGTGTTTCTGTAACTTCGCCGCTTGCGATATGTCTCAATCCGATTTTTGCAATTTGCCAAGCCGCCAAAATTGAAAACGCAGCACTAAACGCGTCATTTGAAATGGAAGCGAGAATTCGCAAACGTTTCGGCAAATGATTAACAAGAATATCAACTGCGATGTTTTCTTTTTTCTTTTGAGTATATCCAAGCGCCGCGGCAGCCACAACCGCACCGAACAAACCCGTAAGTTCGAACGTTCCCTGTAAAGGATAGCCCAGCCTTCTCAATACGATATTTGCGCAGGTCATAAAAAGTATCGCAAGCAGAAATATCGCCGCCGTTGAAACGAGAATCTTTCTTAAGATATAATCTATTTTATCTAAAAATTTAATCATTCCGGCTGTTCCATCATATTTTTCAAATCTGAGACAATTTGCTCGGCTGGAATTTTTGCTTTATTATCTTCAATCCATTTTTCGATAATCGGCTCAAGCAGTTTATTCCATTCGGCTTTCTGCTCGTCGGTGAGCTCGATAAACTCTACCTGATGCTGCTGCTTTGAAAATTCAATAGCTTCGGCAATATGATTATCCATGTATTCGCCTGTCCATTGCATCTGCTCTGCGGCAAGGTCATCGAAAACTTTTTTAACATCGTCCGGCAGCGAGTCGAATTTCTGTTTGTTCATCACGACCGCGAACGGATAAATTGATGTGTCGGTCATTGTTACATATTTGCAAAGCTCGGCATAACTGAAATCCTTCATAACTTCCAGTGATGAAAATAATCCATGAACAATGCCTTTCTGCAATGCTTCGGGAGTTGCGCTCATCGGCATACCAACCATATTTGAGCCCCATGCCTGCAAGATTTCGCCTGCTCCGCCAGATGCGCGAAGAGACATGCCTTTGATATCAGCAAGAGTTCTGACCGCCTTTCGGCTCATTATGTTAGATGGTGCGGTGGTAAACATCGTAAGGACTTTTACCTGTTCGAATTCAGAAGGATTAAATTTGTTGTACAAATTCCAAAGCATCTTGCTTCCGGTCTTGGCGTCTTTAATTCCAAACGGCAGCGCAAGTGCGTTAGTAACAGCGAATCTGCCCGGCTGGTATGCCATGCACAAACAGCCGATATCGGCCTGGCCTGCGATTACGCCGTCCATCATATCTTTTGCGTCAAGAAGTGTTCCGCCCGAAAAAGTTTTTACTGCAACTTTGCCATGTGTGCGTTTTTCAACTTCAGTTTTCCATCGCTCCATCTGCACACAGGGAAATGTCGATGCCGGAGGAAAATTCGCATAGGTCAGAGAAATAACAACGGGCTGATCGCCGGCAGTACTGCTTTTTTTGCAGCCGTTCAAACAAACGCAAACAAGGAGAAAACAAATAATCGCATACACGTACTTTTTCATTTTAGGCCTCCATATTAAAAATCTTAACGTTTATACTTATTTTTGGTTGCGTTGCTCGTTTCGGTTAACGTATTACGTTTTACGTTACGAGCTGCGCTACCGTAACCGAAATACGTAAAATTATTCTTTCTTGTAAAATACCCTTTGTGCTTTCCCCTCCTGTCTCGGCAAACTGCCGATGGGAAAGACATCGCCTTTCGGACTGAAGCCCAGAGTTTCCTTCAAAACTTTTTCTACCATATAGCCAGTTACATTTGGTTCAGCTTCGACATTAATCCGGACATCCTGAACGCCGTCGATTTCTTCCATAATAATCTGATAGTTGGAGCCGACGCCGGGTATTTGCATAAGTGCCTGTTCGACCTGTCTCGGAAAAAAGTTTACTCCTTTGACAATCAGCATATCGTCAACCCTGCCGGTAATCGGTGCGATACGGATATGCGTCCTTCCGCAGGTACATTTTTCGCGAGAAACGATTCGAGAGAGGTCTCCTGTTCTGAATCTTATCACGGGCAGCGCCTGCCTGGTAAGTGATGTAATTGTCAGTTCCCCGAAGTCCCCGTCTTTCACAGGCTTGCCGGTCAATTTATCGAGCACTTCGATATAGTAATGGTCTTGCCATACGTGAATGCCGTTATGAGCATGGCAGTCCATTCCCAAAGTGCCGACCCCGCCTGTTTCTGTCATACCATAAATATCGAAGGTCTCTATGCCAAGACCTGATTCGATTTTCTTCTTCATCGACTCTGTAAAAATTTCTGCCCCGAAAATTCCGTATTTTAAGTCCGGCAGTTGTGCTTTCATCTCTGCCAGGACTTCCATAATTCTTATGCCATAGCTGACAACGCCGGTTAAAATTCTGGTTTTAAAATCTTGCGCAAGTTTAATCTGTCTTTGTGTGTTTCCTGCTCCTGTGGGGACGATAAAAAGCCCCGCCGCTCTCGCGCCGTGGTACATTCCGAATCCGCCGTTGAACAAACCGAATGATGGCGTGATCTGGACCGTATCGCCTTTTTGTGCGCCTGCCATATAATAACATCTTGCCATGCAGTCAGCCCATTGTGCAATATCGCCCAATGTATAAGGCATAACAACAGGCGTACCCGTCGAGCCGCTGGACATATGCATTTCGGCAAGCTGAGACTTATCTACACAGCAAAGCTGCATCGGGTAACTTATCCTGAATACCTCTTTATTTGTAAACGGAAGTTTTTCAATATCTTCGAGTTTTTTTATGTCTTTGGGGTTAACGCCTTTATCATCGAAAAGCTTTTTATATAACTGATTTGAATTATAGACGTGTGTTGTTATTTTTTGTAGATTTGTGAGCTGAAGGTTGTGAATTGAATCAAGTGATGCTGTTTCTATTTCTTTTTGAAAAAAATTGCTGTTCATCTGAAATTTCTTCCCGCGTCAAACGCTTTTTTATTCAAATCTGTGTATTTGCCTTTAACCGCGATTTCTATTGCTTTGTGCCAGCAATCGAGCGGCAAATCGAGATGGTTCGACGTTGCGCCGAGCAGAACAGTATTGGCGGCTCGTATATTTCCGCATTCGATTGCTATTTTCGCCGCATCGATAAAGACCAGCTTTTTGAAAACATCATCAAGCATCTCTTTTACATTTTGCGGATATTTTGCCGCGCCGGAAGAAACGGTAACCGGAATAATCGCCTGAGAATTTGCGACGCAAACTCCGTCTTCAGACAGATAATCGGCAAACCTTAATGCTTCTATTTGTTCGAGAGTTACCAGCACCCTTGCTGTATGCTTTGCGACAGTGGGGCTGTAAACCTTTTTGCCGTAACGAATTTGCGCCAGCACCGAACCGCCTCTTTGCGCCATTCCGTGAACTTCATTGGTTTTGACATCGAAACCGGCAAGCATTGCCGCTTGCGCGGAAATTTCACTTGCCAGCAAAATGCCCTGTCCGCCGACTCCTGCTAAAACGATACTTGTTATCTGATTCATAGCTGCTCCTGTGGTGAAGAAATGGCGTTAAAAGGACAAATCTGCTCGCATAATCCGCATCCGCTGCAAAGAAGTTCGTTAATTACTGGTTTGTCGCCTGCGCCGTCGATTGCCGGACAGCCGAGTTTAAGACACATCTTGCATTTTTTGCATAGCGAGTGGTCTATTCTTCGAATTTGGCCGACCTTCTTTCTTTGTTTCAACGGACAAGGCGCCCGTGAAACAATCAGCGAAGGCTCATCGGCGTTAAGTTCTTCCGCTATAACCTTTTGCGTGTTTTCAACATCGTAAGGAAATACCGTTACGACCCTTTTAACTCCGCAGGCCTTGCCGATTTCTTCGATTGAGACCGCGGTTGTCGGCTCACCCATCAATGTCAAACCGGTTCCGGGATGATCCTGATGGCCTGTCATTCCTGTTGTCCTGTTATCAACAACGATAATTGTCGATTTTCCCTTGTTATAAACAATGTCGAGCAGGCCGGTAATTCCTGAATGGAAAAATGTCGAATCGCCGACAATGCCGACAACTTTGCGTTTTTCGCCTGCCTTATCAAGCCCGTGCGCCATCGAAATTCCGCCGCCCATACAGAGAATAATATCAAGCCTGTTGAGCGGTTTGAATGTCCCAAGACTGTAGCAGCCGATATCGCCTGTTACCACGACATCCTGCTTTGAAAGAGCAAAGAAAATTCCTCTGTGCGGACAGCCGGGGCACAAAACCGGAGGTCTTGCGGGAAGCTCGTTTGAGTATTTTGGCGCAAGTTCGGTCGGAAGCTCTTTGCCCTCCATTTTTGCGCGGGATTTCTGCAATTCTGAAATCGAAAGCTCGCCCATGCCAGGCACATATTTTCTGCCGACACATTCAATTCCCATCGAGCGGATATGTTCTTCGAGAAAATCATCAAGCTCTTCGACAATCAGAACTTTTTGGACTTGTGACGCGAATTCTTTTATCAGTTTATCGCAAAACGGAAAACTCATGCCGATTTTCAGGACTGAAGCTTCGGGCCAGACCTCTTTGACATACTGATATGAAATTGAAGATGTTATAATACCCAGGGATTTATCAGCCCATTCGATTCTGTTAAAGCTGCGGCTGTTGCTTGCAAGCTCGGCGGCGTCAATCTGCCTCTGCTCGACTCTTTTGCGCATTTCTCTTGCGTATAAAGGCACTGGCACAAATCGAGGAACGTTTTTCTCAAAAGCGATTTTCTTTTTATTTTCAACTCTTTGGCAGAATTTCACAAGGCTTCTGGAATGACTGACTCTCGTAGTTGTTCTAAGCAGTACGGGAGTTTTGAATTTTTCAGAGATTCCCAGAGCTGCGATCAAAAATTCCTTCGCTTCTGCGCTGTCGGAAGGTTCAAAAATCGGAATTTTCGCGAACCTTGCGAAATTCCTGCTGTCCTGCTCGTTCTGCGAAGAATGCATTCCGGGGTCATCGGCTACGATGCAGACAAAGCCGCCTTCGACTCCGATATAGCTTAAAGTCATAAGCGGGTCAGCCGCGACATTAAGGCCGACGTGCTTCATGGTGACTATTACCCTTGCGCCCGCACTTGCCGCACCGGCGGCCGCTTCGAACGCAACTTTTTCATTGGGGGACCACTCGCAGTAAATATCTTTTTTGTATTGAACTACGTTTTCGAGAATTTCCGTTGAAGGCGTGCCCGGATAGCCGCAAGCCATAGTTACTCCTGCTTCGTAAGCGCCGCGGGCAATGGCCTCGTTGCCTGACATCAAATGTACCAAATGATTACCTCATCCATAAAAAAAATTAAGATTTAAGATTTAAGATTGAAGAATGAAAATTTAAAATTTAAGTTTTGTTCAATCCTGATGGTAATAATGTTATCAGTTATCAGAATTCAGTTATCAGTAACTGTAAAACAGATAACGGATAACCAAAAATCTTCATTTTTCAATCTTCTTTTTACAATATTAAATTGCTTTTATATATTTATACCACGCTAAAAGAGTTTAAGCTGAATGCCTTTTTCGCTTGTTTTATCGAGAAGTTTTTTCATTTTATCAAGCGAAACTTTCAGCTCTTCGCTGCTTTCGACAAGATTGTAATATAACTTGTCATCGTTCATCAGTTTGCCTACGGTTCCCTGGCCGCTGTTAATTCCATTAATGAGCCGCTGTATCTCTGTCAGCGTTTCGCCAAGCTGTTCGCTTGTTTGAACCAGAGTGTCAGATACTACAGATACTTTCTCATTTGCGTTTGTCGAAAATTCCCTGACCTGCTGAAGGGTCGTAATCGATTCTTCAGTTGCCTTCGAAAGATTGGCCAGAGTATTTTTCAAGTTCGCCTGATTATTCGGGTCGCCCACAATTACATTCACATTATCAACAAGCTGTCCGATTTTTACCGCCAGCGTCTTGACTTTGTTCTGCAAATCTTCAGGAATTAATTCGCTTCCCGTTCCTGTTTCGCCCTGAACTTCCATGCCATTTTTGAAAAACGGAGGGTCAAGACGTCGCAGTTCCTGAACTGTCATTGGGGTGTTGCTTATATCTATATAACTGCTGCCCATTCCTCGGCGGAAAAGCTTAATTTTGGAATTTGCCGGAATCTGGTTGTAATCGTTAGATATTGATAGATATACAGTTACCTGATGTATTAACGTGCCGTCTTCTTTAACGCTGGCCATCGGAGGCGAAACGTTTGTAACCCTGCCCACAGGATAGCCGCAATACTGAACCGGCGTGCTTTCCTCAACTCCGGGGGCATTTGGGAATTTTACCTTAACCGTGTACGATGTATATTTTGCGGTAACCACCGGCAGTTCGCCGAAAAGAAAAACCATATATACAAAAACACAGATGCCGACTACTACAAAAGCGCCGACAATCATATTCCTTTTCTGCTGTAAATAATCATAATCGCTCATAATTGTTCCTTCAAATTATGCCTTTCCTTCAAGGAAAAGCTCGCGAATCGCACGAAGCGGATAACCAGATTTATTAAGCTTTTTTATCAACTTGATTCTTTCGATCGAACTTTCGTCAAATAAACGCCTGTTCGTTTCTGTAACCATTGAAGGTTTTATTAAACCTACCATTATATAGTATTGAAGCGATTGTGTCGAGACACCAGCTAATTTAGCCGCCTTGCTGATAGCAAAATATTTATCGTTAACTTTCATATTTCTTCGGAGGATCAAACCCTTTGGCGCCAAACGGGTTACATTTCAAAATTCGGCGTATAGCTTTTAGACCTCCCTTTATAAACCCCTGTTCGGCAATAGCTTCCATAGCGTAATCGCTGCAAGAAGGGACGAAACGGCACTGTCCGCCTAAGTATTGCGCCAGCGAGGCTTTATAACAACGTATCAGGAAAATTGCCGCCGCTGCCGGTAAACCGCTAATTTTGTTTTTTTCTTGTTTCATAACGCTTGTATAATTTATCAACAAGATCTGTAAATCCTTGTCTGACTTCGCTTAATGAAATATTCTTTATATCAGATTCCGGGCGTTTAGACAACCATTGAGAATAAATAATCAAATAATCAAAGCCTGCCGGGATATCGTGCTGACTGAGTCTAAAAGCTTCTCTTGCTATACGTTTGAGACGGTTGCGAAGGACGGCCGGGCCTATACGAGAACTGACCGAGACGGCAAACCTGGGTTTTTCGAGGTTATTGGGGGCCAAATAAACAGTTATTAAGTTGTTTCTGGTAAATAACTTATAATCAAAGACGGCTTTGAACCCCTGCTTTGAGGATATGCGTGAACTTTTTGAAAATTTGTAAACGGGCATAATCAATTATCGGCATACGTGGTTAGAATATAGAATATCGAACTTAGAACGTAGAACTCGGAATATAGAATAACAGATTTTAGAAAATTTGCGCAATTATTAACTTGCGCAAATTTTACGTGTTTTGCGCGATTGTGTTAATTTCTATCTGAAATG
This sequence comes from Planctomycetota bacterium, assembly GCA_022705345.1. Taxonomy (GTDB): domain Bacteria; phylum Planctomycetota; class Phycisphaerae; order Sedimentisphaerales; family UBA12454; genus UBA12454. Next base: position 5,425 of record JAKJEQ010000004.1, on the reverse strand, counting down.
CGCATAAAAAGTGTAAAAAAAGGTATCAAAAAAGTGAAAAAAAGTGCGAAAAAAGTGACGAAAAGCAGGAGAAAAGTATTTAAAAAGTATCCAAAAGCGGGAAAAAGAATATGAAAAGTGCGGCCGTGTTTCAGGGAAACAGGTTATAGTTTTCCCGTATGCAGCGTTGCCGTGCCGGTAAAAGCTAAACAATTTATGGATAACCGATATTCAATTTTTATTTCTTAAGTGGCAAATGCGGTGTAGGCTCCGAGGACGGAGGCAGCGCCGGAAACAACGGCAGTGCCTAAGGCCCACCAAGCGGCGATTGCGGCGTTCTTTCTCGTTTCTTCGGCTATGTCAGCGGCGGTCTGCTGGGCCTGCCTGATTTTATCCTGCACTTTGGTTTTCATATCCTGTGTTTTGGAGATTACGTCATCGCGAGTTTCTTCAATTTTGGAAACAATTTTTTCGGCCTGCTCGTCGGAAATATCGCGCCGCGACGCAATTATCTTTTTCAAAGTGTCGCGGTCGAGAGATTTGAGCCTGCTGATAATCGAATCGGCTCCGGCTTTCGGGTCGTGGAAAAGCATTTTTATATCTTCCTTGATAGCATCGTAGTCGAGCTGCGGCTCATCGAGCGATTCTATATAATAGCGAAGTCTGTCTTCGATTTTTCCTTTTGTTTCGGCAACTTTTCCGCCGGCCTGCTGGGTTCCTGTGCCCAGAATCGATTTCATTGTATTCAATGTCTGCTGAATATTGTCGGCGATTTTTTCAGCTTCCTGGTGTGTCATATCCTGCCGCTGTTCGAGGAGAGTAACTGTCGTATTTTTATCTATGGAGCCGATGGATTCTTTTAAGAGGCTCAATCCTTCTTTAGGTTTTGTGAATATCGTTTCGATACGTTTTTTCAGCTCTTCCGGCTGGAGCTCTGCCTTGTTGGTTTTTCGGAGATATTCTTCGAGCTGCTGTCTTTTCTGCTGCGCTTCTTCGTCGCTTTTGCCGGTCATCTTCATTGCTGTTTCTGCGGCGGCGGAAACTTTGTCTTTTCCCTGCTGCTGCTGTTGTTTAAAAGTATTAAAAGCTTCTTTGACCTGATTGCCGACTGATTGAGCTCGCTGCTTATTGGGGCTCGATTGCTCAAATTTTGTAACGATTGCTTCTATATCAGGATATTCGTGTATTTCAGTTTCGCTAAGCAGGTCGGCGATTTCTTTTTTGATGTCTCTCGCTGACGGGGGACGAAGCTGCTGAATATAACTTTGGAGTTCTTTTTTGATTTTGCCTGTGTTAAGGTCGCCGAAGATTTCATCTCTTACAGCTTCGGTGATTTTTGCGGCGGTGTCGGCGGCTTCTTCGGCAGGCGATTTTTCAAAAATGCCTTTGATTCCTTTTCCAACGGTCTGCAAAGCAGATGAGGCAGTACGATACAAACTTCCTATCGCCGTAGTCAGGACGGTTGCTTCAAGAGCGGTCATAACGAGATAAAAAGTTCCCCAGATGACCAGAGCGACAACTGCTCCTGAGAAGAAAGTGTCTGCGCCGCTGATCTCAATAGCGAACCACGCGGCGAAGAATAGGCTAATTGACGTAACTATAAGCGTCCATACTCCAAAGATGTTATTAACGGTTTTGATTGCGGCGGAGGGGGATGTTTCGGATTCTGTTTTTTCTTCGGCTCTGCCTGGACGGATCTTTTCTTCGGGCTTAATGATTGAAATGCCCGCGGCGACGGCCAGATTAGAAAAGATGAGATTGAGAGCAAGGGCCAGGACAACTCCGCTGATAAGCGCGCTGAAAAAAGCAAGGCCGGTGGAGAACTGGGCGAGCTCGGATTCCTGAGTTTCCAAAAAAAACTGAGCGAAAACAGGAGAACTCAACAGTACCGTCAAAAGAGCAAAGCTGTAGGAATATTTCTTTTTCATTGCGCAGACCTTTCAAAATATATATAAAGCAAAATTGTACTTCTGAACGCAAGAAGCAGAACTAAGCGGTTTGATATTTTTTGAAAAGGAAAGTTCTTATTATGATCAGGCGGTTGCGGTAATGTCGGACAATTCCTGATTTTTGATAATCTCCGCGCTGATTTTTCTTGTAACGGCTCTTAATCTTATCGCGCCGATGAGTTTGCTATCGGATGAGACGACAGGCATATACTCGATGTCTAATTTTTTCATATATTCCATTGCTTCGGAAAGCGGAGTATCTGGTTTAGCCTTATCCTGGGCGGGCTGGGCTATGTCGCAGGCAAGCAGCCAGCTTGCGACGTTCTGGAATGCAAATGTGTCTCGAATCGCCGGGATTGTAATCAGGCCGGTGACGATGTTCTGATTATTAACGACCGGAAAATAAAGACTGTCGGTTTTGATAAAGACGCTGAGAATCTGTTCGAGAGGCGTATCCTCCTGGATGGAAACAGGGTTTGTTTCCATAACATCTTTTACTTTGTACCTTGCGATGAGGTCTTCTTCTGTAATGTTCAGGCCGATTTCGCCGGCGAGCTTTATGCCCAGCTTTACGCAGGGCGGGCCGATGAGCTGCACCAGCAGCGTTGTTGCGGTTATCGCGAAGACGATGGTTTCGCTTAGAGAAATAGAATCTGTGAGCATTATGCCGGTCAGGCGTGAGCTTGCCATTATGGAAAGGCCAATCGCGACTCCGCCCTGTGCGAAGAGGCCGAGGCCAAGATACCGTTTGACGGCAACATTACTGCCGGTAGCTGCGGCACCGATGTATGAGCCGGCCATTTTGCCGATACTTCTGCCGGCGACATAAATAAGGATAATGAGCCAAAGCCAGCCGGGCATTTTTGCGATTCCGAGCCTGGCGCCAACCAGAACGAAAAAGAGCGCGTAAATGGGGATCGAAAAACTGCGGAGTATCGAAAATATTTTTTCTGTTTTTCGAGGGTCTGCGTTTATCAGAACAAAGCCGAGAGCCATTGCGGCCAGAATGATATCCATCTCGAAATAAGCGGCGACTGCAATCATCAAAAAGACAATGCCGATGAGAAAAGCGAGGCTTCTATCGGTTTGTATTTTCAGGAATTTGAGCAGAGCGAGTATGAGAGCAGCGCAAACACCCCCGAGCACGAGCGAACCGAGAAGGTCTATTGCGACCACAGTCATCTGACGCGAGACAGAACCCCCTTGATTTGTAACCAACTGCGCAATACCCGACCCCAGACCGTAAAGCGCCATTGCCAGTGCGTCGTCAAGCGCGACGATCGCGATCAGCGAAGTAGTCAGAACGCCTCTTGAGCGGTATTCCCAAAGTACGTCGATTGTCGAAGCGGGGTCTGTCGCCGAAGCGATTGCTCCGAAAACGACTGAGCCGGCCAGAGCGATAGTGAAATTATGAAATGTGAGATAGAGGCAGACGAAGACGGCGGAGCCGACAACAAAGAACGCTCCGAGTCCTTCGCCAAAGAGAATAGCCATGAATTGCTTGGCGTACTTTCGGAAGATTTCGATTTTTAATTCCCCGCCGACGAGAAAGCCGATGATTCCGAGTGCGAAGAGATTGAAAGGTTCGAGCATTTTTATGTCGGCGGTGCTGATGAGTTTGAAGCCGCTTTCGCCGATGATCAGGCCCATTATGATGTAGCCCATGACCTGCGGGAATCTAATTTTCTGGAAAAGCCAGGCGCCGAGCAGGCCGCAAAAAATACCCAGCCCGAGCGTAAATAAAATAGTATGACTAATATGCTCCATTTTTCAAAAATCCTAAATGTATGATTTTAGTAGGCCAAGGCCGGTTTGCAAGGCAAAAAGCTGATGATAAAAATAACTGTACAAACTGCGGATTGACAGTAAAATTGTAAAAGAAAAGGAACCATGATGACCAAGAAAATTTATGTACATAAAGCAACGGGATGGAAGGGTTTCAAGAATGACCTGCGGAATCATTTACTGACGGGCATACTTGTTTTGATGCCTTTCGGCGTTACGCTGCTTGTGATGAGGTGGGTTTTCGGGTGGATGGCGGGATTTTTGAAGCCATGGCTTTTGAAACTTGCAGCATTTGTAGTTCGCAATCCTGAATTGCAGACAAGTCCGCCGACATATATAAGCTGGGCTGCATCAATTCTTTCCATAATATTCCTGCTGATACTGGTGTACCTTGTTGGTGTTCTGGCACAGAGATATTTGGGCAAAAAGCTGATATTAATGGGTGAATGGCTTTTGCTGAAAATACCCGTACTTCGGACGGTTTATGGTGCGACAAAGCAGGTAATGACTACGATGGCGCTGCCGAAGAAGGAGTCGTTCCTGTCGGTCGTGCTTGTGGAGTTTCCGAGAAAAGGGATGCGGTCGATTGGTTTTCTGACCGGGTTTGTTAACGATCGCGGCCGGGAAGATGAGTTCTGCAAAGTTTTTATCCCGACGACACCTAATCCCACGACAGGGTTTTTTGTCATTATGCCCTCAAACGAGGTTATCAAAACCGAAATAACGGTCGAAGACGCGTTCAAAACGCTGATTTCGTTCGGAATTCTCACCCCGGAAAAGCCGTTTGTGATGAAAAATGAAAAAGCCATAAATCCTGAAAACTTCAAAGATTAGAAGTTAAAAACAAATTCTCCGCAAAATTTTTTATTTTTTTATTGACAAAAGGTTTATATGTAGATAGTTTATATGTTAACAAAGTTGATGGTTTTAAAAATTAAAATGGAAATGCGATGGCGCTTAAAGAAGAATTAAAATTGAAAAGGGGTTTCGGACTTGTTGAGCACGAAGCGATGCTGAATATTTATTATACCACCGCGAGCCTCAGGAAAAGCGCGGATTCTTTTTTCAAGGCGCTTGGGCTGACGGATGTTCAGTTTAATGTGATGATGCTGCTTATTTACCAGGGCGGCGATGAGGGCCTCAGCCAGGTGCAGCTTAGCGATATGATGCTTGTCAACAGGGCCAATGTAACGACGCTGATTGATCGGATGGAAAAAGCGGGACTGGTTATGCGGACGAGTCATAGCGATGACCGAAGGACGAATATTATTAAACTGACGGCAAAAGGGAAAAAGGTTTTTGAAAAGGCCGAGCCGATGTATGAACAAATGATTAAGAAATCTATGGCGGGATTCACTAAGAATGATTTAAGTAAGGTTATTTCGGTATTGGAGAAAGTGAGGGCAAATATAAATGAAAACTAAAAGTTTAAAAGTAAAGGGAACCTCTAATAATTCGAAAACCAGAGATTACTTCCCTCGCCTGCGCGGGGGTAAACTTTCTTGCAATGACATTTTTAGAGGTTAACCTAAAAGTGAAAAACTATGGATAAAACCATTCGGCCGAGGCTATTTTAAAAATGAATTTTTTTGTACTTATAGTTAATATATTAACAGTATAGATATAAACATAGGAGATGAAATGAAAATTGAAAAGATGCGATATCTGATTTTAGCTGTGATGGCAGTGATATTTGCTGTGCTGATGTGCGG
>JAKJEQ010000049.1:6825-13152 GCA_022705345.1 Planctomycetota bacterium | reverse complement strand
AATCCGGCAATAGTATTACATATAGCTATGCGTCTGGCGCTGCAACCTGTCGCTATTCTGGTTATTCAACTGCCGGGGGTTTGGTAGGAAGAGATGTACCGGATTCAAACATTCAATATTGCTACTCTTGCGGCTATGTTTCCGCAGAGGGGAAATCTGTTAAAAAAGGCGGTTTACTCGGATTTATAAAATCTAATACTTATCGCATTTCATGGAACAAGACCGGATATCATGTTTCAAACAGTTATTGGGATAGAGAAAGCAGCGGAATGACAACAAGCGCAGGATCAACCACTACTGATCCTAATAAAGGCGCTATTGGCAGGACAACTGCGCAAATGCAGACTCCAAGCACATATAAAAGATGGAGTATTGGAGAACCTAAATGGCCGGGTATTTGGACGATGTACCCTCCTAGTTATCCGTGTCTGACGTGGCAATTGGATATACCAGCGCCGAATGTGATTTCGATGACACAGGCAAATGCTAATAATACAATTATTGCCGCAGGCTTTACGGTTGGAACAATAACAAAGGCCTATAGCGACTCGATTCCTGTTGGCTGTGTCGCAAGCCAGAATCCTGCCGCTGGAGAAAAATCACTTGAAGGCATACCAGTTAATCTTGTGATAAGTTCTAATTTCGATGAAGGTGGAAATGAAATAACGCCACATCTAATTTCCGATGCAAATGGCTTATTAGCACTTGCGGCCGCAACTTCAGAATACAATAAATACTTCATACTTACGAACGATATCGATATGACTGGAAAGGCAGTTTACAATGCAATTATTGCCCCAGATACTGATCCCAACAGCACCTTTCACGGTACTGCCTTTACCGGAACATTTGACGGCAAAGGCTATAAAATCAAACATCTTACGATAAATGTTCGATCGAGCGGAAGCTATATTGGTTTATTCGGCAAAATCAATGCCGGAACCGTTAAAAACCTTGGTCTTGAAGATTTGCGGATAAACACTTCTCGAGATTCTTATTATATCGGCGGTCTTGTCGGGTACAATTATGGCGGAAGCATTGATAATTGCTATTCAACTGGTTATATCTCCAGTTACAGTGTTCCATCAGGATATGTAGGCGGACTTGCAGGAGTAAATCTTAGTAATATCAATAATTCTTATTCGAAATGTTCTGTCACGGGCATGATTAATGTCGGGGGTTTGGCGGGAACCAACACCAACACCGGCAATGTCAAAAATTGCTATGCAACAGGTGTCGTCAGCGGCTCTGGAGATATCGGCGGTTTGGTGGGACTTAATAATGGCAGTATCAGCTATTGCTATTCTATTGGTTACGTCAATGATTCTTATATGGCCGGAGGGATTGTTGCCTATAATAGAGGAAGTGTTTCCGAATCTTTCTGGGATATTAATACTTCTGGACAAACGACAAGTGCCGCAGGAATAGGCAAAACTACCATTGAAATGAAAACTCTAACAACGTTTACAAATGCAGGGTGGGATTTTTCATACTCTGACGGTGATGAGGCTGATTGGTTTATGCCGGAAAATGAATATCCGATTTTTACGTGGCAAATATCGCCGGCGGATATCTATATTGACGGCAGAAATAACTTCAAAGATTTTGGTATTCTTGCAAAATACTGGATGAGAGACGATTGCGCAATATATAATTATTATTGTGAATGGGCGGATTTGGATTTCAATGGTTCGGTAGATTTAGACGATCTTATCGAATTTATGGATTATTGGCTCGAAGAAGGAATTTATAACTAACCATATTATAATTATGGGAACCTCTAATAATTCGAAAGCCTGAGATTGCTTCGTCATTTTTTGTGTCTAAAGCCACAAAAAAATCCTCGCAATGACATGTTTAGAGATTGCCTTACTTTTTTATTTTGGCGGGGGAGTTGTGGAATTTCGGATTGTCAGTTCTTGTTTGAGCTTTATTAATTTTGGTTTGTAGTCGGCGGGGGAATTAATATGCTCAAGCAAAGTTTCGGCTGCGATTCGGCCAATCTGGCGAAGAGGCACACCCATCGTTGTCAAAGACGGCGTAACAACGGTACACATATATTCGTCATTGAAACAAACCAAACTTGTTTGTTTTGGAATCTGGATGTCGAGCGAATGAGCGCCGTGAAGAATCTTGATCGCTTCGACATGGTCGTACGCGAGAATCGCAGTGGCCTGATTTTGAAGGACAACGGAAGCTAAAAAAGCGGGCGCGGAATTAAATATTTTATCGTGGCCTTCGATTGGCTTAAGGCCGTATTCCTTTAAACTTGCCAGATAAGTATCGTGGCGATCTTCGATACTGCGATGTTTTTTGTGGCCTGCGGTAGGGCCGGCGTAAGCGATGCGGCGATGGCCGAGGTCGTATAGATAATTAATGACACGGCGAGTGGCATCGATATCGTCAGGGATTACGGATGAACCGGTTGGGCCGCAGAGGCCATTGATGACTACGTATGGGAGACGATTTTTTTCCATAACGTCGATGGTTCGCTGGGAGCATTCCTGCATAACGATTGCGCCGTCGATTCGCCATGCGGGGAGTTCGGTGTCACTTTTTTCGAGATTCGGGACCGAGACGCAGACGTCGAAGCCGCGGGTATGCAAAGAGCGGACTGACGCGTTGATGATTGTCTGGTAAATATTTCCGGGCCAGCCTATAATGAGGTCTGTGCCGAGGACGGCAATCATTTTTGTCTGGCGCTGGACGAGATTTCTTGCGGCAAGATTGGGGCGATAGCCTAATTGCGCGGCAACGTCGAGAATTCTTGTTCTGACTTCCTGGCTTACGGAAAAGCCGTGCTTGTAGTTGTCATTTAGAACTCGGCTGACGGTGGCCTGGCTGACGCCGCATTGTTCGGCGATTTGACGGACTGTTGGAATTTGGTTGTTCTCTGCCATTTTTATATTTCAAAGCCGATATTCCGGCAAGAATAATACGATAATGCCTGAGGTTAAAACTTAATTATAGCTGATATTGATACACAAGACAACCGATATTTGCTTGCAATTGGCGAGGATTCGTTGTAAAAATAAGCAGAATAGGATGCCAAACAATTATAAATGTTTTATTAGGAGACACTTAAAATGGCAAAAATTTATTATCAAAAACAGGCGCCAATAACACCGCTTAAAGGCAAGAAGGTTGCGGTTGTCGGATACGGCAGTCAGGGTCATGCTCATAGTCTGAACCTCAGAGACAGCGGGATTAAAGTTGCTGTAGCAGAACTGAAAGGTACCGATAATTTTAAGCTTGCAAAGAAGCACGGGTTCAAGCCGAGCGATATTGCGACGGCAATGGAAGGCGCAGCTCTGATTATTATTACTCTGCCGGATGAAATGCAGGCAAAGATTTATAAAACTCAGATCAAGCCGAATTTGAAGGCCGGTCAGACATTGGGATTCTGTCACGGATTCAATATTCATTTCAAATATATCGTTCCGCCAAAAGATGTGAACGTAGTGATGATCGCGCCGAAGGGGCCGGGACATCTTGTTCGCAGCGAATATGAAAAAGGCGGCGGCGTACCATGCATCGTGGCAGTAGAGCAGGATGCAACAGGCGACGCAAAGAAAATCGCTCTTGCATGGGGCAACGGAATCGGCGGAGCAAGAGCCGGTATTATTCAGACAACCTACAAAGAAGAAACAGAAACCGATCTGTTCGGCGAACAGGTAGTTCTTTGCGGCGGATTGACAGCTTTGATTAAGGCCGGTTTCGATACGCTTGTAAAAGCAGGTTATCAGCCTGAGATAGCATATTTCGAATGCATGCACGAAGTGAAACTCATCGTTGACCTGATGTACCAGGGCGGAATGAGCTATATGAGATACAGCATTTCGAATACCGCTGAATACGGCGATTTGACACGCGGACCGCGAATCGTGACCGATAAGACCCGCGCGGAAATGAAGAAAATTCTTGCTGAAATCACAAGCGGAAAATTCGCGAAAGAATGGGTCAATGAATACAAAGGCGGGATGAAGAAATTCAACGCATTGTATAAAAAAGACTACAACTGCAAACTTGAAACAGTCGGCAGAAAACTTCGCAAGATGATGAAGTGGATACACGCGAAAGAAGTGTAATAACAGAACATAGAATTCAGAACTCAGAAAACAGAAGCTTAATTGAAAGGAATTCGCTGTGAAACACAGATGTTTATTGGCAGCAGTTCTAACGTCTATTGCCGGTGTTTTTTTATCAGGTTGCGGAGTTGAAGAGCCGCTGGAAAGATTGTGGTTCGAAGAGCCTCCTTATACAAACCAGCAACCGGAGGCTTATCGCAAGATAGAAATGAAAACGACCACAAGCGCCGAAGTTCTGGATATGATAAAGCATTACGATAAGGAACTTGTCAGCCAAAGCGAAAGTACGGTTGCCTGCTGGGGCGAAAAAAAGGATACGTCTCAGTTCTGGCTGACGATGGTTTCGTTCGATGAAGAAAATTATAATGTCGCACGGAAATATTTTCTTGCTGTAGATGAAAAGGCGTGGCATCTTCATAATGAAAGCCAGAACCTTCGATTCGACAGCGAGGTAGTTTTTGACGAAGCGACATTATCGCAGGCTTACACGAGCGAAAATGAAAGACGAATCGCGATAGTTAAAAAGCTGGTTGAGATTACGCGCGACGATTATATGGAAGTTCGGCAGGACAGCAGGGTTCTTAACCAGGGCGCGATGCTGACCAACCAGATGTACGAGCGGCTTTTGTATGTTCTTAACGAGTCGCCTGCGCTTGCGGCCAGATTGGCTGAGCCGAACGGGCTTGATTATAAGAGCCTGGCATTCGATAAAAGCAGGGCAGGTGTGTATATCGACGATGTTAATAATGTTGTAACTGCCAAAGTGAGAATCGGGGATGTCAAGAGACTCTGGAATATAAAATACTGGAGAGACTCTAAAGGCAAACCGATCTGGTAGGATTCTTGAAGTTATTAAATCAAAAGGCCGACAATAGTAGTCGGCCTTTTTTGTTTGAGGGAAAGATTTATTTTTTCTTTTCTTTCAATAATTTTTTAATCATTGGTTCCATGGCTTCGGCCCAGATTTCGTAACCTTTTTGACCGGGATGAAGCAAGTCGGGCATAATCTCTAAAGGAAGCTCACCTTTTTTGTTCAGGAATTTTTTGTTTATATCGAGATAGAAAATTGTTTTGTTATCAGCTATTTTCTTTATCAGCTTGTTTGCTTTATCGTTCTTTTCCCATTGAGGATTGTATGAAGCGTCTTTATAAGCAGCTTTGTCTTTTCGCTGCTCGGCAATACCGCGCGGAAAAATAGCGAGAATTAAAACTTTAGTATTGGGCAGCCTTGTCCGCAACTGACAAACGATGGCCTTAACACCATCGGCAATTTGTTCTGAGGTATATTCATCGCCGTTGGAATTATTTGTGCCAATCATTAGCACCGCAAGCTTTGGATCGATGTTATTGACTTCGCCGTTTACGATACGCCAGAGCACGTGCTGAGTTCTATCGCCGCTGAAACCCATATTGACAGCATTTCTGTCAGCATAATACTGATCCCAAACCGGTTTGCCTGATTTCTCCCAGCCGTGTGTAATGGAATCGCCAATCATAATAATATCAACATTTCCCTGTTTGATTCTTTCGAGAACAGCGTTATGCCGCGGCATCCACCAATCCGCGTCTTTGCTTACGGGGGTAACAGCTTCATGCGAACCGATTTTTACGTCACAGGGGTTTTGGGCGGCAATTGCCAAATCGCAAAGGATAGTTAGGCAAGTCAATGGAAGTAAAATTTTTAACATAATCAAAGCCTTTCATAAAAATTAATGTGCAAGCAGCCAGCTTGCGATATTGAAATAGAAAATAAGAGTGACAACATCAGAAACAGCCAGAACGATCGGGCCGGATGCTATTTTTGGGTCGAAATGAATTTTGCGAATCAAGGCGGGAATAATGATGCCGAGCAGACAAGCGCTTGTCATAGAAAGAAAAATACTGAGGAGAATCACAATAGTCGCGGTCAATTGTTTTTTCCACAGCATCGCTATAAGGCCGACAGAAATTCCGCCGCCAAGCCCGAGAATCAAAGCAATGATGATTTCGAGCCGCAAAGTTTTGAAAAAGTGTTTCCAGTAGATTTTTTTTGGCGACAGAGCCTGGAGCGTGATAGTCATTGACTGCATGCTGACACTCTCTGCAAGCGCGAGGATTATCGTGATAAATAAAGCCAGGATGGTAATATGACTAATCAGCAGTTCGTATCGGCCTGCGATGAAAGCACAGATGATTCCGCTTGCGATGTTAAAGAGCAGCCAAGGAAAACGATCCCTGAAACTTGCCATCATCGATAATC
>JAKJEQ010000049.1:0-6815 GCA_022705345.1 Planctomycetota bacterium | reverse complement strand
TACCGATGAGCTGAAAAATATTATCCTGCTCGCTTTTTTTTGCGAAGGCAGTAACTTCGTCGCTGAAAAGCGAAATATCGATAATGCCAAGAATTTTTTTGTGCTTGTCGATAATGGGCAGGGCGAGAAAACGATGTTCAAGCAATTTATGGCACGCTTCGAGAACGGTCGCATCGTTATGTATAGAAACAACCCTGTCTATCATAATATCGGATAATTTCTGGTTCGAGGCGCTGTTTAGTAATCTACGAATCGGTAAAACACCGACAAGCGACTGGTTTTCATCAACAATGTAGATATAAGCGATTTCATCGGTGATGTTCTGATTTCGAATGAAATCAAGAGCCTGTGAAGCGGTTTTGTCTTGTGAAAGCGCGATAATATTTTTACCCGCATATTTTTCGACGGGATCATTTAAACGTTCAGATCTGATTTTAGCAGCCACCAATAAAACTCCATTTTCCGGAGATAACAATAAATACTGCTTTGCGGTTTGACAAGGATAAACTGGTCATGAAGAAAAAATGTATAAAAAAATCAGGCAGCTCGAGTCTTTAGCAGGCGATGGATTTTTTTCTTCTATCCTAACCTTTAGCTTAGACCGGGCAAAGTCCATTCTGCTGCTGCCTGAGGCGGTCGTCCATTACCGCATTAGAATTCATATTCAATATATTTTCTTTTTTCCTGTGCATTGTAACATTCTGGGGATCTGTATTTACAAAAGTCTGCATGAGCCAAAGCATAAGAAACTTTATAAAATCCGTAGGCACAAGATTAAAGCCTGAATTCAGGATTTTTTCTTCGACCAGTGAAGCGATTGTTCTGGCGGTAGCAGAATCGAGATTGTGCTCTGCAATTAAATCGCTGATGATCTTTGACTTGTTCCAAGCTACTGTGTTTTCCGCTATATTATCAGAGCCCGGGCTTTTTTTCACCACCTGTACGCGGGAACGAAGGAGATTCCTTCTGCAGTGATGTTCCGAAATGATCTGCGCGGCAAAGTCGAAGCCGGTCGAACTTAAAACGGCTTTGATGATCGAAAAGATTTCACTGCTTGTGACAGTGTCGCTTCCATGATTATTGTACAAATAAAAAGTAACAGATTCAGCCAACTGGGAAGCGAGAAAAGTGTTTTTTTCCGCCGGCTCCACAAAAGCATTGACAAATGTCGCAATCACCTTCGTATGGAGATATGGTTCCTGACTTCCATCAGCCTTAATCACTTCAAGCTGCATTATTTTGCCACCGAGATTTTAATTTGTTTTTTGCCATAGAGATCACAAAGATATTTAATTTTAGCCACCCATCGACTCATCACTAATAAGTGATTCGCCCAGGGCAGGCAGAGACCACAGAGATAATAATCAATCGGAAAATAACTTGGGCTGAGTCTGATCATCAGGTTGTGAAATGGCCTGTGTTACTTCGTCAATCAAATCGCCTGCGTCATCAAAATGCCGATAAACGCTTGCAAAGCGGATGTAAGCAACCTTGTCAACAGATCTCAAATGCCTCATAGCGCTTTCACCAATAAACTTTGAATCAACTTCCCTGTCAGAATGCCTGAAAATGTCTTCTTCGATCTTGTCAGCAATCTGCTGAATCTGCTCGGCTGAAACCGGGCGTTTGTAACAAGCCTTCTGCAAGCCTGAGATAACTTTTTCCCTATCGTAAGGGACGCGTGAGTTGTCCTTTTTTATTACGTTAAGCTTGAAACTTTCGCCGACCTTTTCGTATGTCGTAAATCTTCTTCTGCAGACAAGACATTGCCTGCGCCTGCGAATGACCCTGCCGGCTTCGCTCGAACGCGAATCAATAACCTTATCCTTGTTCTCCTTACAATATGGACATTTCACGATATTTTATCACCGGTAAAAGCTACAATATTTAGGATAAAAGTATTTTAAAATCTATATGTAGTACGTCAATCAAAATTTCTCAAAAAAACAGCGGCAATCTTTTATCGGCTGTGAGTTAAAATTATTAATTTCCACAAGCTGTTTGTAATTAGGGATTAATGGTCGGTAAAAAGAAAAACTCACAGGGGTGGAAATTTTAAACAGAAAAATTAATTTTGCATATTTAGTGAAAAAAATAAGAAACGCTTAAAGGCGAATACTTTTTTACACTGAATTTTGGTCCCGTCTTAAAAAGACAGGCAGTTCCGGGGTAAAAGTATGCGCGCAAAAAAAAGGTCTCTGCGTCCCCTGTCAGCAGAGACCTCCCCCACAAGGAAAAAAGCGTAACCCCCCAATTTTCATATCCTCCTGCTGAAAGCAGCCGGTTCAAACGGCAATTTCGGAAGAACCCGGCCTGAAACGGATCCTTACGAATCGCAAAGCATTAGTTAAGCACGCCTTGCTGTTTCAGCCATCACCTGCGGAGCACGAATGCCCGCAGGCGACAGAGGACAATTTTATTTCGAAAGCCGGTTAAGGCTTTTTGAATTTACCTGCCCTGGTCGGTCCCCCAAGGCAGGAAGCACAAGTTAAAGGAGGAGAGAAGAAATCAATTTTAAAGTTAGCGATTAACTTTTAAATTCTTAACATCTAATCTTTAATAAACCTTCCTTCGTCGGGGCAGAAGTCGATTCGCAAAGCGAAGCAGCCTGTCTGCCTCCACACCTAAACCATAAGAAATAAAGTCGAAGGTGCCAAAAAAATTTGTTTTTATTTCTAAAGATCGTTATGAACTTTTAAATTTCCCCTGCCCTGGTTTTTTCCCCCCAAGGCAGGAAGCACAAATAGCAGAAGGAGAATAGGAGCTTGTTAACTCGATTCTTTTCCGCTCTCCATTAAAAAGATAAGAAACAAAATTGGGGAATGCAAATCGGTGAGTAAATATTTTTATAAATTATATTATGGGACGTTAAAAATTGAAAATTGAAGAATTAAGATTGAAGATTTGAGGAACGCCTGCGGCGGCCAATCTTCATTCTCATTCTTCATTCTTCAATCTTCAATCAGCCTTTTGCTTTTGCGTACCAGTCGGGGTCTTTTGCGAGTTTTTCTTTGGCCTCGGCGGTCATCATTGCAAAGGCTGGATGAGTGGATTCCCATGCTCTTTTGCGATAATCGCCATCTCTGAGCTTTTCGACTTCTGAGGCGGCGTCTCTGAAATAACTTCCATATATATGAAGCGAATCGCTGATGTCAACATATCTGCCGACTTTGACTGGTTTACGGATATTCGCCGAGATTTTTTCCGCGATGATTCGCTGCAGGTCGGTAAGAGCATAAACGTTCATGAACCACGCCTTGTATAAATCCCTGCTTCGCCAGTGTGTATTCATATTAAGACTGAAAGTGCCATCATTGTTTTCAATGAGCCTGCACCAGATTCTCTGGAGACAGGGCGGGTCATCGGTTTTGACGTCTGCGGTGGGCATCCATGTGATAGCCTGTGCACGGCGAGTAAAAGAAGTTTTTGAAAGCGAGTCGATGATATAATCAATCTGATTGATAGCATTGAAGGGTTTAGGTGATTTAGGGTTCCTGATGTCCTCCACAGGGTTATACGCGAATAATCTTTCATGGTAGGTGTAAGTCCACTTGCCTGCGGCGGGGTCGATCCAATGATCGTGAATTCCTTCTACGACTTCCTGACGATAGGCTTCGAGCTCTTCGGGGCCGCCGGGAAAATTTTTGTGAATTCGCGGTTCGGCGAAAGGATTCGCGACAGAAATCATGACAGTGGCGTCTTTGCTGGGAGGGTCTTCGGGCTTATCATATTGAGTTTTAATTTCCAGACCATTGTCCCAAACTGCTAAAACGGCTGCTTCCCATGCTTCGGGCAGACAGCAGGCCTCTATGTTAATTACAGGTATGTCGCTCATATTCTACCTCCATGTAAAAAGTTTAAAGCTAAAGTTTAAAACTTAAAACTGCTATAGGCCGAGTTCCTCATCGGTGATTTTGTATCTCTGGCGGAACCTTTCGGGGACCTGACGCATGAGTACGCGTGCCTCATCAGCATATTTTGTGTTCGGGTAATCCCTGATAACTGTGCGGCACATTTCTATCGGCTTTGCATAAGTATGATACTGCATACGGTTGCCTATTTTGAAAAACGCTTTTGCGTTTTCAAGCAGAGTTTCAGCCCTCGGGTTGAATTCATCGTTAGATTTATTTTGATCATCCGATTGAGTCTGAATCGTTTTTTCAGCAGATTGCGACTGAGGCTGAGCGGCAGGTGCAATTTGCTGCTCATCAGAGTTTTCATTTGCGGCAGGTTCCAAAACTTCGATCTGTTGCTCTGTAATCGCCGAGTCAGCGGGAACGTTAGGTTCATTAGAATCGCCGGTAGGTTGAGGATTCTCGAGAATATTCTTTATGATCATGTTCGGCAGAAAACTGTTGACGTCGCCCGCATACCTGATTTTAGAATCAGGGCCCGCAATCAAAAGAACTGGTTTTTCCGGTTCACCGCCGAGAGCGGAAGAGACCGCCTGCTGAACCATCGGCAATGGCGGGACAATGTTCCACTTTTGCGGATTTTTGGTAATCCAGTTTTCAAGATGTTTTGACTTGGATGGGTCGTTGAAATTGATACCTATAAAGGCGGCTTTCTGATTTTTTGAGAAACGATTTTGCAGATTAGTAAAAGCGACAAGCTCCGGTATCGGCTGAGAAGAAATCGAATCGTAGTTTACCTGCTGTTGTTCAAAGGCAGGTTCCGGCGGAGGCGGAGGATTATTTGGATCTATTGTATTCTGGTCAACAGCCGGGGGCGGAGGCGGCGGAGCAAAAAGGTCTAACTGCTCTGAATCCACCTGCCATAAAAGAACGCACGTAATGTCAGCGGTTTCTGAGAGCGAGCCCAAATTAAAATTTTTGCCAAGCAGGTCAGAGCGGACACTATTGACGTCGAGGTTCAAAGTACCCTGCTCTTGACTTTGAGAATACATTAGCGTTTCCTGCAAAGCGGATGATTCTTCTGAGGGGCTGTCATCCGAAGCGATTTGTTCGAGAATCTGTGTGACAGAATTGTAATCCTGATAGACCATCGAAAGGGCAACCGCCGTGTTGATAAAATTCGAATTGTAAGTTGAATCTTTTATACCAAGGGCAATCTGCTTTTGGGCCTTGTCCTGTTTTCCATCGAAATAATAGACCCATGAGCAAAGGGCATGATATGTGCCGGCATTATTTTGTTTTGTTAAAATGGGCAAAAAGCGTTTGTTTCTTGTAATGAATTTTGCGCTTGTTCGGATGTTGGGGTCGTCAGGGGTTCTGCCGGAATTGACATAGTTCACGAATTTCGCAAATTCTGAGTCAATAAGGGGGCCGGCTGCAGCGGCATCCTGCTCAAACTGCTGTCGTCTTTCCGCGATTGCCTGTTGTCTCGGGCTTAGCTCCCTTGGCTGCATAGGGTCACGCGCCGCTGAAAGAGATGCTGAGGATATAAATATAATTACTAAAACCAACCAAAAGAATCTTAAATATGTCATAATTTTTCCAGAATTTATAAAAATTATATTTTACTATATTAACATGAAATTATAAAAATTAAAGTCAAAAAAACTGCGTGAAAAAGGTAATTGACAATCTGGTTTTGCAGTTCATAATGATGTAATCTACTGGGAAAACTATGTTTACAGGACTAATTGAATCTGTTTGTAAGGTTACTTCTGTGGTAAATGCCGCAGGCGGGATGAGACTGCAGATTTACATCGGAAAAGAAGCAAAATTCGGGGAAAGCATCTCTATAAACGGTGTTTGTCTGACAGTAAGCAAGTCTGTTGCCAGCACGGCAGAATTCGATATCAGTGGAGAAACCCTGACTCGAACAACTTTAAAGGTGTTAAAAAGCGGGTCAGAAGTTAATATTGAAAGGGCGATGACGGCAGACGGGCGTTTTGGCGGACACATTGTGCAGGGACATATAGATTGCATCGGAAAGATTAAGAACATCGAGAAAAAGGGAGAATTCTGGAAATTTACGTTTGAAATTCCAAAAGAAACCGCCACAGACAACATTGAAGATTACCTTATACCAAAAGGCTCAATTGCAATTGACGGCGTCAGCCTTACGATCGCAGAAGTCAAAGGTGCGGTCTTCAGTACAGCGATAATTCCGGCTACTTATGAAAACACTATTTTCAAAAAATATAAGAATGGAGATTTGGTGAATATCGAGACGGATATTCTTTGTCGAATTGTAAGGAAACAACTGGAAAATATTGTGCCGAATAAATCAAATCTTACGATGGAGAAATTAAAAGATTTAGGATTTTGAGGTGCCATTATTGTACTTCAAGATGTGGTCGCAAATTGTGACCTCAAAGTTGAAGTTCCAAATTGGAACATCAAAGGAAAATCTAAAATGGCAACTGAAAACTCGATAGTACCAATTGAACGGATTCAACAATATATCTATATGATTCGTGGATGTAAAGTTATGTTGGATAGAGATTTAGCCATTTTATATGGTGTTGAGACAAGGATGCTCGTACAAGCTGTGAAACGCAATATCACTCGCTTTCCGCCAGATTTTATGTTTCAGTTGTCAGAAAACGAGTATGCAAACTTGACATCACAAATTGTGATATCAAGTTGGGGAGGACGAAGGTATTTGCCTTATGCATTTACGGAACAAGGGGTTGCGATGCTATCGAGCGTGCTTAAAAGCAAGCGCGCTGTCGAGGTTAATATCGCGATAATGCGGACGTTTGTGAAACTGCGGCAAATTTTGGCAGATAACGCATCATTAAGAAAGAAAATCGAAGAGCATGATGAAAAAATAAAATATATTTTCAATATACTTGCCGATATGCTCGAAGCAGAAGAAAAACCTACAAACCAAATTGGATATCA
>JAKJEQ010000048.1 GCA_022705345.1 Planctomycetota bacterium | reverse complement strand
CGCAAGTATCGCAACCATCGACCCCTGATAACTCAGCGCCCTGAAATACGCGAAATCCGCCCCGATCAAAAACAGCCCGATCAAAGGCACGCTCCATCGCCACACAAACTGCTGATAATTCTTTCCCTGCAAAATCTTCGACCCCAGCGTCGCCGGAACAAGCATCACAACAAGATAAATAAAAAACCACGCCTGCACCGTCAGCGGCGATATCCCGCGCGTCTGAATCAGGTATTTATCATACAAAGCGCTGCACGTCCCTATCAGCGTCGCCGCGACGATAAACCACACCCACTTATTCCCCGAAAACCGAATCCCTTCCTTATTGCCGATAACCGAATAAAGATAATACGACCCGATCATCGTCGCAAGCCCAAGCACCTGCATCGTCGTCGGATGTTCGTGAAATATCAGCACCGCCCCGAGCATCGTCCACAACGGCCCCGATGTCCCAATCGGCGTAGCAATGGAAATCGGCAGCCGCTTCAATGCCGAAAAGCTCAACATCCACGACGAGAACGCTATCCCCGATTTAATGAAAAGCAGCAGATGTTCTTTCGCCGTCGCTTCAGGAATATAAAGATTGATGCCCGCCATCATCTCCGGCCAAACCCTTGAGCATACAACCGCGATAACGGTAATAATTGATGCGCAGATAGAAGAATAGAACAGCACCGGCAGAACCGAATTTTTCTGCAATGAGTGCTTCTTGCTTATATCGTATAAACCCAGGAACAGCGCCGAACAAACGCCAAGATAAAGCCACATATTTTTGTATCATCCTGAAAAACGCCGCATTATATCCATGCTGTTGCGTAATGTCCACTGGCTAATCCAATCCATAAGCCCCCAACTTCATGTTGGGGGTTAATAAAAAACCGTTCCCCAACTTTACCCGCCTCAGGCATGGTTCATGTTGGGGGTTAGTAAAAAAAACCGTTCCACAACTCCATGTTGGAGTTCAATAGAATTGTGTTGTGCTGCGATATTGCCCATTTCCAAAAGCCCCCAACTTCATGTTGGGGGTTAGTAAAACTTTTTAAATGGAATATTTCTATCGAATATTGTATAATTATTAAACTTAATTGAGGTTTAATATGCCGCAAAAAACATGGACAAGAGATGAATTATTGATTGCATTTAATCTTTATTGTCGCATCCCATTTGGGCAGTTGCGTCATGGAAATTCTGAAATTATTAAATTTGCAGAAAAAATCGGACGCACTCCAAGCGCATTGTCAATGAAACTTTGCAATTTTGCAAGTTTTGATCCATCACATCAAAAACGAAATGTAGCAGGCCTAAAACACTCAGGTAAAGGCGATAAAAAAATTTGGGATGAATTTAATCAAAACTGGGAAAAACTTGCTTTCGAAAGTCAGCAGGCGTTAGAGAGAGTTGCCGGACTAAAACAAATTGAAAGTTACGAGGAACTGCAATTGCCAGATGGCCCAACTGAAACACTTCGCAATGTTCGTGTAAGATTAGTGCAGAATTTTTTCAGAGACAGTGTTTTGGCGAGCTATAAGTTTGTTTGCTCATTTTGCAGTTTATCAATGACTCAAATGCTTTGCGCCAGTCATATTGTACCTTGGTCGAAAAATATTGAGAAACGTGCTGACCCGCGAAATGGAATTTGTCTTTGTACGTTCCATGATAGGGCTTTTGATCGTGGCCTTGTTACTATTGATGACGATTTAAAAATTGTCATCTCTGATCGCGTAATGAAAATGAAAACTTCACCTTTGCACGATGCGGGATTTGTTAAACTTCATGGAAACAAAATAATACTTCCGGAAAAATTCAAGCCTGATGAGTATTCGCTTGAATATCATCGAAGTAAAATTTTCATAAATAATTAAAAATTATGAAAAAAATTATAGGATACATGTTGACTTGGACTGCATATGGCAGCTGGCTTCAAGGAGACAGACGCAAATATGTCAAAGATGGCCAGATACTTGATCCCAATCCTTCTTTAGAAAATCACAATAAAGAATGCTTACAATATCCCGCAGTATCATTAAATCTTGTACAAAGAGAATTGATCAATAAAGCCATACATGAAGAGGCGGCCGAATTGAAGCAAGCTATCCATGCACTTGCCGTTAGGACAAATCATGTTCATTTAGTTGTGGATTGTAATTTTATTTCGGTTGCATCTGCGGTAAGTCATTACAAAAATGCGGCAAGATTGAAATTGCAGGAAAATGGTTTTATCGGCAAACTATGGACAAAAGGATATTCGGTTCGATATTGTTTTAACGATACACAATTGAATAATGTTATCAAATATGTAAATAACCATAATGCTGAACATTCTTCCGAAAACCCCCAACTTCATGTTGGGGGTTAGTAAAAAACGTAATGTTATGCTTTATTGATAATGTCATATTTGACGATAATATTGCCCATTTCCATAAGCCCCCAACTTCATGTTGGGGGTTAGTAAAAATCAAATCTGTTTTTCAATGCATTTTATTATTTCCTCGTAATACTCTGCGATGTTATTAGCTTCATCGGCATCCGAGCATTCTTCGATAATACACGGTTCAGATGTTTCACCGGTTTCCATATATTCGGCTGTAAGTTGCCAGAGTTTTTGTCTTTCTCTAAGTCCATCAATAATCTGCCCAACCATAATTCTGGGCAGTTTTAAAATAACCATCTGTTCCATTTTTTCTACTCCGTGTTAATCCTGTGTAAATCCGTGTCTAAAAATTCCGCGTTAATCCGTGTCTTCTTTACAATCCCGATCTCCCATCTTCAATTTTTGCTGCAATCGCCAGTGCAAATGCATTTCTTAAAACAAAACTTCCATAATATCTGACGAGATGAACCAAAATTTCCGCTCCTTCTGTTGTCCAATCTCCATCTTTGCAAAGCAGATCAATAACTTTCTCCCAATCGATTTCCTGATTTTTACCAGTTGCTTTAGAAACATAATTCTGATATTCGCATAGTGTCATTTTAATATTGATCATAATGATACTCTCCGCCATAATTTAAACGGCAGCGGAAGAAAATTCGCAACCCTTTTACGATTACCGAAACGAGCTGCGCAACCGCAACCGATTTTACGTTTTCGAATTGATTACTTCATTGCCTCTTTACATCTTGCTTCCATTGTTCAAAAATCTACGATACTATAAGTAGAATCTTTTTTCGACTGCCTAAAGGTAGCATTTTTACGTTTTTGTTTTGAACATTCTTTTTTGAGAATTTGAATTTGTTTCGGATTTCGATATTAGTGCTTCGGATTTTAACAATCAACCGCCTAAAGGTAGCATTCCAAAAAAGTCGATTGTTTCTGACCCTAATCGTTCTATCCCCTACCCCCTTTACCCTAAACCCTATCATTCCAAAAAAGACCCAATATGCCTATAGAAAATGCTTCATTTTGATACTATTTTTTGCTGTTTTTAACCTAAAATCGTCAAAAATCAGCATGATTTATTGCAAAATGTTTCAATTTAATGAAATTCGACACAAGATTGGATTTGACAGCAGCTTACATTTTTAAGAACGCCCATAACTCCTTTATTTAAGTAAAAAATGAAACGCAATCCGGGGACTTAAATTCGAACGTAAAATAAGGACTTACAACTGAACGCACCCAAAAAACGCTGAACGTAACGAGCTGCGTCACCGTAACCCAATTACGAATATTAAAACGTTGCAAAAACTGAAAAATTCTATACAA
The DNA here is from genome assembly GCA_022705345.1 of Planctomycetota bacterium. Lineage (GTDB taxonomy): Bacteria > Planctomycetota > Phycisphaerae > Sedimentisphaerales > UBA12454 > UBA12454. The sequence continues at coordinate 9,449 of JAKJEQ010000048.1, read as the reverse complement.
TACTCGGTTCTATGGGAAGCGGTCTGTATTCATTTTACGATACCCTATCCCCTAAACCCTGTACGCTAAAGTATTTATGTTCGATGCACTGACAGAAAAATTTAATAATGTATTCCGCTCGATAACAAATCGAGGCCGAATCACCGAAGCCAACATCGCCGATGCCATGAACGATGTCCGCAAAGCTCTGCTCGAAGCTGACGTTAACTATCACGTAGCAAAGCAGTTCTGCAAAGACGTCCGCACCGCCGCGATGGGCGCAGAGGTCATAAAAAGTCTCCATCCCGGCCAGGTCTTCGTCAAGATCGTCAATGATGAATTGACAAAATTGATGGGTCCCGCCGACCCCAAGATTTATTACGTAAGTCCCGGCCCCACCGTGATTTTGCTCGCAGGCCTCCAGGGCAGCGGCAAGACCACAACCGCCGGCAAACTCGCTAAATATATAGTTTCAAAAGGCAAAAAAACCCTCCTCGTCGCCGACGACTTACAGCGTCCCGCAGCCGTTGACCAGCTCGTAACTTTAGGCCAGCAGCTCGGCATTGATGTCTATAGCGAACCCGGCTCGAAAGACGCCGTAAAGGTCGCCAAAAACTCCCTAAAGCACGCAAACTCAGGTGCTTACGATGTAGTAATTCTCGACACCGCCGGCCGTTTGCACATCGATCAGGAGATGATGAACGAGGTCGCCGACGTCGCCAAAGTCACCTCCCCGCACCAGATTTATCTGGTTTGCGACTCAATGACCGGCCAGGACGCCGTCAATAGTGCCAAGGAATTCAACGAAAGACTTGAATTAGACGGCGTTATTTTAACAAAACTCGATGGCGACGCCCGCGGCGGAGCCGCCCTAAGTGTAAAGGCCGTAACCGGTAAGCCAATCAAGTTCATTGGCGTTGGCGAAAAGCTCGACAAACTCGAAGAGTTCCATCCCGACCGAATGGCAAGCCGAATCCTCGGCATGGGCGATGTTGTAACGTTAGTCGAAAGAGCCCAGGAGCAGTTTGACGCAGAAGAAGCCGCCAAAATGCAGGCAAAAATGGCAAAAGGCACATTCGGCTTCGACGATTTCCTTAAGCAGATGCAATCTGTCAAGAAAATGGGCGGCCTTGCCGACATGCTCAAAATGCTCCCCGGAATGGGCAGCAAGATGGCCGGATTAGACATCGACGACAACGAAATGGTAAAAATTGAAGCAATAATTCACTCAATGACACTTGAGGAAAGAAAAAATCCGGATATAATCAGCCCCTCGCGCAGGAGGCGCATCGCCGCAGGATGCGGCAGAGACCAGCACGATGTTTCGTCTTTGATTAAGACTTTCGAACGCAGCAGGGATATGCTTAAAGCATTGTCAGGCGGAGCTTTAGGCGGTTTGAAAACCCTTATGAGCGCAGGCGGTATGGATGCTGTCGGCTCGATGATGAACCAGGGCAAAAAGATAAAACAGCGGTCGAGACGTAAACAGAAAATTGTCAGAAAAGGCAAAATTACCTGGCGGTAAACTATGTCTTTGCAAGAATATTTATCAAAAGTCCTGCAGAAAACGGGTGATTCGTTTGGCAGGCAATATCGCGGCTTTTTCGCCGATAATAAAGGCAGTTCGGAACTCGCGATGCTTGCAAGTCCGACGAAAGACGAAGCCGAGCAGCTTAAAAAAGCCGTCGCGATAATGACCGATGACGAAAAGAATAATGCCGAAAGGCTTACAGACCAACAGGTCAGGAAAATAGCGCAGGATGCGGATATTGACCCGGCCGTGCTGGAAATTTTTATTAATGGTTATGCGTTATATCTGAAAAACGCGAAAAAATAGTAAACGTGTTTCTGCTGACACAGTGTCGGCGGAAAATTAATTATATACTGAAAGGAAATTTATTATGGCAGTTAAATTAAGACTCACAAGGATGGGACGCAGGCACAAGCCCTTTTTCAGGCTCAACGCCATCGACTCCCGTTCGCCGAGAGATGGCAGAATCATCGAAAAGCTCGGCCACTACGACCCAATCGAAAAAGACGCAGCAAAGCAGCTCGTGCTAAACAAAGAAAGAATCGAGTATTGGATTGGCGTCGGTGCGGTCCCAAGCGAAACAGTTGCAGAACTGATCGCAAGAATTGGAATCGAAAGCAAGCACTACAAAGAAATTAAAGCTCACAGAGCTAAAGCCAGAGAAATCGCCAAGAAAAAAGGCAAGCTTTTTGATGGAACTCAAAAACGTCAGGCTGAATTAGCCGCCAAAAAAGCTGAAGCAGAAAAAGCAGAAGCTGATAAAGCTGCCGGCGAAGCTAAAGCTTAATAAAAGCGATGAGAATAGATGTTCTTACGCTTTTTTCAGATATGTTTGCCTCGCCGCTTGACTATTCGATAGTCAAACGTGCCAAAGACAGGCAACTGGTTAATATAGTTCTTTCAAATATAAGAGATTACGCAAGCAATAGTTACAAGAAGGTCGATGACAAACCTTACGGCGGCGGACCGGGAATGGTTATGATGTGCCAGCCTGTTTTTGACTGTTTAGAAAACGTCAAAAAACAGGATGAAAACCCCGGACGCATTATTTTGCTGACCCCCGGCGGAAGGAAATTCGACCAGAATTTAGCTAAAGAGCTGGCAAATGAGAAAAGAGTTATTCTCATTTCCGGTCATTACGAAGGTTTCGACGAAAGAATCCGAATCGGCACTAATGCCGAGGAAGTTTCAATTGGCGATTATGTCCTTTCCGGCGGAGAACTTGCCGCGATGGTCATAATCGACGCGATTGTCAGACTTTTGCCCGGAGCTTTGGGCGATGAATACTCGGCCGCGAACGATTCTTTCAGCGATGGACTTCTCGAATATCCGCATTATACGAGACCTGAAGTGTTCAGGGATATGAAGGTGCCGGATGTTCTGCTTAGCGGAAATCATAAAGAAATAGAAAAATGGCGAAAACAGCAGGCCTTGGAAAAGACAAAAACGCAAAGACCAGACCTGCTGAGTTAATTTAAAATTATTTAAAATTTAATATTAGGAGTCAACAGTGAAAACTGAATTGATTGATCATGTAGAAAAGAAAAGCTTGAAGCCTCAGCTTCCGTATTTTGAGGTTGGCGATACAGTTGACGTACATTGCAGGATTCAGGAAGGCGACAAATCACGTGTGCAGATTTTCAGCGGCACAGTGATTTCCAAGAAAGGTCGCGGCCTCAACCAGCAGTTTACGGTTCGAAGAATGATTGGCGACGAAGGTGTGGAAAGAACTTTCCCGCTTAATTCGCCCAGCGTTGCCGATGTTAAGCCGATCAGAAGCGGCAAGACAAGAAGAGCCAAACTCTATTACCTGAGAGAACGTACCGGCAAGAGCGTTAAACTTTCACAGAAACGTACGGACCATACAACCGGCGTAAAATAAAGTGCTTTTTTTCGGCAACAAACAGAAAAAAATTCTGTCCGATGCCCATCTGCTTGGCCAATGGGGTCAAAAGCAGTGCGAAAAGTTTTATAAGGTAAATGGCTTTAAAATACTTGCAAGGAATTTCTCCTGCAAAACCGGCGAAATAGACATTGTTGTCGGCCAATCTGACGGCACTGTTGTTTTCGTCGAAGTTAAAACTCGAAAATCAGAAGAATATGCCAAAGCCGAGGCTGCTGTAAGTTATTCGAAAAAATTAAGAATGACTAAAGCAGCTCGGCTTTTTGTTAAAGATTATAAACTCGAAAACATTCCGCTGCGTTTCGATGTCGTAATTGTGATTCCCGATGAAAAAGGAAAACCCCAAATCCGGCATTACGAAAACGCCTTTGTTCCATAACGGTGCGATGAATCCCGCACCTTTTTTTATTTAATTTACTTGCCCCGTTCTTAATGTATGATATTCAAGAGTTAAGAAAAAACGAAATTGTTTTTTGAATATGTAAAAGGTGCGATGAATCCCGCACCTTTTTTTATTTAATTTACTTACCCCGTTCTTAATGTATGATATTCAAGAGTTAAGAAAAAACGAAATTGTTTTTTGAATATGTAAAAGGTGCGGGATGAACCTGATTGATACACATGCACATTTGACTTATGACGGGCTTGCCGAATCAATAGATGATGTACTTGAGCGAAGCATCGCGGCAGGTGTTACGAAATGGATTTCTATCGGAACTGACGCCGAGCATAATGAAAAAGTAGTTTCGCTTGCTGAAAAATACCAAAACCTTTATGCCTGTTTAGGCATTCATCCTCATCACGCATCGGAATACCAGCCGCTTCATATCCAAAGGATTATCGAACTGGTAGGTAGTGGAAAAGTTGTCGCGCTTGGCGAGACTGGCCTTGATTTCCATTATAATTTTTCCAAACAGGATGCCCAGAAAGACCTTTTCAAAAAATTCCTTGAGATTGCGTCTTTAACCAGATTGCCGGTTGTGATTCACAGCCGAAACGCTTTTGAAGAAACTATGCGTATCCTCGAAAATTACGCCGATAAGACAACAAAATTTGTTTTCCACTGCTACAGCGGCACAATCGAGCAAACCCGAGAGATCATCCACAAAGGTTATTATGTTTCGTTTACCGGAATAATTACTTTCAAAAATGCCGAGATTGCGCGGGATTGCGTCAAAACGGTTCCGCTTGAGAGAATGATGATTGAAACAGACTGCCCGTATATGTCGCCTGAGCCTATGAGAAAACAGAAAATAAACGAACCGGCACTGCTTGTTTATACAGCTCAGAAAATAGCGGAACTGAAGGGGGTTGATATCGAAACGCTGGCGGAGCAGCTTGAAAGAAATACCAAAGAATTTTTCGGTATTTAGAAACTGCGTGGGCTGAAGCCCACCCTACTCAGGATGACAGACGGTCGGGTGAAGAGACAAATCCAACAATATCCATCAAAAATTTCGCCCCGTAGTCATAAGTCACAACCCTGCTGTCCGCCGCAAGCCCGAACTCGATACATTTTTTACTTTCAATTTTACCGTCAGTCACAACAGGATATTCTATAATTTTCCCCATAGAAACGATATTGCATTGGCCCGGCGATGGGATCGGCAAAAACGATTCGATCCCGAACATTCCCAGCGCCGTCAATGTCGTACACGGAACCCGGAGGTCTTCAAGTGTAAGCTTATTGTTTTTCGCTTTTTCAATTAATTCCATTGTGTCTTGAGCGATTTGAGCAAGGCTCTTCTCATTTGCTTTTTTCACTACCGGAACAACAAGCCCCTTAGGTGCCGCAACCGCAAGCCCGACCGTAACATCCGCCTGCAATTCTAAACTATCGTTTTTAATTGTCCCTTTCATCAGCGGGTTTTGCTCGACCGCCAGAGCCATCGCGCGGATGATAAAATCGTTCAGCGAAATCCTGACCCCAAGCTGCTTGCTCAAAGGCCTGCGCATTTCGATTATCTTGTCTATCGGCGCTTTTGCCGTTAAATAAAAGCAGGGCTGTGTCTGTTTGGACCTGAGCATACGGCCTGCGATGAGTTTCTGAATCCTGCTCGGCTCTATGCGTTGTCCTTCCTCCTGGTTCATATTAACACCATCACTCGGCAAGGATTATTGCTTTCATCTCGCCAAGATAAGTACTCCCTTCGCTTACAAGTTTCAATGTCCCGTCAGGCCTGATAAAGAAAGTCGTCGGAATGCCTCTTACATTACTGAACGGTTCTGGCAACTGCTCTTGTGTCGCGATCACAGTATATTTCATATTTTTATTTTGTGCGGTTTTCCTGACAACCTCCGCATTCTCATTAGAGATCGCAAGCATCGCAAGTTTATCTTCCGCCATTATATCCCGCAATGCGTTAAGGTGAGGAACTTCCTGCATACAAGGCTGACACCAAGTCGCCCACATCACAACCATAACATTTTTGCCGCGATAATCGCTCAATTTATGAGTCTTGCCGTTTATATCGACAACCTGAAAATCAGGAATTTGCTTACCATAAAAACCTTCAAGTATCGCTGCCCAGCTTGTACTTCTGTCGATGATATCCTGCAATGCCTTCGAAACGCCGTTACTTTCTGCCGGTTGTGCTGCCTGTGAAGAATTTGGTTCTGAAACTGGAGTGCTCTTTCCACAGCCTGTGAGTATGACGATACTGATCAAACACAAAACTGAAAGCACGGACAAAGATTTTTTCATTCTGATCTCCGATTCTTTTTATTTTTAATATATTAGCTCATTAATTTAATAATCTGCTCTAAATCGTTCGGCGATTCGACAGGAGGATTGGAAAATTTCCCGCCTTTTTCCTTGTGATAATTTACTGTAACGTTCGGGTCTTTCAGACAGTGACCTGTCAATACGCACGCCACTGTCTCATCAGGCTTAATAATTTTTTCAGCCAGCAGTAATTCCAAACCCGCCACCGATGCTGCTGATGCTGGCTCGCAGCCCAAACCGTATTTCCCTATCAGAGCCTTGGCGTCTGTGATTGCCTGGTCGCTGACTGCGCGAACAACGCCGTTGCAGAGTTCGATTGCGCGAAGACATTTTTTCAGATTTACTGGCCGGGATATTTCTATCGCCGATGCGCAGGTATGAGGCGAAAAATTCTTCGCCGTCAGTTCAGTGTAAAAATCGTTGATGATTTTGTTATCGATTCTTCCGCCGTTCCATTTGAGATTCCTGTTGTTCACTAGTTCGGTCAAAGTATCCGCGCCAGTTGCGTTTATGATCGCAAGACGCGGTATTTTATTGATTAGCCCGAGATGCTTCAACTCCGCGAACGCCTTTCCAAATGCGCTTGAGTTGCCAAGATTGCCCCCAGGAACTACTATCCAGTCAGGAACATTCCAGCCGAGCCCTTCGATAATCCTGTACATTATCGTCTTCTGGCCTTCAAGGCGAAATGGATTAAGCGAATTAAGCAGGTATAATTTTAATTCCGTGCAAACCGCCTGAACCTGCTTCATACAATCGTCGAAGTCCCCCATGATTTGAATTGTATTTGCGCCGTAATCCATTGCCTGGCTCAGTTTGCCGAAAGCGATTCTTCCTGAGCCGATGAATACTGTGCATTTCATTCCGCTGTGGTGCGCATACAGGGCAACGGCTGCGCTGGTATTGCCCGTCGATGCGCAGGCGCAAGATTTTGCGCCCACCATTTTCGCGTGACTGAAAGCCGCGGTCATTCCGTTGTCTTTAAATGAACCCGAAGGATTAAGCCCTTCGTACTGAAGATAAAGTTTGCCGGCTTTCATACCTATAAATTCGCCGAGCATATCGTTTTGTTGAAGCAGCGTCTGGCCTTCGCCGATTGAAACCTTGAAATTGTCGCCGCAGAAGTCCAGAAGTTCGCGAAATCGCCATACACCCGAGAAGTCCAGGCGGTTATTTTTTGTCGCCCAGCGCTTGGAGAAATCGGCCAATTTTTTAGGGGTATCGATTTGGTCCCAGTTATACTGTATATCCAGCAAATCGCCGCATTTAGGACATTTGAAAAAAGCTTCCGCGCAGGAGAATTCTGCCCCGCAATCGGGATTTATGCATTTTTGATAAGCTTTTGGTTTTTCCGCCATTTAGTACTCCGTAAATTATAAGGAGCATAATAATCTTTTTAGCGAAACTTTGCAATACTTCAAAAATATCGCCCGCATTCGAAAAAAACTTTGTCCGAGCCCTGACCGTCCTTGTCCTTTCGTAGCCTTGGCGAAGACGCAAGCGCCGGGTAATTTTTCAATCTTCCCCCAAACCCGTCTTTCATCATTGCGAGCGCAGGAGTTTACCCCTGCCAAGGCAGGGGTGGCAATCTCAACCGTTGTCCTTTACTGTGCACTCATTCTTTTCGTCATTGCGAGCGCAGCGTGGCAATCTCAACAGTTGTCCTTCACTGTGCACCCATTCTTGACATTATTCCTCTCTGAGATTTCAAATCTCAAATTTCAAATCCGTGTCTGAGATTTCAAATCTCAAATTTCATATTACCCAGCGAGGTAACAACAAGCAGGATGTATTTTTCGTTAATGACGACAGGAAAGTCTATCTTGAAATTCTAAAGCAGCAGCCGGAGAAATACAATCTGGCGATAATGGGATATTGTCTGATGACAAATCACATTCACCTGATAGCGATACCCAAAAAGGCCGGAGAGAATTAAAGCTGTCGCATCATAATTGTAGTTTTTTTCATCTTTAGAAATTGAATAAGCGTCTTTCGTCATTTCGACCGGAGCGAAGCGCAGTGGAGAAATCTGGGAATTCGTTGTAGATACAATAAATCCTTTTAATCAGCGTAATCAGCGATTAAAAAAAAATTATTAAATAACGTAATTTCGTGTTTATTCGCGGCTATTTTGATAAATAATATCTCTGTATTCTCTGCCTGCCCTGAGCTTGTCGAAGGGTGGCAAACATCGCAGTTTTGAACATTGCGATTTTGGTAATTCGAATTTGTTTCGGATTTCGATATTAGTATTTCGGATTTAGTATATGCCGCTTTTATTCGCGGCTGTACCGCAGTACTATCTCATCGGGGTGGCTAAAAAAACCGTGTCAATCCGTGTCTAAATCCGCTATTTCCCGAACAAAATTTAAGTTCGGCAGTATAATACTTTGCTAAGACAAGCTCTGTAAAATATTGGCCTATAAACAGTTAAAAAAATTTAAAAAAATTTAAAAATTTATAGTTGACTGTCGTCTGGCAACGTATTATTATGTTGAACTCTAAGCGGACGAGATGTCTGGTAGAAAGACGACTCGCCCGCTTATGTTTTGGCCTGCCTGGCAGGCCGAAAAGTTCTTTGAAAAGTTAACAGTTATACCACGAATGCAGCGAAAGTGTGGTTTTGTTGATTGCTACGCAGCGGTCAATAAAAACCTAATAGTGTACACGACCCGAAAGGGTCACAATATGACAAACACTTTCGATGCGTAACGAATGTTTGTTAGAGCTTTTTTTAAAGATTCCTGTAAATGATTACAGAGTCAATAGATCAACTTGAAGAGTTTGATCCTGGCTCAGAACGAACGCTGGCGGCGTGGCTAAGACATGCAAGTCGAACGGACTATGCTTAACCGTATAGTCAGTGGCGAAAGGGTGAGGAATAGATAGGTAACGTACCCTGTGCACCGGAATAGCGTCGGTTAGTAGCAATACTAACCTACCGAAAGGGGCGGTAATACCGGATAATGTTATTGATCGCATGATTGATAACCAATGGATTTATCGGCACAGGAGCGGCCTTTCTCCTATCAGCTTGTTGGTGAGGTAACGGCTCACCAAGGCTATGACGGGTACCTGGATTGAGAGATTGACCAGGCACATCGGGACTGAGACACTGCCCGGACCTCCACGGAGGGCTGCAGTAACGAATATTGGGCAATGGGCGAAAGCCTGACCCAGCGACGCCGCGTGTAGGATGAAGTCCTTCGGGATGTAAACTACTGTCAGGGATTAGAAAGTTTCGATTGATCAATCCCAGAGGAAGTCACGGCTAACTTCGTGCCAGCAGCCGCGGTAATACGAAGGTGGCA
>JAKJEQ010000047.1 GCA_022705345.1 Planctomycetota bacterium | reverse complement strand
AACTGTCCGCTGTCAGCGGTTAAGCCGAGTTCTCGAAGTTCACCTTCGCTCGGATGATATTCCTGCCTGCATTCAGGGCAGATTCTTCGCACGAGTCTTTGCGCAAGCACTGCAATCAGCGACGAGCTTACAAGATAAGGCTCGACGCCCAAATCCAAAAGCCTGCTTATCGCGCCGGCCGAGTCGTTTGTATGCAGCGTACTGAATACAAGGTGTCCCGTCAATGACGACTGAATTGCCATTCTCGCCGTTTCTTCATCACGAACTTCGCCGACCATTATCACATCGGGGTCCTGTCGCAAAACGTGACGCAATGCCGTAACAAACGTCATACCTTTTCGCGTCGCTACCTGCATCTGGCTGATTCCGCCAAGTTGATATTCTATCGGGTCTTCGATGGTAATGATATTTTTTTCGACAGCGTTCATTCTATTGAGCGCTGCGTAAAGCGTCGTACTCTTTCCGCTGCCGGTCGGGCCTGTGACGAAAATAACTCCGTGAGAACGATCGAGCAGCGAATCGAATATTTTCAAATCGTCTTCCATCATTCCAAGTTCCGCAAGGCTAAGCAGCCCGGTGCTCTTGTCGAGAATACGAAGCACGCATCTTTCGCCGTAACTCGTGGGAACTGTACTGACGCGCAAATCGATTTCACGATTCCCCAATCGAACAGAGCATCGGCCGTCCTGCGGCATTCTTCGCTCTGCAATATCCATCCCCGCCATAACCTTTATACGTGAAACGACGAGCGACAAAACATTGCGATTAAGGCTGAGAGTATCGTATAAAATGCCGTCGATTCTGTAACGAATTTGAATCTTGCCTTCATAAGGATGAACGTGAATATCGCTCGCTCGCAATTGCAATGCGCGGAAAAGTATATCGTTTACAAGCCTGATCACCGGCGGGCGATTTACAACATCCAGCAGGTCATCGGCCGTTGCCACTTCATCGACAAGCTGGTCGAGATTCTGAGCGTCAAGCTCTTCGGCTACATCGTCAATAACCGTGCTCTTCTGTTCATAAGCGGTATCGATAGCGGCCGTTATCGCTGTCTTCGACGCAAGCGCGATATTTACTGCGCTCTTGGTTAATCTTGAAACGTTATCGACCGCTTCCGTATCGAAGGGCCGCGAAAGCACAACCGTAATAACCCCGTCGTCCTGCGGTGATTTTACGCCTATCAGATAATGATGCTGCGCGTATGTCGGAGGGACATTTTCTATGAATTGCTTTGGAACATTTGCCGAATCGATTTCAGGCAAATATTCTATTTTTAATACTTCCGCGAAAAGCCGAAGAACCGCATCTTCTGTGAAGTGCGGGCACGTAAGCAGCATCTCATCCAGTCTTTGCGGATTGGATGCGCTTTGCTCAATAAGATTTGCGAGCATATCAGCATCGACTATCCCAGTCCTTTGGGCCGTCTTTATCAACAGATCTTTCATTCGACTTCATATTAATTTAAAATTTTTAGTAATAGCCTCACACTATCAAATTTTAAATCTTAAATTTCAAATCTTAAATTTCAAATCGTTACTGTTCCAATACCCTTTCCGGATCTATCGGCGTTTCTTCTATGCCCGGGAACAATTGATATTCCTGAAACTTTACTTCATCTCTTTCAAATTCAGCACGATTCTTAACCGAAATTTGCTTTAACTGATCCATTCCAAGAGTATCTTCAGGACGTAAAATATTAGCTTTGACGAAGATATATAACTTGCTGTCGTCAACCGATTTTTCCGCGTTTCTAAACAATGTTCCGGCAAGTGGAATATCGCCCAACAAAGGCACTTTAACGGTCGATTTATTTTGATTAAGTCTCGTAAGACCGCCAAGGATGATAGTACTGCCGTCCGGAACGGTTACTATCGTATTTACACTGCTCTTCTTTTCATCAGGCGGGCCGCCTGTTGCGCCGGATATGTCCTGAAAATCATTACGCTGCATCTCAATCTCAAGTCTAAGCAGGCTGCCTTCACTGATTTGCGGTGTAATCTTTAATTCGATTTTTGCGGTGTATGGCGAATATGTTGTTGATGTTTGCGGAGTATCCACGCCCGGTACGATGGTTGTAGTTGTCTGTGCAATGTAAGTTACATTTTCTGTTGATATCGTACCTTCTTCATTGTCGTTTACCAAAACTTTCGGTCTTGCGAGAACTCGCCCGTACCCCTTCGAATCCACTAATTCCAATAATGCCTGTATTTTATTATTACTGAAAAACCCAGTTAAATTACCGCTGTTTACCCTGCCTTCAAGAAATCTTCGGCCTGTGGCCGCGGCAGAAATCGGACCTCCTGTTATTGCAAGAGTATCTGTTACAGCAGCCTCGGCATTCGCAACGATATCAAGATCGTAATTGAATTGATCGTCTCTTGTAATTTCTACAAGCGAAACATCAATCAGAACCTGAGGCCTGCGAACATCGAGGCTCTTTATAAGATTGCCAATCCATTCCTGGTTCTTTTTGCTTGCGTAAACAATTAGCGAGAAAGTCGCTTTATCAGGAACGATAACAATGTTTTCTTCGGTATATTTTACAGTCTGCTGAATCTTGCCTTCAGCATCCGTTACTGTTTTGCCAATAAGACCGTTTAAAGTTTCGGCCAGATCTTCCGGGTCCTGATTTTCAAGCCTGTAAATTTTGTAAGGAATTGCCGCCTGTATAGGCTCGCGATCAATGTATGCAACTATCTGCGAAATCTGTATATGCTGTTCGGGTGTGGCGTTGACGAGTAATGAATTGGTGGATTCGAGCATTACAACCTGCGGCTGGTCGAGCAAAGCTGCGCCAGTTGCGCCGCTTTCCGAAATTGCAGGATTAATTACCGGCTGCGGAACGCCTTCGCCGCCCGGTCTTGTGATTGTTTGTCTCTGCTGCTGACCGGAAGTGCTTACCGCACCTTGAATTATGTTGAGTTCTTTTAGGGCCTCTACAATTTTATTGATATCGATATATTGAATTTCATATTCGCGAATAACACGCAAGTCCTGCTGAGGGACATCCAGCGAATCAATAATCTTGTCAACCGATTCAAGTTCGGCAGGCAAACCAATCATCAATACACGATTTGTTCGCTTATCGAAATCGATGAACACTCCCCTGGTGGTAGTTTCTGAACTCGTTGTCTGGGGAGCTGCACCGGGAACTGGCCTGGGCGACACCGGTCTTGTAATCCTGCCCGGTATCGTCGGCTGAGCCGCTGCAGTTCCAATCGTAATATCAACAGTGCCGAGCTGCTCGGCGAGCGCCTGGATTTTTTGAACGAGGCTCTCTGCAAGCGTATATTTCAGTACGCGTAATTTAAATTCTTTCGGAGGACCGGGAACATCGACTAGATTGAGCAAATCCTCAATTCGCTGCATTCTAAATGCGTATTCCGTAACAACGATAGTAGAAATTTCGGGGATTTCCGTAATAGTTGTTTCCGAGCCGAGTTTCATTCCTATAAGCAGTCTTTTTGCGGCGGCGGTGTTGATGTACTTGAGCCTGAAGACCTTAGTAACTGCGACATCGCCGGGCTTGACTGTGCCGTCAACCAGAACCGGATCCATATCGAGCGCTTCGGTAATTGGAACGATAGTTACAAGATCGCCCTTTCTGCTCATTGCAAAGCCGCGGAATTTCAAAACCGATTCGAGAAGGCTGTAAAGTTCTCGGACACGTATCTGGCCCTGAACTTTGACTGTCACACTGCCGGTGACTTTCGTTTCATCGTAAAGGTAATTGAGATTTAAGTATCTTCCGACAAGGTCTATAAGTGTAACAATCTCAAGCTTTTCTGGCAGATTCAGTTCGAGAATTTCATCGCCGTTTGGTATGTTAACTTCGTTAATGGCAGGCCCTCTTTGCTCAGCCATTAACTCCTCAACTGTTTTTTGCGAATCTTCATTCAATATTATTTTTTCGGTTTCGGCCGGTTCTTCAATCACCGGTATCTGAGGCTGCGAAGGCAAATCTGCGATTTTTGGACCCACAGGTTTGATGAAATTAGAATCTTCTGTCGGAGGCTGAGGTTTCATTCTGGCAGCTTCTTTGTCGGTTCTTGCGCCTTCGGCAAGCTCGGTCATAAATTCATTGAGCGAATCAACTTCGCTTGCAGGAGGCTGAACCTCGTTAACTTCCCGAGGAAGATTGATTTCGTTAACATCGTTTGGGGCCGGAGGCAATGGAAGATTTGGCTCCTGCGGTTTTTTCTCTTCAACTGTAATATCCTCGATGAGTTTGATGAGGCTGTCGATTTCAATCGCAGGCGCGACAATCATCATTTCATCCTCAAACTTATCTACGATCAATTTGACGGCGGGCTCGGTTCCGGTGCCTTCGAGAAGCGTGCCCACGGAAAAATTCCTGCCCAGTTTACTTTGAATGTCCTGGTTATCAGGGATTTTATCCAAATCGACAATTTTGACTTCATATAACTCGTTACTATCAACAAGCTTAAGCACGTTGCTGGCATAAACAAGTTTTTGGGGACTTGCGGTAACTGAAATTGCGTTTGTGCCGGGGATAGCAACCGCGGAATCTGAAATCTGGGCCTTTGCAAGAAAATCTTTTGCATGCTGAGCGGAGATGTTGCGCATTGAAAAAATGCGAACCCTGACAGGCTGATTTACATCCTGTGCAGAAAATGCGCAGCTATAAACTATTAATGTGAATAAAGATATAAACAGTATCAGACGAGGCATCCGATGCCTGTTATTTTTCAAACATTCAACCATCATTTCTCCAAAAGGTTTATTAACGCTTTGAAGCTTTGTATATAGTTTTATCGGACAAAAGACCATAAAATGCTTAATAATAATGCCTTATAAAAGGTTATTGAACCTGAATAGGGGTAATCTATCTTCTTTCCCTTATTCTTCTGATCCTGGCATCGCGGGAAGTCTCAGGCGGTGCCTTGCTCTGCGTTTCATTATTTACTGCTTCCTGTGTCGATTGTTCAGCAGAAGGCTGAGGCGGCGTGTTGGGCTCCGTCTGTGCCTGCTGCAGGTTCTCGGCTTCCATTTCGAGGGCCTTTAACATTTCACCTAAACCGCTAAGCCCGCTTGCCTCATCATCCGACATGCCGGCAGAATTCGGGTCCTGCTGGATGCTTTTGAGCCATTCAATGTTTGCCTGAGTCTGTTCTAACTGTTCTTGGGGCGTAAGTTCAGGTACAGCAACAGGTTGCGATTGAGATTCGGAATCGGGTGTTTGGGGCTGAGAAGCTATTTTATCCTGTTCGGTTAAAAGCGTTATTTCCGGCTTTTCTTCGAGGGTTCCTGAGTAGGATTTTACAACGTCGGGTTTTTGCTGTCGTTCGGCTAAAAGCTCATATTTCCTGCCATTATCATTGATTAAAACCCCGCCGTCGCCCACTTTTTCAACAGCTAAATGGCCGATCTTGCTGCCCTGCTTGACCCAGTGCAGACCTTTGCCGACCTCATCGACCAACGCCCATGACTGAGCGTTATCGGCGAAATGATAACTTGTGCCAAGGAGCTTAAACTTAGCGCTGACCTCGGCTTGCGGACGAATCGGCCTTCTGTCTTCAAATGATGGGACCGGCTCTACCGGTTTTGGAGGAGGCGGCGGATTGATCCGAAGGGCAAATTCGCGGGCCTGCCTGACTAAAGGGGTATCCTGCTCTGTGCCGGAAGTGCTTTTGCCAACATTACTTGCCTGCAACTGCTCGGCAATTCCGGGTGTTTTGAGGATTTCCTGCAATCTGGAATTTGCGTATGAAGAACAAGCTATAAGCGCAAGGACAGCAAAGACCATAACGGCCTTTGGAACTCCTGAAATCTTCATTATTTTCTGCACTTATGCGCTCCATCCAAAAAGATTCTACTTAGTTTGACATCGGAGATTTGGATAAGTTCCCTGCAATTATTTATTAGTTAACGAATATTAGTTATCGGCTGTCAAATGGGGTAAAAAAAAGTTAAAAAGTATAAAAAATGCGGAAATAAAGGGTCATAAAGGATATATAAATCTCAAAAATGATTAACAAAAAAAAGCGACGTAAGTCGTTAATTTACGCAGCCGGCAAAAAGGCGCAAGGAAAATTGAGTTTTCAGTGTTAAGTGCTTAGTGTTCAGTTGATTACATCAAAATCCCAATTTACTCGAAAAGTGCAAAAAAAAGCGAAAAAAAGTGTTTAAAAGGTGGAAAAAAAGTATCGAAAAAGCGGAGAAAAGTTCTTAAAAAGTGAAAACTTGCGCAATCCTGCAATTTTGACGAAAAAAACGCTTGCGCGAAATTGTTGAACACACTACTAATAGTAGACAGTAGACAGAATACAGCAGACAGAATTTTAAAATAAAGGAGTTATGTAAAAAAAATAGTTCGAGAGGTTTGGAAAAAAACGTGCGCGTATTTATGGCCACAAAGACACTAAGGCACTAAGGATAAAAGAGTTAAAACAAAATGAATGAAAAGTGAATGGCGGCTTAAAATATTCCGGGCCTTTTGGGATTTTTTTTAATAGGATTATTCTTTAGCAAAATAGATGATTCTTTCGTAAAATGATTAATTCTTTAGTAAAAAGAACGATTCTTTTTGGTATATTTAACCGCGGATGACGCGGATTGACACGGATTTTTTTTAACCGCCCCAGTAAGATAGCTGAAGCATCTTCAAGAATAGAATCTATGCATCTAACGGGGTAAACTCCAGTCACAGAGATTTTGTTTTAACTAAACTATTTGACGAATAGTTTTCAATTCAGCACGGACGAGATTCTTTTATAAAAAAAACAGGGAAAAAGGAATTTAAACTGTAAAAAGAGAAAAAATTATATTAAATTAATAACATATCGGCGGAGTTATTTTTTAATCGCCGAGGCGATAGACGAGAGTTTCGCGTTGCGACAGGGAATGAATCAAAATAATAGTATTTTATATAATTTTTAATGGATGAAATATCATGGCTAAGGAAAATGGCAAAGGAGAAGTAAATTTAGCAATCATTCTAAAAGATTCAAATTACAATCTTTCACTTTTCCATCAAACCGAAATCAGAGCACTCGAAACAAAAATAAAAATAGTTAAGAACAAACCCTATGTTGTTTGCGTGATCAGGGAGAAAGATGTTCTGCTTAAACCTGAAGAAATTGTTCGGCAGCTTTATACTCAACGGTTACTAAAAGATTATGGTTATCCCAAAAAACGAATTGCTTTTGAACATCCAGTTAAGTTCGGCAGAGAAACAAAAAGCGCTGACATTGTAATCTTTGATAAAGATCGGCCGGATACAGCATATATTATCGTTGAATTAAAGAAGCCAAAACTCAAAGACGGAAAAGATCAACTTCGTTCTTACTGCAATGCAACGGGTGCGCCAATAGCCATTTGGACAAACGGCGAAAAAATTTCGTATTATAATCGAAAAGACCCG
The DNA here is from genome assembly GCA_022705345.1 of Planctomycetota bacterium. Lineage (GTDB taxonomy): Bacteria > Planctomycetota > Phycisphaerae > Sedimentisphaerales > UBA12454 > UBA12454. The sequence continues at coordinate 5,836 of JAKJEQ010000047.1, read as the reverse complement.
AACTATTTTAATGACATTACCGATATTCCAAAAGCTAATCAAAGTTTAAAAGATATCTTAACGGAACGGTTTACGCTTAGAGATTTAATAATAAAAGATAAAATTCCTAACGAAGGGAAAACCTTAAAAGATATCATTTTGGAAATGGAAGATGAAGTATTAGCCAATGCAGGGGTTGATGTATTCGAAGAAGTTTTTAAACTTATCTTTACGAAGCTTTATGATGAATTACAGAGCCGGCGAGATAAACAGAGAATTGATGATTATCTTGACGATAAGCTAGACGATGAAGAAAAAGGAGATTTTGAAAAAGTTAAAGCCGCTTTAGAAAAACTTGATGATAAAAAGTTTCGGCTGATGGATTTTAGAAATACAGGGCAGACCGATACAGAATTATACGAGAAGATTCAAACGCTTTTTGATAATGCCAAAAAAGAGTGGCCGGGGGTATTCGCTCAAGGTGATGTTTTTAATTTGACTGCAAGCCATTTGACAATTTGCGTTTCAAGTCTTCAGGACGTGAAACTATTCAATTCCAATTTAATGGTGATTGATGAAGCGTTTGAATATCTTGTGAATAAAAGCGCTAAAGGTGAAAAAGGGCAATATTTTACGCCTCGCCATGTTATAGATATGTGTGTTCGGATGCTGAATCCTAAAAAAGGCGAATATATGATCGATACAGCGGCAGGAAGCTGCGGTTTTCCGGTGCATACAATATTTAAGATTACCGGCCATCTGTTCAGCAGTTCAGAAATATCGGAAGAAGAAAAAGAAGATGTATTAAAAGTATTCGGAATTGACTTTGACGAAAAATCTGTACGTGTTGCAAGGACATTAAACCTGATAGCGGGAGACGGTGAAACCAATGTTTTGCATTTAAACACATTGGATTATGAGCGATGGAGCGATAAGGAAAAGGACCGCAAATGGCTTTCAACTTATGGCAAAGGTTATGAAAGACTCGAACAATTGGCAGTCAATGGAGACAAAAAACAATTCCAATTTGATTTATTAATGGCAAATCCGCCATTTGCAGGAGATATAAAAGAATCACGGATTATCCATCAATACGAACTTGGTTTTAAAAAGAATAATAAAGCGCAATCAAAAGTCGGCAGAGACATTTTATTTATCGAACGCAATTTAGATTTTTTAAAACCAGGAGGAAGAATGGCGATTGTTTTACCACAGGGCCGATTTAATAATACATCTGATAAATACATTCGAGAGTTTATTGCTGAAAAAGCACGAATTCTGGCCGTGGTTGGATTGCACGCTAATACTTTCAAGCCGCATGCTAATACTAAAACCAGTGTATTATTAGTTCAGAAATGGGAAGATCGGCTTTGTCCGAAATATGAAGATTATCCAATATTTTTTGCAGTCAGTGAAAAAGGCGGTAAGGATAATTCCGGAGATTATATATATGTAAAAAATGGCAATGGCAAAAACAAATTAGATAAAAACAGACATTTTATAGTAGACCATGATCTGCATAATCATGGAGGTGAACTACAAGATGGAATTGCTGAAGAGTTTATTAAATTTGCAAAGAAAGTTCATCTTTCTTTTTGGGAATAACAGTAGATATGCAAACTTCTATCATAAATTATCAAAAAACTTGTGAATACAATGATTTCAGAATAGATTCTGAATTCTTTGCAGAAGAATTTATAAAAACAATCAAAAAAATAGAAAGCAGAGGTTTTGTATTTTGTGAACAAATATGTGTAATTAGGAGCGGAACTACCCCTAAGGACAGAAATGAACACCTTACTGATGGAATTGTATTATTAAAAACAAATAATATTAGAGACAGTATCCTTGTCACCGATTCAGAAGGGACATTTTCCTATATTGATGATGCAATTGACAAAAGAATGGCTAGAACAAGATTGCAAAGCCAAGACGTTCTAATTAATATTGTTGGAGCAACTACGGATGTGATTGGCAGAACCGCTTTCATTGCAACAGATTTCCCAAAAGCTAATATAACGCAAGCAATGGCTTTTTGCAGGCTAAAAACTTCCGAATTTCTACCGCATTATCTATTTGCATTCTTAAAAACATATTATGGTAAAGTTCAAGTTAAGTATATTGCACGACCGACAGGACAATATAATCTTAATTTGAAAGAAGTTGGTTTCCTGAGAGTACCCAAATTAACCTTAGAATTTCAAAAAAAAATTAAAGAGTTAATTTTAAAGTCAGAAAATCATAAAAAAGCAGCAATAGATTGCTATATACAAGCAAAAAATCTTTTAGTTGTTGAACTTAATTTGATGGTATGGGAGCCTAAGCATGATTTAAGTTTTATAAAAAACTATAATGCAGCTAAACAAGCCAAGCGAATTGATGCCGAATATTTTCAGCCTAAATATGAGAAAATAGAAAATATCATTAAATCTTATAAGGGCGGCTATTCATGGATAAAAGATGAATTCAAACAAAATAAAAGCACGTTTGTAATTGATCGTAAAAAAACATATAAGTATATCGAAATAGGGAGCATAAATGTTTCTTCAGGAGAAATATTAGCCGACGAAATTTTAGGTTCTGAACTACCCGCAAATGCAAAAAGGGTATTAAAAAAGGATGATATAATAGTTTCAAAAGTCAGAACTTATAGAGGAGCAATTACAATTGTAGATCAAGAGGGATATATAGGAAGCGGAGCATTTACAGTATTACAAGAACAAGGTCGTATTAACAAAGAAACCTTATTGGCGTTTCTGCATTCCAAACCACTCCTTGAGTGGTCACTAAAACCCAATACTGGAACATCTTATCCGGTGATTATTGACGATGATATTTTAAATCTACCAATACCATTAATAAAGGATGAAATCCAAAAAAAAATTCAGCAAAAAATGTATGAATCTTTTAATTTGCGAGTGCAATCCAAGCATCTTTTGGAATGTGCCAAAAAAGCAGTGGAAATGGCAATAGAAAAAGACGAACAAACCGCGATGAAGTGGCTTTCAGAGCAGGCGGGAATTTAAATAAAAAAAGGATGATTCCCTGTAGATATTCATAGAAGCAGAATCTCGGGAATGACAGGAGTTCATCCTGAAAGAAGGAAAAGGTGCGAAAGGTGGAAAGAGGCGGCGGAAGGATTGAATTTTTTTGGATGAATGTGAAAGATTGGGGCGGCAGATGGAAAACCCCCGGTAAAACCGGGGGCTAAATATCACTCGATATCCATCACCCACCGCGGTTTCTATTCGAGGAAGAAACCCTGATGCGGGGGTTCTTAATCGATGTCCATCACGAGTCTAAAGCCGATGATGGGCTGATTTGTTTTTGGGCCTCGATTATTTCTATCTGCTGAGCGGCATTTATGGGCTTTTTCATTCCATGCTCCGCCGCGAATGACTCTGTCGCCGCCTTCGTCGTCCTGCGGGCCTTGCGGGTCGAATGCGGGTGTTACCTTATAATAATCATCGTCGTAAATATCGCTGCACCATTCCCAGACATTGCCGTGCATATCGTGAAGGCCAAAGGCGTTCGGCGGATATGAGCCGACTTTGTTCGTTCGTTTTAATTCTTTGCCGATGATTCCATCCGCATAAGGAGCGGTGGCGTCATAATTCGCGAAATCGGAATCGATGGTTGTTCCGGTATTGAACGCCGTTGTAGTTCCCGCTCTGCAAGCGTATTCCCACTGGGCTTCGGTTGGGAGTCTGAATTTTAATCCTGTTTTATCGTTCAGCTTTTTAATAAATCTTGCGGCTTCGTACCAGTTAACGTTTTCGACTGGGAGGTTATCGCCGCCGAATTTACTCGGATTATCGTTCATGATTACACGGTACTGCATCTGTGTGACTTCAAATTTGCCGATATAAAACGGTTTGGTGTGTTTTATATGGTGCTGTGCTTCATCTTTATCTCTTTTCAATTCTTCGAGAGGCGAACCCATATCGAATTCTCCGGCGGGTATGAAAACCATTACGATATTAGCATCACTGCCGATATCGACTTTCTTTTCGAGGGGCAGGTCAGCATTTTTTGCGGCTTCTTTTTGCTGAGTCGATGCTTTTGAAACTTCTTTATCTTTGCTGGCAGCTACAGCGGCGGTAACGAGGCAAAGAACTAAAACCAGCGAAATCCATTTTTTCATTTTCGTACTCCCTGACAAAATCCATTACTTTTTAGCGGCATTAGCGTCCGCAGCTTGTGCCTTTGGCGTTAACTTAACGTACTTCAAAGCTATATCATTACCGCTGCCGCCCTTATATGTCAATTTATAATTATAATCGCCGTCGCCTGCTTTTAGCAGAACATCGCAGCCTTCGGCGGCGGCTGCGCCGTTAATGGTATCAAAAACGCCCGTAGCAGAATTTGCGCCTTCGATATTAATGAGTACGATATCGGTTTTGGGCGCGGACATATCGGCGTTGACAACGAGAATTGCCTTTGATTCATCGGCTGATGCGTCGAGAAGAACGGCCTCGGCGACATTGATAGCGCTTACGCCGTCAGGTTCCAGTTCGAATTCGAGCGTGCCGGTTCCTTTGGCGTTCTTGCCATCGCTGCCGACATATAGTTTTCTGACGTTGATTTTGCCGCCTTTACCGGCAACGGTAAATGTACCTTCTGCCTGCCCATCGGAACCTGCGGCTCCGACATACAATCCGCCTTCGGAATTTGCAGCAGCGTAAGTTAAAGTTCCGCCGCTGATTGTATAGAAGCCCTTTCCTTCGTTTGGATTTGTGGAGCTTGTGCCGAATCGTCCGATGTAGAGTTTATGGTTGAGCGTCAGAGTGCCGCCAGTTTGGAAAAGACCGCCAAAACCGCCGTTTGCTGATGAGCCGCCGGAACCTACACGAATTTCGCCCATGCCGACTGACCCGCCATTTACGATTTCAAGTTTGGGTGCTGCTATTAAATCCGCTCCTCCTCCAATGCTCAATTTGCATTCATAGCTGCCGACATTACAGTCCAAAACGCAGCTTGACCCTGATTTAATAATTTTTATTTCGTTTCCAGATACACTCGGCCCGAGCGGCAGCCTAACCGGCGGTTTGTTCCAATATGCATCAGTCCATTTTCCGCTCCCGGCAGGCACGTTCGGATCGCCTTGAGGCGCGCCTTGCCAATTGCCGATTGTCAACGCAAAAGCATTTAATGAAAACATTACAGAAATTAGAATTGTGCTGATTTGTTTCGCCTTCATTTTTGATTCTCCCTAAATTTTAATTTACTATGATTGAAGATTGAAATCATTGTCACAAGTCTGACCTCGAAAACAAGCCAATTTCGCCACCTAAAAAAGCAATTTCGCGCATTCGCTTTAAAATTGTGATTAAAATCACATATTTTGCATTGACTACCACAATAATATTTTGTAGAATACTATTTATAATGATTGTATTCTAAATTATTTTAGGCTAACTGAGAATTAAATCGCAGAAAATTATGAGCAACCGAACACGAATTTTGAGACTGTCGCGATACAAGAACGCCGCGTTGAGATTGAAATCATTGAATTTTCTAAAGGTTTTTTCAGACAATCTTGCCGATGCGACGGGGGTTACGGCTTCGCAGGTTCGCAAGGATTTTTCGATTTTCGGGATTGAAGGCAACCGCAGGGGCGGCTATCAAATCGATGAACTTCTGACACAATTAAATAAGGTGCTTGGCAAGGACAAGCTTCAAAAGTTTATCATTGTCGGAGTGGGAAATCTCGGCAGAGCGCTTATTAATTATCAGGGTTTTGTTAAAAGTGAAATCAAAATTGTCGCGGGATTCGACACCGACCCTGCGAAGTTCAATCGCAAGGCGGAGGCTTTGATTTTGCCGATGGAGGAGTTGCCGGGATTTGTTAAAACGA
>JAKJEQ010000046.1 GCA_022705345.1 Planctomycetota bacterium | reverse complement strand
GCTCGACATCATCACGCCGAAATCAATCGATAACGCATTTGTTCTCGATATGGCGATGGGCGGCTCGACGAATACCGTCCTTCACGCTCTTGCGATAACAAACGAAGCGGAGATAGAATACGATCTCGAAAGAATAAACAAGATCAGCCAGAAATGCCCGAACATCTGCAAAGTTTCGCCTTCGAGCAAATGGCACGTCGAAGACGTCCAAAATGCAGGCGGAATCAGCGCGATTCTTAACGAGATAAGCAAAATGGATGGTATGCTCAATCTCGATTGCATCACCGTCACAGGCGAAACTCTCGGCAAAAATATCGCGAAAGCAGAAATCAAAAATTACGACTGCATTCATAAACTTGAAAACGCGTATTCAAAAACTGGCGGCCTTTCAATCCTCAAAGGCAACCTGGCGCCGAAAGGCTGTGTTGTCAAAACCGCAGGCGTCGCAGAAAAAATGCTGCGGCACACCGGCCCCGCTGTTATTTTCGAAAGCCAGGAAGATGCCTGCGATGGCATTCTCGCGGGCAAAGTCAAAGCAGGCGATGTTGTCGTTATCCGCAATGAAGGCCCCAAAGGCGGCCCCGGTATGCAGGAAATGCTCAGTCCTACAAGCTACATCATGGGCGCAGGCCTCGGCGAATCTGTCGCACTTATTACCGATGGCAGATTCAGCGGCGGAACTCGCGGCGCATGCATCGGACATGTAAGCCCGGAAGCATCTGTCGGCGGCCCTATCGGGTTGATTAAGAATGGCGATGTCATCGAAATCGATATTCCGGAAAAGAAAATCGCTGTCAAACTTTCTGACGCGGAACTTGCGAAACGTGCAGCCAATTTCGTCGCGCCAAAACCGAAGATTACCAAAGGTTATCTCGCCAAGTACGCATCTATGGCACAAAGCGCAGACACCGGCGGAATCCTTAAATGGTAAAAATGATTTATGTTTCTCTCATAGGGGGTGGTTCATAGTGCCTAAAAATAAATGGTATGTAAACGGTCTTCACTTCGAATGCCAGCAGTGCGGAAATTGCTGTTCGGGGCCGGAAGAAGGAGTTATCTGGATCAATAAGCAGGAAATAGAAAAACTGGCCGAGCATCTTCAAATGACGCCGGCCGAACTGCATAAAAAATATCTCCGCAAAATCGGCCTGCGAATTTCCATCAAGGAAGACCCGTGGACAAAGGACTGCATCTTTCTAAAAAGAACAAACGGGCTGCCGGGCTGCGCTATATATAATTTCAGGCCCACACAGTGCCGAACATGGCCGTTCTGGGTGTACAATTTACATAGCCCTGACGACTGGAACACCGCCGCGCAAAAATGCCCGGGGCTGAACAAAGGCAAATTATATATACCCGATGAAATCGAAAAACTCAAAAAGATGTAATCCATTGTGTCATTCCCGCGAAAGCGGGAATCCACGTTTAAACGTAAATTCTGAAATTTGCAGTCAGGTCTCTGAAATTTACGCATGGCTCGATTCGCAAATTAAATCAATGAATGTTGATTGTTCCGGCTGCGGAAAGTGCTGCGATTTCGGATCCTTCGGGCATAAATTATTCGTAACTTCACCGGAGCTGCTTTATTTTTGTGAAAATTCAAAACCGCCGAAAAAAATGTCAACAGGCGTTTGCCCTTATATGGAAGACTATAAATGCACCGCTCGTGATTTACGCTTCAGCGGCTGCCGAATCTTTTTCTGCAAAGCCGATGACGAAAAAATAAATAAGTTGAGCGAGCAGGCGATCAAAAAGTTTAAAAAGCTTTGCGATAAGTATAATTTTCCATACAGCTATATGGAATTATCCGCCGCATTGAATTGCGCAGAATTGTCATTCTGAACGAAGCGAAGCGTCCGCAGGACGCCCCTTTGGGGCGAAGCGCAGTGAAGAATCTCGTTTTGAATTTCTGATTTCGTATTTGTTTCGGATTTAGATATTAGGATTTCGAATTTATATGTTTCTTTTCTTAATACAGGTCATTATCATTTCTCTCTCCGGCGTTCTGGCGCCCGGGCCTGTAACAGCCTCTACTATCGCTCTCGGCACAAAATCGAAACACGCCGGCTTTTTTATTTCGCTCGGCCATTCTGCGATAGAACTTCCCCTGCTTACCGCGATTGCTTTGGGAATCGGATTTATTTTCGAATATCCCGCCGCGAAAACTTCAATAGGCCTTATCGGCGGAGCGTATCTGCTCTGGATGGGTTGGCAAATGTTCAAAACTTGTTTACCCCTTCAGGGCCGCGACAGTAATGGAGCGGGTAGTTCAATCGTCCGCGACAGTCTGCGTAGCGATTCTGTGGATAATGGAGCGGTCAGTTTAGCAGTCGCCGGCACGGCGACTCGTCCTTTCATGACGGGCCTTGTACTTTCCGCCACTAACCCGTATTTCATTTTATGGTGGGCCACAGTCGGCCTGAACATGGCAAAAGACGCCGCAAGTTTCGGATTTTTGGCTGTTGTTCTTTTCGCGATCGTGCATTCACTTTGCGATATGACTTGGCTGGAGCTTATTTCATTTACGAGCTACAAAGGCACAAAGCTGCTTAATGATACGAATCAGAAATATATATTAATTTTCTGCGCAGCCGCCATCATCTTCTTCGGCTTTTACTTTATCATCAAAAGTTTTTTCTAAAAAATTTCCGTGCAACTTCAGTTTTCAACAAAAAAAACGGTGCCAGGAGTCGTTTATCTCCTTTATTTACAACAATTTACAACTGAGTTTATACTAAAAGGTGTCAGAAACCATTTTCTTTATAAAACAAATGCCGGCTGTTCTATTTCAAACACCGGCATTGGTAATCTTTTTATAGACTGAATTAAATTTTAAATGTTATTGGCGTCATTAGCGTCAGTCGGCTGCGCGATCTGAATTTCTTCAACCAGATCATTCATCGGCTTGGTCATATTATCCGCCATGTAGGATGGTATTTTATAAACCCAGCCCTTTGTGGTATCGTGCAGTTTCTTGGCGTTTTCCATAGCCAGAAGTTTCGCTTCTTTCTGCTTAAGAGCTTCCTGCGACTCGACCCCCTCTTCTTTCATAACCTGGGTCTTGTCTGTGAATTCCGCTTTGCATTTGACATAAGTGTCGGAATCTTTTTTCGCTATTTCAAGATTGATCAGGGTCGAATCTTTCAGCTTAATATTATACTTCCTGTCAAACACAAGGTCTTTCGCTTCCGACTCGGCCATAACATCGTCGAATCTCAAATTCGAAAGAGCGCCCAGCACCTGCGAGCTTTCACTGTCCTTCAGTTTCTTACCCGCGGGCAGTTCCTTCAGTTTCACGATTGCGCCGTTGGCATCCGAAATAAGCGAATAAAAATCGTTCGGCCCCGCAACTGTAACCCAATCGATATTTTCCTTCTTGACGTAGATCAGGTCTTTATTCATATAATCGACCGCAGGCCCCTGTATCCACGGTATATCGCTTAGAATATAAACTTTCTTATCGTTCACGAGTTTGCCGTATGCGTACTGTCCGCTGCCCGAATCGGTATCTTTGCCGATAATAAAACCGGTGATGAGTTTGTCATCGGCGTTGAAAAACTGTATGCTTCCCTTGGAATCTTCTTCGGTAACGCCGAGGTCTTTATAATTTTTTTCGTCTTCGGTATAAAATTCGACAATCTTTATATCAAGGCTCGACGTGAAAAGATTATTAACGACTTTATTCGCTGCCGGATAGCCGGCTTTTTCCGCGATAACAAAACCGTCTTTTTTGCGGTTGAGCGTAACGGTATTATCTTCCTGCTTAACGATAATCTTCTGCACATCTGATGGGTTCAGTCCCTGAATAAGCGCGCCTTTTGCCGAAACTACCGGTTTGCTTTTATTCGCGTACTGTGAAACGAAAACGGCAAGAACAACCGAGACTACAGCCGCAATACCTAAAAAAGATAACTTTTTATCACTCATTGAATTGACTCCATTTTTTAATCTTCAATTTTCAAATTTCAAATCTCAAATTTCAAATCTCGTTACGCATCGCTTGCATGGCTGATATATCTGCGTTTCCTTGAGCCGCGATAAACGCCCAGCACAATCGAAATCCCAAGGATCACCGCCGGCGCCGATAGCATATTGAAATTCCGCAGAGTATTGCCAAGCTTTTCTTTGCGCTGCAATTTCACTTTCTTTATTTCCTGCAATTGTCTTTTCGCTTCGAGAATATTAAGCTCAAGCTCTTTTTTCTTCTGCAGGATCGTATTACCGACAAGGTCCTCCTGACCTTCCTGAGCGGAACTTAAAATCTTGCGAAGCTCGTCTTCGAATCCCGCGATCTTGGCGTTGATTTTATTTTCTTCTTCAGCGGTCTGAAGGTCGGCCTGGGCTTCGATATCATCGACAACAACGAAAGGTCTTTTGAAATTACCTCTCGACCTGATGGAAATCAGCTCGCTCGAACCGCACAAATCATCGATCGCGTTGAGCAGCATCGCGCTGTTATCGCCTACAACCATCGTTCCGAAAAACGAATTACGATATGCAAGAACATCGCTGATAAAATCTACATCTGCAAAAACCGCGACCGCACAATTTTCCGCCGCCTGCGCAACGCCGTCGAAATGTTGTGTTTTCTTTGGCCCATTCGGATCGTTGGCGTCCATCGGTTCTTCGGTCTCGACATCGATTCCCTTCGGAAACGCGCTCTTGAGTTTGCCCGTAACAAGATAACCCATATTCACCGGCTCCGTCCCGGCCGTAAATTTCTTCATCAGCGTTCCCATATCCGGCGTCATCAATTCATATTGATTATTTACTCGCCAGCTATTGCCCTGCTTGGTCGTCATCACAAGCGGCACGCGATCAAGATTCATTTCCTTCTTTTCTTCTTCGGTCATCGGCAGTTCTTTCAAAACACCGCTGAACAGAAAATCGACCTGGTTCAGTTCCGCAGATATCGCGACGTTCTTATTGAAGCATTCCGAATTAGTCTGCAGATATCCGATGATCTTCTGCGGTCTTTCGCCCTGTCTCAGCGCCGCCTCGACTGCTATACTCATATCGCCCGCGAACGTATTCTTCGGCATCTCAAGTCCCCAGTGCGCCAGAAGCTTATCAAGCTCCGACGACGGATCATGCTGCATCTGCATTTGCATCATCTGCTGCTGCGGAGGAACATCGACCACGCTGTAAGGGTCAACGCAAACAATCGTCCTGCCGCCATTAATTACAAACTGGTCAATCGCAAAAACCGTCTGCTCCGACAAATCCTTCGGATGGATCACAAGCAGAACATCGACATCCTCGATCTTATTCGCATCGACAGGAATATTCTTTAATTCATATTGCTGCTTGAGCTGCGTCGCAATTCCCCACGGCTGTGTCGGCTGCTGACCCTGCATCTGCATCATCCGCGCCATATAAGGCGTAACATCGTCGCCCATTACCGGCAGCGAGCTTAAAATTCCAACCCGCTTCTTCTGCCGCGTAATCGCCGTATCGATCAGATAGCTTATATCGTATTCAACGAAATTCTGCCTGTTCGGCGAGAATACAGGGATCGTCTTTTCAACTCCGAACTGCGTCTGCACGACAAGCCCGAAGAAAAAGTTTTCCTCTTCCGTAATCGGAAATTTCTTCAAGCCGTACCGCGTCGCCGCAACCTCATCGTCCGAATATGGCCGCGGATCGATTACCTCAAGCTGAACCATTCCCTTGCCCGCCGCCGCGTATTCTTCAAGCAGCGACTTGACAAATTCATAATAATTATTGAAATAGCGAATCTGGTCAGGCCCCTTCATCGCCGCTGTCTTGCTGTAATAAAGTTTCATTCTTATCGGCTGATTCAGTTTGCCAAGAATGGCTTTTGTTCCGTTTGAAAGGCTGTAAATTTTCTGCTCAGTAACATCGGCCTTTAAATTTTTTCCCGCGTTTCCGCTTATGCTAATAAAGCTGAACGCGATGATCAGAACAAATGCGACCGCCGCCGCCTTCCTCAAATTTTTATTTTCATCGAGCACAACCGCGCATCCCGCGATCCAGCCCGCGATCAAAAGCACGAAATATGCGATATCCTTGAATTGCAGCACACCCATCTGTATCGATTCGAAATGCTGCTGAAAGCTCATCTTGCTGATGGTCTCAACCGCACCCGCCGGAAGAAACGTCGAAAGATAATTCATCGTCGTCGGCATTCCCGCGAAAACCAACACCGCGCACGCGACTACCGACAGCACAAAGCTGATGACCTGGTTATTGCTGATTGCCGAGAAAAAGCACCCGACCGCCAGGAATCCGCCCGCCATCAAAATCGCCGCGATATATCCGACCGCAATCAAACCCAAATCAGGTTCGCCGAGATAGCAAACCGTGATAACCATCGGAAACGTAAGCGCAAGAGCGACTATAAGGAACAGCCACGCCGCCATGAATTTTCCGATAACCGCCTGCTTGACCGTTATCGGCAGCGTAAACAGCAGTTCGAGCGACCCTGTCTTTTTCTCTTCAGCCCAGAGCCTCATCGCCGCCGCCGGAACTAAAAACACAAACAGCAGCGGAAGATTCATAAAGAACGCCGACATATCCGCCTGCCGTGCCTCGAAGAATCCGCCCTTGAACGTCATGTACGCCGAGAAGAACAGGAACACTACAAGAAACACGTACGCCAGCGGCGTCGCGAAATACGATTTGAATTCCCTTTTAAATACTGCCCAAAAACCCTTCATCGTTTTTTTCCTTTTTATTTTTTTGAATTTTATAATTAGAATTTCGAATTTGTTTCGGATTTCGATTTTCGAATTTCGAATTTTATCAAGCTACTTTATGTGCAGTGATCTTTCTAAAGACCTCGTCTAATGTGCCCTTATATTCTTCTTTCAGTTTCGCCGGCGTCGAGTCTGCGAGTATTTTCCCTTTTGCGATAATTATCGCCCTGTCGCAAACCGCCTCGACTTCTTCAAGAATATGAGTTGATACAACGATACATTTTTCTTTCGACATCTTGCTGATAAGCTGCCGAACTTCGTGCTTCTGATTTGGATCAAGCCCGTCCGTCGGCTCATCCATGATCAGCACCGGCGGATTATGAATCAGAGCCTGCGCAAGCCCGACCCTGCGTTTATATCCTTTTGATAAAGTTTCAATCGTCTGATGATAAACAGACTCGATATGACACATCGCAACAGTTTTGTCCAAAGCCTCTTTGCGTTTGGCTCCCTCAAGTCCCCTCGCATCACAAATAAAATTCAAAAACGCCCCAACCGACATATCGCTGTAAGACGGTACGTTTTCGGCCAGGTATCCGATATGTTTCCTAACGGCAATGGGATTCTTAATTATATCGAATCCGCAAACCTCAGCCGTTCCGCTGTCAGGCCGCAAAAAGCACGACAGCATTCTCATCACCGTACTTTTGCCCGCCCCGTTTGGCCCAAGAAAACCGAGCACCTGTCCCTTCGCAACATCGAACGATACCCCATCTACCGCCACAATCGGCCCAAATACCTTCCGCAAGTTTTTGATCTTTATCATATCACTTTTCCCATCAATTCCCTATTTTGGCCTCCAAACCTGCTTGGAGTTTTCTACGTTTTACGATATGACGATTTACGAAACGAGCATCGCCACCGCAACCCATTTACGAATTTCCAAATTATATAAAGCAAAATCTTATCGTCAAGTACGATAATCCCTCAAAAATGGTTCGCAATGTATTTTATTTCTGATAATATCTTACAACAATGAATTTGAAAGGATCAAAAATGAAACTTTGGATATCGATTATTCTCTCTATTTTAACACTTCCCTTCTTAAATGGCTGCGGCTCAAGCGTCAAAAAAATGACTGTCGGCAATATCACTCTCGAAAATAAGCACCCCTGCTCAGTCAAAATAGAAGTAACCGGCTGGGAAAAATAGGTAAGCTGCAAACTTCCGGCCTGTCGAACGAGCGTTACGCCGCCACACTTTCGAATTCGATAAAAAACACCGGCCTGTTCAAAGACGTGATTGAAACCGGCGGCGCGGATTACAATTTGAAGGTAACGGTTGTCGAGCATATTTTGCCCGCCCACGTTGGCGATTTCGATTTGCAGTTAAAAACGAACTGGCAGCTTATTGATTCCGCCGGCAATGTTATTTGGACAGACACAATCGCATCTGTTTATACAAGCAAACTGGTCGATGAATTGACCACCTTCGACAGACTGCAAAAGGCAAATGAAAATCTTACAAAAATAAACATTGGTGAAGGCCTGAAAAAATTATCCCAAATCAAATTGTAATTCCATCCTTAAAAAGCCCCGACTGCCGCTCCATACGCTTACATTTTGAATGGTTATAATTCGCGCAATTTCCGGCACTTTTTACCTACCTTTCTCCCGCTTTTCACTAACTTGTCAGATACTTTTTAACTACTTTTTTACGCTTTTTTCCCACTTTTTTTCACTTTTTTCACACCTTTTTTGGCACTTTTTGTGCGCTTTGGTGTCAAAAAATAGCATATTTGCGCATAGCACGCAAATTCTGCGCAAGAAAAAAACTGCACGTTTTTGCAGTCTTGCCGGTTTGTCCGACGACGCCTTTGCAGTGCGCAAAGCTTGGCTAAGGATGGAAGAATAAAGTTGAAACTTGCGCTGTTTTACTCTTTTGCGTTTGCCAGAATTGCCTTAAATACATCAAACATCGTGATAAGTCCGATGATCTTTCCATTTTCAGCTACAGGTATGCAATGAAGGCCTGTGTCTGCCATTTTTTGCATAACTTCTGTGATAGAAGTATCTGCTGTCACTGTTGTTACAGGTTTTGTCATTATCCATTTCAATCTTATTTGCAGGGTCGCTTCATCAGTCGGCGTCTTCCATTTGGCAAACGCCGGCTTAAGATAAATACTAACCGCTGAAGCAAGATCGTATGTTGATACGATACCCTCGGCGTTTTGTTGATTGCCTATAAGTATATAGCTGACTGATGCTTGCTTCATTTTTTGCATCGCCTGCTGCACGCTTTCATCGCCATTGGCCCAAACCGGATTGGTCTGCATTATGTCTTTTGCGGAAGCTTTCAGCGATACCGAATCTTCTTTAGTCTGAGCCTCTGTAACCATTTTCTGGATTGTCTCTGATACCGGCCCTGCCGCAGGTTCTTTATTTTCAACAGGTTGCGGCGGCTCTTGCCTGGCGGTTTCAACCGGCTGCGATGGTTTTGCTTCCTCTTTCTCGACGGCGGGTATTTCCTCTTTTTTTTCTTCTTCGGCCGCTTGAGGCTGAGCCTGCGGCTGGGGTTGCGGAGGAGTTACAAATACAGATTCAGGAAATATCACGCCGCAGCTGAACGCAGGGTATTCATCGACTTTTATCTCGAAAGCCGCAAACGCGAACTCCTCAGTTTCACAAATATTTATAATCTCCTGAGATTTTTCCCACGGGTTTCCAATGAAAGTGTTCGACTGTACAAAATGACCGTGCCCCTGCATTTCTTCTCTAAAAACCCGGTCCCAGCTTCCAACCAGAAGATTTCCGACTTCTTTGATTGTGTCTTTCAGCTCTTCGGCTTCTTTTGCGGAACCCCGCTTAATATCGTTCGTAATCTTCTGTTTTGGAAGCATTACGATTATTCCTGCCAATGTAAAGATTCCGCCCTGGTCGAAAACCAAGTTGAAAACTCCGTTAAGCGCGCCGCTTGATTTGACAAAATTTACTGCTGCGAGCTTTTTATATTTTTTGCTCAGACCCTTGACAGTCTCTTTCGAGACCCCTTTCGGCTCGCATTTCATATCTACCCCGAACATACCTGAAATGTCATCGCAAAAGGCCTCGAATGCCTGGGCGGCAAGCTCTAAAGAAAGTGTTTTCGTTTCTGTGTGTCCGGCTTCCATTTTTTTCGTTGATTTCTATAAATTAAGCGCACGGGCGATAAATAAGTGATATTTCTGCGCCGAATTTATCATCGATGTTAACCTTTATTGTCGTTCTGATTGATTTGTTGTCTAAGTTAGTAAGGTCATGGCCGCTTACAACAGAAGGAATCGAGACTTCGAGATTTCCCACTTCTTTGAGAATTCTTGATTTTACTCCGCCCATGATCATATTGACTATTTCCCCTATCGCATCGCTTATGCCTTCTTCGGTCAGACCGCTGTCAGAGTCCATCCCAAGCATATTTACTGCGATTGCCTTGGCGCAATTCTTGTCACAGCATATAGCCATGCAGCCTTCGACACCGCCTTTAAAAGTAATAGAGCCGAGCAGTGCGCGGTCTACTACGAAATCCTTTTCTGCTGCTTCAGCCAGGTCCATAAAGACCATCGTACTAAATATTTCCTTTGCGCTTTCAAGCAGCACTTTATCAAAGCATATTTGCTCAATCATTAGAAATCCTCACTTTCATTTCAATTAGAGCCGATGCCATGGAGTATCAATTCATGAACGGCGTCAATTTTTCCTGAAATTTTTCCGGTGTGAACGGCTTTGTAATAAACCCGTTAGCCCCATCTGCGATTACGCCGTCAATGAGTTCCTGCGAACTTTCGGTGGAAACCATTATAATTTTCGTTCCTTCGCAGATTTTCAATTCGGTGCGGATTTTTTTTACCATTTCAAGGCCGCCCATTTCCGGCATATTTACATCGCAAAGCACAAGATCAACGGGAGAGGTTTTAAGTTTTTCTATCGCCTCAGCCCCATTGCCGGCCTCCTCGGTGCGTTCAAATTCGAGACCCGACATGCGAACAGTACGCATAATTATCTTACGCATAGTCGCCGAATCATCTACTATCATTAACGATTTAGCCATTCTTTTACTCCAATTTAGAAGTTCTTAAAAAGCAAATCAACTAATCCTTTTTTCGGCTATTAAAGACAATACTTTAGTGCATAATACTGAACAATCCCTCGAATTGGAAAATTTGTTGCATATGTATATATTATCAATCTTTTAATATATATTTTTGAATTAATAATTTCATTTTTTAGTTAACCTATTTTTCCAAAAAGCCGAAAAAAGGGTGCATTGAATAAGGAGAATAAAATGAAAGACAATACCAGTCTGAAGACCAGACTCATCATGACCGGCATCCTTGTTTCGATTATCCCGTTGTTAATCGTGTCTATTGTAATTTTCAGAGCTAATCGAAAGGTCGTCGCAATAACTGAAAATTCAGCAATAGAACTTTCTTATGCGGACCTTGATCACATTGTCGAAAACGTACACGGCATTTGCGCGAACCAGGCTGAATTTCTGCAGCAGCAGATAGATCGCAGTCTTACAGCCGCGCACGAAATTGTTAAAAGAAACGAGTTATTGGTAATCGATGAAAGCGTTTCATGGGATGTGATAAATCAAATCACTAAAGAAAAGAAAACAATTAACCTGCCCAAAGTTACCGCAAATGATACCTGGCTTGATCAAAATTACGATATGAACAGACCTTCTCAAATTGTTGATGAAGTGTTTAGAATGACAGGCGCAACCTGCACGATTTTTCAGAGAATGAACGAAGACGGAGATATGCTCAGGGTATGTACAAACGTTCCAAACGCGGAAGGTAAACGTGCCATTGGAACTTTTATCCCGAGGAGAAATCCGGATGGCGGTTCAAATCCTGTCCTTGCGTCTGTGCTTCAGGGTAAAGGATACAGCGGCCGGGCATTTGTTGTCAATAAATCATATATAACAGCATACGATCCTATCTACGACAGCGGCCGAAAAATCATAGGAATGCTGTATGTCGGAGTCCCGCAAGACAGTACCATAACTTTGCGGAAGGCAATTGAGAAAATAAAAGTAGGCAAGACCGGATACGTCTATGTCATTGATTCTTCCGGAAAATACATTATTTCGCAGCATGGGAAACGCGACGGCGAAGATATCTGGTCGACCAAAGATGCTGATGGGAAACTGTTTATTCAGGAAATCTGCAAAAACGCTGTTTCGCTCAAAGAAAATGAAATTGCCGAACAGCGCTATCCCTGGAAAAATCAGCAGGATGCCGCTGCACGTGAAAAAGTCGTGAGAATTAAATATTTCGAGCCGTGGGACTGGATTATCGGTGCCGGTTCATATGCAGATGAGTTTTATGAAGCAAGGGACAAGGCGGCATCAATCGGCAAATACAATAATTATATTTTGTTTTCGGTCTCGGGAATTTCAATGTTGGTATGCATTGGGATTTGGTGGTTTGTCGCTGAGGGCCTTATAAAGAAACTGGTTTATATTATTACAAACCTAATTGAGGGCGCCGAGCAGGTATCTTCGGCTTCGGGGCAGGTATCCGCCGCTTCGCAGTCGCTTGCCGAGGGAGCAACAGAACAGGCAGCGGGCCTGGAAGAGACCTCTTCAAGTCTCGAAGAAATGTCCTCAATGACTAAACAGAATGCCGACAACGCTCAACAGGCAAATGCGCTCGCAGGAGAAGCGAAAAAGGCCGCCGATAAAGGTTCGGATTCGATGAAGAGAATGAGCCTTGCTATCAGGGATATTCAAAAATCATCCGATGAGACGGCTAAAATCATCAAGGTTATCGATGAGATAGCTTTCCAGACAAATCTTCTTGCCCTTAATGCTGCTGTCGAAGCGGCAAGAGCAGGTGAAGCGGGCAAAGGTTTTGCTGTCGTCGCACAGGAAGTCAGGAACCTCGCGATGCGATCGGCCGAAGCAGCCAAAAACACCACGAACATGATTGAGGAATCTGTAAAGAATTCGAAAAACGGCGTTGATATTGCCGCCGAAGTAGGAAAGGTTCTGGACGAAATAGTACAAAGCGTCAGCAAAACAAGCGATCTCGTCGCTGAAATAGATGCCGCTTCATCTGAACAGGCAAAAGGAATTGACCAGGTTAATACTGCCGTTGCGCAGATGGACAAAATAACTCAGCAGAACGCCGCTAACGCTGAGGAATCTGCAAGCGCTTCTGAAGAGCTCAGCGCTCAGGCACAACAGATGAACAGCATTGTGCAGGAACTTGCAAATATCGTGGGCGGAAATTCTAAAAAGAGCAATTCCGGGGAAAGTACTGCCGAATACACAACAATTTAAATAAACAGGCGTTAAAAGACAGTATCGACTTGGGAAAATAAAAAATATAATCCGGATTGGAGTATCAAAAATGTCAACTACAACAGCAGAAAAAGCACAAACCGGCAATTTACCTAAGGAGAGTAAATATCTGACTTTTGCGCTGGGAAAAGAGGAATACGGCCTGGAAATCCTGAAAGTTCGAGAGATTATCGGGTATATGGAGATAACGGCAGTTCCGCAGACTCCTTCGTACATAAAAG
>JAKJEQ010000045.1 GCA_022705345.1 Planctomycetota bacterium | reverse complement strand
TTCCCAGGTTTTAGTTTTTGCCGCTGAATCGTCAAGGCATCTTGAGTCCGCTCAAAATGGTCTGTTCATCCTGCAATCTGAAGGCCCGGCCAATATGCAGGCATTGGATCAGATATTTCAGGCTTTCCACAGTATTAAGGGAATGGCCTGGTTTTTGAATCTTGTTCAGATAGGGGCGTTGACTCATTGCCTTGAATCTTTATTTGACAATGCGCGCAAAGGCGTTTTGACATTAAACTTTGAAAACATTGACGTGATATTCGAATCTCTGGAAGTGCTTAAAGATATGATTACCGATCTGTCTGATTCGGGCGATTCGAAGCAGCCTGTCTCGAGGCACATAAATATGAAAAAGGCTCTTCAAAAAATCGAAAACATCGGTCTCGAACCTAACTTGATTAATAACTTGTCCTGATGATAGGAGAAAATATGTTTAAAGCAAAAACTATAATGACCACTAACGTAATCACGGTAAAACGCGACACCGATATCTTTTCCGCCATCAAAATTTTAGTGGATAACAATATTACAGGCTTGCCGGTTGTTAATGACGATATGACAATTGCCGGCGTGATTTCGGAAAAAGACGTTTTGAATCTGCTGTACAATGTTCAGGACGCAGGTACTAAAGTCGAGAACTATATGACCAAGGGCGTAGTCAGTTTTAATGAAGACGACAGTCTGATCGATATAGCCGAATGCCTGATTAAGAATAATTTCAGGAGAGTGCTGATAACATCCGGCGGCAAACTGGTAGGTATCATCAGCAGAAAAGATATTATCACATACATCCTGAAATTAAGGCACAAATAATAGCCTTTTGTAATGAACAGAGAAACGCTGAAAATTCTGCTTGTCGATGACAACGATGTAGAGAACATCCTGATAAAAAAGCTGCTGCAGGGTAATTGGCAATGTTATAATTATATAATTCAATCTGCCAAAAGCCTTTCGGATGCCATAAAAGCGCTAAACGAACAAACGTTTAGCCTGGTTCTTCTTGACGTTATGCTTGCTGATAGCGAAGGCGTAGAAACTGTTCAAAGTATAAATCATATACATCCTGATATTCCCATAATCGTATTGACATCCGACGATGACGAGCAGGCGGCGCTTTTAATGATTCAGAACGGGGCATCCGATTGCCTGTTAAAGGAAAGTCTGACGGCGAATCATCTGCATCGTTCTATAGCATACTCTATCGAACGTAAAAAATCGCAAACTTCTTTACGAAAAAATAATTCTGTGGTCAATAGTATTTTCAACGCTGCGCCAGTTGGAATTGCGTTTGTCAGGAACAGATTTATCTACAGAATGAATAATCGTATTCTCGAGATGTGCGGCTATTGTGAAAAAGATTTTTTGGGAAAAACATTACTTATGATGTACCAGAATATCGCGGAATACAACAGGGTGGGTTATGAACTTTATGAAAAACATAACTGCGTTGAAACAAAGTGGCGCAGAAAAGAGGGCGGGCTTATAGATGTTCTGATTTACGCAGCGCCCTTGACCGCAAATGACCCTGAATCGGGCAATATCATTACTGTATGCGATATCACGAAAATGAAACGCTCGCAGGAGGAGATTTTAAAAAGACACAAAGAGACGCAAAGATATTTTGACGCCTCCGGCCTGATGATCCTTGTTCTCGACAAAGATATAAAAGTCCAGGAAATCAACAACAAAGGCTGTGAAATTCTCGGGTATGATGAAAATGAAATTATCAATAAGGATTGGTGCAGTATGTTCGTACCTCAGAAGTTCAGGCAAAGAGCGATCGATGTCCTGACAGGTATTATCGAAGGCAAAATCGAGATAAATGAATATATCGAAAATCCAATTCTGACAAAAGCCGGCGAAAGCAGACTCATCGCATGGCATAATGTCGCTTTATACGATGAAGCAAGGCATATAATAAAAATCGTAAGTATCGGCGAGGATATAACAGACCGCAAAAAAGTTGAGGATGAACTCAAGCAGGCCTATAAGGAGCTTCAGCAAAAAAATATGGAACTGCAAGTCAGGCTTGATCAAATCACACAAGACCGCCAAGTGGTTGCATAGAATAACCATCAAAACTTTTTTGAATTTGTAAATCTACTACGAAGAATTGTGATTTCACTGCTGCCAGCCTGTGCTGTTTAGCGTAAATGCTGATTGTCCGGGGAGTCCGACAATTTCTGCAAACGGCCGTTGAGCATTCTGACGGCTTCGGCATTTCGCGCTTTGAGCGTTTCGAGCTGTTCTGTAACATCGGCCAGCTTATCCTGCAATTTATCTAATTGAGCCCTGGAAGCATCTAAATCATTTTGCGTATGCTCCAGTTCTGCGTTTGCTTTAATTGCCCCTGATTTATATTGATCGGTCTGAGCCCTGGATTCTTTAAGATCATTTTTAAGAGGTTCAAGGATGCTGACCTTTACGGCAAGGTTTTGCCTGCTGCTGTACAGGTTGAAGCTCAAAACGCATGTTATCGCAAACAATACGGCGAGCGTTACCGCAACACACTGCCAGATGAATTTGGCTTTTGCCTGGTCGCCCAGAACGTCCAAAAGAATACTGTTGCTGAAGCTGGTTTTTGTTGCTTGTTTTGCGGCGTTTCGGCTTTTACCGAGCTGCTCTTTATCTGTATCGGTATCCAGCGGCCCCAGTATAGTTTCTTCAAGCGACAGGGCTTGTTGAAGCTGTTCGATTGATTTATTAGCACGAGGTTTTATCATAGCCCCCCCCAGGAAACTGTAAGTGTCTGAGTAGCGGTATAAACACCGGAATCTGACACATCATCCGGACGATTGCTCGCCCGGACATGAAGCGTTACTTCAACCTCTGTATCGCCTTCTTTATATTTTATATCCAATCCGCTGCCGGAAAGAAAATCATTGTAGGGTACATAATTATCCATGCTTGTTCCGCCGGTGCCGTTTACTCCGTCGCCATCGAATGTAACTTTATATTCGGTAACAAGAGTATCAGATGCGTTGTGCAATTGAGCCGTCGAAGAATTGTCGGCGGTAAGGACTGCGTCAACAACTTCTCCGGTCAAAATCAGGGTAATAGAAGCAGAGCCTTCTTTTAAGTCTGATTGGCTCGAAATATTTTCAAGCTCAATTGGTCCGAAAGTTTCTGCTACCCATAAAAACTCATTTTCAGCGCATATCGAAATTGGCAGAATCGCAACTGCCAAGACCGAAATAACAAAATGTCTTATCGCTGATTTCATTTTTTATTTTCTGCTCCGAGCATCCTGCGGTTCGAGCAAAGTTATCGCCTCCTGTAAAAGGGCGCGTTCCTGCTCGACAGCAATCTGATTTTCGGACTTAGACGTCTTTTTTACTTTTGCGGTATCATTCTCGTTTCCAAGCAGGTTTACAACCTGGCTCAGAGAATCAATTTCTTCATTTTTCATTTTCTTAATTTTTTTATCGTTTCCATTTCGCGCGAAATATTGCGGCGTTCTCATCTGCTGAACTTCATCTTCGACATTTATCATTTCATTTCGGTCGGCGAACGCGGTTTCTTCATCCCTGATAAGCTGCGGAGTAATGAAAATCATAACTTCTTTTTTTGTCGTGCTGTCTTCCTTGCTTTTGAACAGACCTCCTATAATGGGCGCATCGCCCAAAACCGGGAATTTTCCGTGATTGGTGCTTTCCTGCGTTTCGATAAGACCGCCTATGACGATCGCGTCGCCTTCTTTGACCCTGACGCGTGTATCGGCCTGGCGTCTGCGAATGACGGGCAAATCTGAGCTGGTGACCGAGCTGTTACTTGAAGAATTTCGTCTTGCCGCAACATCACTGACCTCAGTTTGTACATCGACGGTTATATATCCTTCTTCGCCGATGTGCGGCGTCATCTCGAGCATTACGCCTGATTTGATTACTTCAAGTTCGGTCCTCAAAGAAGTACCGTAAAGATCGGTAATAATTGTATAATATTCATCGAGTGAAATATCAATTTTTGCTTTTTCGCCGTTGATAGTCGCAACTCTGGGTCGTGACCTTATGCTTGCTTTTTTCTCTTCGATCAATGCCCGAAGCTGTAAATTCAATTCGACTAATCTGCTTGCGGCTATGCTTGTATAGCCAGCCAGACCTGTAAAGCCTGCAACGCCTTTAGACATGCTGAAAGCGGTGTGTGGGCCTAAAATACTCCAATCAAGCTCAAACTCATCGCTTGTGCCTTCCCACAAATCAACTACGAGAACTTCGAGCATTACCTGCTGCTGCGGAACATCGAGCTTTTTAACTATATCCATTACATGCTGCGTAATTTCAGGAACAGCGTAAACAAGCGCTTCACTGTCCCTTTGCCCTGTTGTTACATATTGCTCGAGCGATTTAGGCAAAGATTCTTTCAAATGTTTTGCTGTTATATAATTTAAATAGATCGGTGTCGGCGTAATCGTTTCGACTGCGCTGGGGCAGGTTGGATCACCGCAGACAATTAAATAAAATTTATTGCTTTTCTTCTTTATAAAAAGTCCCTGCCCTGAAACAAGCTCGTTAATGCAGTCATCTAAAGGCTTTCCTTTTGCGGCATCGAGCGAAACCAGCGGGTCTGGAATATGCGGACAAGTCGCGAGAATAATTCCGTTCTCAACCGAAATATCGCGGAATATCTGGCTAAGCGGCACATCGACCCAAATATTTTTAACTATAACCTGATGCTGCGCATTGCTTTCAATCGCGGCAGCAGGATTGGCTAATAACAGTGTAACAGCGATTAAGGCCATCAAAATATTATGAGAACCTCTAATAATTGGAAAACCAGAGATTGCTTCGCTGTTCGTGCACGGCAAATGCCGTTTGGAACTTCTCGCAATGACATTTTTAGAGGTAACATTATGTTTTGCTTTTAGTATCATAAAGCCTTTTTATCTGCTCGAAACTGTTCTTGCGTTTTCATCTATCGAGACTTTGAACGGGATTCTGTATTGTACAGCCTGTTTTGACGATTCGCTTTCAAGTCCTGATTGTTCCATTTCAACCAGTATCATCCAATCATAAGTTCCTGCTTTTGCATCAGACGGTACTTTGACCGAACACGGAATTGAAGAACCACTGTTCGGAGCGAGAGTGAAATCTGTTTTTTTCAGGTCAATCCAATCATACTTGGAATTTTCAACTCGGCAGCTTGCCGCAATCGTATTCAGGCCCTGATTTTTAATTTGCAGATTCGCGGACGTAAACCGTCCGGGATTTAAATTGAGGCTGATCTTCTCCGGGTCGAACTGCAATTTTGTTAGGTTATTGTCAATTCCGACATTTTTCGCCCATGTTTTTGCCAAGTCGCTGCTTATTGTAAATTCTGATTCTTTCATAATTTGGCGTTTATTCGATTCCGATGTGAAAAATGTGCGGAGTTTATATTCACCGGCGGGCAGCGGCTGCGACATTATACCAGTAAACCATCTGCTGTGGCCCGGCAAAATGTTATTGCGGCTTGCGTAAAGCGGGATGGTCGCAATTTTTCTCATTTTTTCATTATATACAATAGTTTTTCCAACCGCGGGAATACTGATGAGTCCTTCATTTTTCAGCTTTGTTTCAATTTTCAAAGACTGTTTTTCATTTAATTTATAAAGTTCAACTTCTGACAAATCTTTTTTATTCGGGCCTGCATCAAAAGTCGGCATAGTAATATTTACATCTGTGATATTTCCGCGTTCTGTGTGAGATCTGCGCGCAACACGAATAAATAATCCTGTAGCAGTCCTAAGTTGAACCTTTACACCTTTTTCATTTTCTTTGGTATCTCCGATTACAACCATTGCCGATGCCCAATAATCGCCGTCAGCGTCTATAGGAGCGGTAACGGTTCCTTTTATTTGCCTGGATTCTCCAGGCTGGAGTACAATTTGATTCTCATTGAGGGTGATCCAGGATGAAGCTGTCCTTGCGTGTTTGTATTCCGGTCCGAATGAAAGAACGCCTTTGTCCGAAACTGCAAAATCAAGAATATCAATTTTGACAGGGCACGGACTTGCATTTGCGGATCTTTGATTGTTCGATATGCTGATGCTGAAAGTTGCCTTTCGACCAGGTTTGACTTCTATATGCTGCGTAATGGGACTGACTGCAATGCCTGCGAATCCGACTTGCTGCAAAATAAATAAAAACAGGGATACTAACCCTATTCTTCTCATTTTCCTTACTTGTGCTTTTCTATCCATAGTTTTAGTCCTTTAAAAGATTAAATCCTGATAAAAACATTTAATCGTCAGAGACCCAAGTGGCTGTTAATCTTTGAGTAGCAGTATAATCACCGGAATCTGCAACTTCATCAGCTTCGTTTGTAGCCTGGACCGATAACATAACTTCGACACCGCCGTCCGTGTTAACGTGGGTTATTGCAAGCGGCGTTTCAAGAAACTCATCATGGTCTGTCCACGTACTTGCAAAACTAGCAGCAATATCAAGTGCGGTCGCACCCGTAGTACTTGCACCATCGCCGCCTGGCGTAGATAATTTATACTTCGTAATAAGCACATCTGTGCCATCGGTTAATTGAGATGTCGCTGTTTGATCTGAGCTGATCGCTACATTACTGTTTGTCCATAACGTGTAAGTGGAAGTTCCTTCCGGTGCGTCTGCTCGTGCATCCATTGGAGCATCTGCATGATCATCAAGGTTGATATTTGG
Source organism: Planctomycetota bacterium (assembly GCA_022705345.1). Lineage (GTDB taxonomy): Bacteria > Planctomycetota > Phycisphaerae > Sedimentisphaerales > UBA12454 > UBA12454. The sequence goes on along the minus strand of JAKJEQ010000045.1, from coordinate 6,685 downwards.
AAAATCTTCGCCTTCCCATTCAATAATTGAGAGAACTGTAACAGTAATAACACAGTCAGCAAAATCATTTTGCCCTTCACCGCCATAAACATTGTTATAGCTTAAAACCATAACACATAAGGCCGTTATTAATAATAATCTCGTCTTCATAACTTTATCCCTTATTAAATTCCTATATAAAGTTTACAAACTATTTATTTACAAAGCGCAAAGAAAATCGCTTTGCAGTTCTATTCGTCATTAATTAACAGGCAGGTTATTTCGGAAAGTACCTGATTTCACGAACTTATTTGATGGCGATAATCATACCGCATTATCGCTTTGTCGGCAGTTTTTATAAGACTTTAGTTTTCTTCAGATTTTCTTTTCAAAACAGTTTTTATAGTCGGGTTCTATTATCGGACTTTTTTTGGTACATCAAAGTCACCAAGCTAACGGCCGATAATGTTTTCGGCTTCATTGCCGCTTTCTTTTGATAATGTGTATGGCGCCATTTTTACCGATGCTGAAAATTGCCTCGAAAACGTTGAACATAATAAGATTATATTTGAGAAAAATTGTTTTGTAGTTATATGCTCGAAAATATTTAGTTATTTACCTAATCGAGCTGATGAAAAAGAAAAGTATAAAAACAGGATGAAACAGAAAATTTTCACAATCGGTCATTCAACGCATACGCTGGAAGAATTTATATCAATTCTCGATAAATATGAAATCACAAAGCTTGTCGATGTCAGGTCGATTCCCAAATCGAGACACAATCCTCAATTCAACAAGGAAAATATGCAGGCAAAACTTCGCAGAAGATACATTCATCTTCCGGGTCTTGGGGGTTTGCGCCATACGACAAAAGATTCGCCGAATACAGGCTGGAAAAATCCCTCTTTTCGCGGTTACGCCGATTATATGCAAACTGAGGCGTTTGAAAAAAATATGAAAAAATTATTAGCCTATGTCCAAAAGAAACAAGTCGCCATTATGTGCGCAGAAGCGGTTCCATTTCGCTGTCATCGGTCGCTGATAGGGGACGCCTTGCTTGTTCGAGGATTCAAAATTGTGGATATTTACAGTCTGACAAACTCCAAACCGCATAAACTTACGGGATTCGCGAAAGTAATGGGTACTAAAATAACCTATCCTCCAGTCGGGGCAAATCAGTAAAATTTCTCTTTAGAATTTCAATAAAATTGCTATACTAAAGGGCTTATGGCTATTGAAAGATTAGAATTAGAAGGTTTTACTATAATTAAGAAGCTCGGCATCGGAGCCAGAAGCACTATTTTTCTCGCTAAAGACGAAGAAAACGGGCAGACAATTGCGCTGAAGCGGTCGGTTTTTGAAAAGCCCGAAGATTTGCGTATTTTTGAGCAAATTGAAAATGAATATAAGGTTTCAAAGGAAGTCAACCATCCTTATCTTCGTAAGTGCGGTAAATTAATTAAGATACGTAAACTGCTGAAGGTCAAAGAGCTTCTGCTTACAATGGATCTTTTTGACGGGGAATCGCTCGAAAGGTCGAGATCGTTAAGTCTCGGCGATGTACTTCTGGTATTCAGAATGGTCGCCGAAGGGCTCAATGCGATGCATCATCAGGGGTATATCCATTGCGATATCAAGCCTAACAATATTCTCATAAATAACCAGTCGGGAGCGATAAGTATTATCGACCTTGGGCAGGGCTGCAAAATCGGCACCGTCAAACCGCGAATTCAGGGAACGCCCGATTATATAGCCCCCGAGCAGGTCAAGCGAATGCACCTCGACGCCCGCACGGATATTTTCAACCTGGGCGCGACGATGTATTGGGCTTTGACCGGCAAGAACGTTCCCACATTGATTCCGCAGGCGAATGACATTGCCGCAATGATGGGCCAAAAAGGTTTTGCCGCTCCGCATGAGATTTATAATAAAATTCCAATCAGCGTATCAAGGCTCGTAGTTGACTGCGTGAAGGAAGAACCAGTCAAAAGGCCTAAATCCATGTCTGAAGTTATTTCAAGGCTCGATCTGCTCATTCACAATATTTTCTCCAAAAGAATAGGCGGTCAATAATGCCGCATGATTTGATTAAACTTCTCGAAGCAGGTATCGCCGCGAATCAGCAGGATAAATTTCGCAAAGCAAATCTGGTTGTTCTGTCAGATAAGGGCGATTTAGTCATCACCGGCGATATTCACGGCCACAGGAGAAATCTAGAAAGAATCGTCGCATATTCGGATCTTGAAAAAAAACCCGACCGCCATTTAATTTTGCAGGAAATAATTCACGGCGGGGCAGAAGATAATCACGGGGGCTGTCTTTCGTATGAAGTGCTCGCCGATGCGGTAAAGCTTAAAGTGAAATTCCCCGACCGTGTGCATTTCATCCTCGCAAATCACGATACCGCTTTCATCAATAACAGCGATGTTATGAAAGGGGGCAAGGAAATGAACGCTTCAATGCGAGCCGCTCTGCAGCGTCGTTTCGGCAACGAAATGAAAGAAGTCGAAAGCGCGATTGAGCGTTTTCTCTTTTCTCAGCCGCTGGCTGCAAAAACCGCCAATAAAATCTGGATTTCTCATTCGCTTCCTTCGGACAAGAACGTTGAAAAATTCGACTTCACCATTTTTGAAAGAACTCTCAAAATTGTCGATATCGTCAGGCCTAACTCCGCTTACCTGCTGACCTGGGGCAGGGGGCAAAGTGTCGAAAAACTCGCATTCTTCGCAGACAAACTGGGCGTCGAGTTGTTTGTTCTCGGCCATCAGGTACAGGAAACCGGCTGGATGACTAACAATAAAAATCTCGTTATCGTCGATTCCCAGCATAACCACGGGCATTTGCTCCGTGTGGAACTTTCCGCTCAATACACCGTTGAAAAACTTGTCAAAGCTCTCGTACCGATCGCAGGTATTTGCTAAGGGAATAGTAAAATGATTTTTCTTTACGTGCTTGTAACAGCTTCGGTCATTACAGAGGCTTTGGCTCTCTGGCTGGTTATACGTAATTACAGGTACGTAGTGAGAAAATACGACAGGAGCAGGACAAGTTATTGTCCGAGAACCGCATTGATAATACCCTGCAAAGGCTTCGATACCGAATTTGAAAAAAACATCAGCTCTTTCTATACTCTGGACTATAAGAATTACGAGTTGATATTCGTAACTGAAAGCGAACAGGACTCGGCGTACAAACATCTTCTTGAGATCAAGGAAAAACTAAAAGGACGAGCATCGGCTTTCAAGATAAGCGTTATTGTCTCAGGGAATTCGAGCAAAGCAGGGCAGAAAATTCATAACCAGCTTTTCGGCTGCGCTGCCGCCGATAAAGACTGCGAGGTCTACGCCTTCGCTGACTCTGACGCGTGCGTGAAATCCAATTGGCTTAATGAACTTATTTACCCGCTTCGAAAAGAAAAAAACGGTGTTTCGAGCGGCTATCGCTGGTACGTTCCATTGAAAAATAATTTCGCGACCATTGCGCTTTCTATAATCAACGCCAAAGTCGCGCAGCTTCTGGGCGTAACTGTTTTCAATCACGCATGGGGCGGTTCGATGGCAGTCCGTGTCGAAACCTTTAAAAAACTCCAAATCGAAAAAATCTGGGAAATCTCTGTCAGCGATGATCTCACAATCAGCAGGGCGGTAAAAGAAGCAGGACTGAAAGTCTTCTTCGTTCCTGCATGTTTTGTTGCTTCTTATGAAAAAAACGAAATGTTGTCCTTCCTGGAATTCGCCCGCCGCCAGTTCCTCATCACAAGGATCATCACGCCCGGCACATGGCTCTTCGGCCTTATAACCTCTTTTTATTCTGTTTTTGGTTTTTGGGGCTTTCTGGGGTTATCATTTTATTTTGAAATAAATGGATTTGATTACTGGTACATTTACCTTCTTACCGCCTTGTTATCTGTATCCGTGCAGTTGTTCACAGCCGTTCTTCGTCAGAAAATGATTTTCGAAATTTTCCAATCGGACTGGCATCGGCTGAAAGCTGCCGCTGTTGCCGATATACTCGCAGGCCCGCTCTGGTCATTTATCATTCTGCTTTGCATAATTTTGTCTAGCTTCGGGAGAAAAATCCGCTGGCGTGGCATAACATACAAACTAATCAGCCCGACTGAAGTGATCCGGATATAACCAAATAATAAGATGTGTGTAGAAGTTCGGCAGTTACCTGGCGGGGATATTAATATTCAAACCGACAACAAGATTGCTTTTCTCTGTCAGCTTCGGATTCAGTTTAAGTATTTCCTTGAACCGGCTGCCATTGCCAAGCTGTTTTTGTGCGATGCTCCAGAGGCTGTCTCCGCTCTGGATTTTATATAATTTAGTGTTTGTATCATTACCCTTCGTGGCGTAAGCCGATGTCGGACCATCCGGCTGTTCGAATTCCATCTCTTTTACCTCAGATGCCGCCGGGACTTGTTGTGTTATGACAGAGACCGGTGTTTTCAATTTTTCAATTTCAAGAGTTGCCTTTTGCAGTTCGTTATTCAACGTGCTTATCATCATATCATAGCCGTTTAATCTTTCTTGCGCCTGATTTTGCTCCTGCTGCATTCGAGTTTGCATATCGGCAATTACCGCTTTGCTTTTTGTGTTGGCAAAAAACATTCCTCCCGCAAAACCTGCCCCGATTCCGACAATTCCGACAACCGCAATAATAATTATCTGTTTCATTCTTCTATTTTCTTTCGATTTATACCGTTTCTTTTTATTGCCGGCCAAACTCGCCGATTATGACCGAAATAATGATATCCTTTATACCTTCGCATTTGTTTTTGTCAATGCACATTAAAAAAATGCCTTTAAAGGAAGCAGGAGGAAAAATCCGTTATGAAACAACGATGCGGAAGCGGTATTTCGCCGAGATTAATCAACAAAATTCGAAAATAGTCTTCTCCAGTTGTTTTGCTCTTTTGAATGCGGCTATACCCCTTAAAAAATGCGCATTACCATTATTCCAATCGCTAATAAGAGAATGATAAAACATCGCGATTCGCATTATTAATCCTGATTAAGAAGAGAGACAAGCTTTAGGATGCATTGATAATTTCCTGTATAAATCAAAATACCGGCCTGCAGCGTTTTCTAAAGAAAACGTACGCGCTCTTTCTTTCGCTTTTTTAGAATAATAGTTCAATTCAGAACTGTCATTGACCAGGGAGTTTATTTTATCAGATATACCCACCGGGTCATTCGGATCTGCATACAAGGCGCAGTCAAGCCAGATTTCTTTAAGACTTTGTATATCGCTAAGGACCAACGCGCAAAAGACAGATGCGTGGATTTATAGCCGCATAAAGAAGGCAATTGCCGCTAATCTCATAGCTCCCGGATTAAGGTGTTTATTCCAAACCTAGTGGGCGATACAGGACTCGAACCTGTGACCCGCTGATTAAGAAGTACCACAACAGGTTTTTTTGTCAATATACTTTATTATATTTTATTAAGCTATCCCAGTTATCACAATGATGTTAGATTATATTAACTATTATTTTCATATTGAACGATATAAAATTTCATCCCTATTATAGCTCTATTTCTTATTTTCTAATAATCCAGAGATTATTTTGAAATTACCCATGGGAAAAACGAAAAAACAATGAATGAGAAAATTATTGAAAAAAAATAAAATTTTTTTAACTTCTTAGTTTAATTATAGTTATCAAAAATCAGCAAATTTTCAGCTTTTTACCCACTGATAAATGTTCAAAGGTGTGTCCACAATTTTTTAGTACATAATCATAAAAAATTTTTACATATATCTTTATAAACAAATTAGTTATATTATAATGGTATATATGGATATATATTTGTTTAAATTGACAATGGCTATTTTTCTCATATTTTGAAAATCCGGGAATTTGAAGTGCCTTACCGTATATATATGTAAATAATATGTTTTTTCATTTAACACATTGGTGGAAAGGATAAGATTATGGATGCCGAGAGTGTTGAGTTGGTTAGTAAGGAAATGGAAGATATTTATTATGTAAGAGTTTTGGGAACTCAAGAGAACGATGGACGTGGGGCTGTTCGGAGAAAACTTAAGTTTACAAAATCAACTATCGCCAATTTACCATTTTGTACAAATACACAACTGTATTGTTATGACAATAGCTTTGCCGGATTTGGCGTAAGATTGGGGCGGACTAAGAAGTCTTACTTCGTAGAATCCGATGTGAGGGGTGGAGATGCGGGAGTCAGGATTACCATTGATGATGTAAACAGGATTAGTCTCGATGATGCGAGAGGAATGGCAAGAGAATATATTTTGAAAATGAGGCAGGGTATTAACCCACGGGAAGAGTTTAAAAAAAATGAGAGGGAGAGAGAAAGAAAACTGGAAGAAAGAAGGAAAAAGACCATTACCCTCAAAATAGCTTTTCAAGAATTTCTTGAAAAAAAGCGTTACAAAGGTATGCCATTGAAAACTGGAACCAAAACCGAATACAAGAAAATATTAGATACGCTTTTTGACGATTGGATAGGAATATCTATTTGTGATATTACGCCGGAAGATATTATCAAAAAACATGGAAAAATCATCGAAGAAGCACAAGCGAGATATAAAAAAATGCTTGGAAAGAAGAAAGAGGAGAGTATTAAAATTCCAGATAAAGTTGGGCGGTCATACGCTGACTCTGCAATGAGAACTCTCTCATCGGTTTTAAACTGGGCAATGTGGAATTTTTCTATTGATA
>JAKJEQ010000044.1:11175-13354 GCA_022705345.1 Planctomycetota bacterium | reverse complement strand
GTCGTTTGTACGTCATTGCGAGGCTGTCCGCAGACAGCCGCGGCAATCTCAACCGCTGAATCGGTCAGTTTGAGTAACCGCATAATTTGAAAAATTTACCGGTTATGTGATGTTTGGAATGCGTATATGGCAATAATTGGAATGCAGGATGTCAGCGTTGGGTTTGGCGGAAGATGCCTGCTGGAAAATATAAATCTTCAAATCGAATTGGGAGAGCGGATATGTCTGCTTGGACGAAATGGGGTAGGCAAATCAACGATGATGAGGCTAATTACCGGCGAAGTTCTGCCCGAAAAAGGTATAGTTTCGCGTGCGGATAAGATTACAATAAGATGCCTGCGGCAGGATGTGCCGGTTGAACTTGGGGCAACTGTCTTTGACATCGTATCCGAAGGATTGGGCGATATAGGAAAATTGCTGGCAGAATATCATCATGTAAGTCATCAGCTTGCGCTGGAGCACGATAATAAATCTTTGCTGGCAAGGCTGGACAATCTGCATCATTTGCTCGAAGCTAAAAACGGCTGGCAGACAGACAGGCTTGTTGAAAAGATGATTCAGAATATGCAGCTTGACGGCAATGCAGAAATGGCAGGCCTTTCGGCGGGGATGAAACGCAGGGTACTGCTTGCGCAGGCGCTTGTGAGCAATCCTGATGTGCTTCTGCTCGATGAGCCTACGAACCATCTCGATATAGAGGCGATAACATGGATTGAGGATTTTCTGGCGGAGTTCAAGGGGACACTGATCTTTGTCAGCCATGACAGGGTATTTGTCAAAAAGCTGGCAAACAGAATAGTTGAACTCGATAAAGGCAGGGTTGTAAATTATAACTGCGATTACGATACTTTTCTTGATCGCAGAGAAATCTTAAATGAAGCAGAGTCGGCTGAAAACGCGCTGTTCGATAAAAAGCTGGCACAGGAAGAAATCTGGATTCGCAAAGGAATCAAGGCGAGACGCAGACGCAATGAAGGCAGGGTTCGCGCATTGAAAAAAATGCGTGAAGAAAGAAGGCTGAGAAGAGAACAAACAGGTAATGTAAAATTGCAAATGCAGGATGTTCAGCAATCCGGAAGACTTGTAATCGAAGCGAAAAATATTTCATTCTCATATAATACCGACAAGCCGCTGATTTCAAGTTTTTCCACGATGCTGATGCGAGGCGATAAAATCGGTATCATCGGGCCAAACGGGTGCGGAAAAACAACATTAGTGAAAATACTTCTTAAAGAAATCGAATCACAGCAAGGCTCGATTCGGCACGGGACGAATCTGGAAATAGCATATTTCGATCAACTGCACGCAGAGCTTGATTATGAAAAATCTGTTTATGAAAATGTCGCTGGCGGAAATAAAACTGTTTTTATAAATGGAGCGGCGCGTAATGTGGTAGGCTATTTACAGGATTTTTTATTTTCTCCTGATCAGTCGCTTAGTCCCCTATCGAATCTTTCGGGCGGAGAGAGAAACCGGCTGCTGCTTGCGAGGCTTTTTTCAAAACCATCGAATGTGCTTGTTATGGATGAGCCGACAAATGACCTTGATATCGAAACTTTGGATCTGTTGGAAGAATTCCTGCTTAATTATCCCGGCACAGTTTTGCTTGTAAGTCATGACCGAGAATTTTTGAATAACGTCGTTACAGGCATTATTGCATTCGAAGGAAATGGAACTGTTAATGAGTATGTCGGGGGTTATGATGATTATCTGCGGCAGAGAAAAGAACCAGCGAAACCCGAACCTGTAAAAAAACCGGACAAAATTTTAAAATCTGCTATAATAAAAGAAAAAGCTAGAAAATTATCTTATAAGGAAAAAGAAGAATTAAAAAGATTGCCTGCGCTTATTGAAAAACTTGAGGCTGAACAACAGGAATTGAACAAAGTAATGTCGGATCCGCTATTTTATAAAAGGTCCGCGGATGTTGTAAATGTAAGCAGCAGGGCTTCGGAAGTAAAAAAGCTTCTGGATGAAGCGTATAACAGATGGCAGGAACTTGAGTCGATAGAATGAAAATAAAAGCTATAATATTCGATTTGGATGGAACTATAACCGAGCCATATCTTGATTTCGATAAAATCAGAGAAGATATCGGGCTTTCACGGGATGCGGGGCCTCTTTTGGAAGCGATGGAGAAAATGTCGGCTGCCGACAGAAAAAAAGCAGAAGTAATTCT
>JAKJEQ010000044.1:0-11165 GCA_022705345.1 Planctomycetota bacterium | reverse complement strand
GACAAACTCGGCGAGATGCAAATCCCGGTCGGCATTCTGACGAGGAACACACGGCGAAACGCCGCGGCAGTAGCCCAAAAGCACAATTTAAAATTTGACGCCATTTTCGATAGAAGCGACGGCCCGGTAAAACCGCATCCGTGTGGAGTAGAGAAATTATGCAGCCATTTTAACGTTCTTCCCGCTGAAACAATGGTTGTCGGGGATTATTTGTTTGATCTGCAATGTGCCAAAGCTGCCGGGGCAATTGCGGTTTTAATGAAGAATTCCGAAAAATCGCTGCTGTTTTCGGAATATGCGGATTTCACCATTGACAATCTTACTCAGTTAATAGATATAATAAATAGAACATAGAACATAGAATATGAATAGAAAATTTATCATTTTAATACTGGTATTCCAAACCTTTTTAGCTGCTGAGCCTAATAAGGCGGTTAAAACAATTGAAAAGCTGAATCAATCTGCGCGTAATCTGAAAAATCTCACGGCGGACATCGAGTATATTCACGCACAGCCTTTGTTCGAGACGCAAACCATCAGGACGGGGAAAATTTATTACACTAAAGATACCAATAATGGGGCTTTAAGGATCAATTTCCAAACTCTTAAACAGGACGATTCAAAGCAGCAGAATTACAAAGAGGATTATATTTTCGATGGGATGAAGCTGACAAGAATCGATTACCAGAGCAAATCGGCAATTACGGAACAGTATTCGACAGATAAACCAATCGAACCGCTTGAGCTTGTGCAGGATTATTTTCCTATTATCGGCCTGGCCAATCCACAGGAAATGACTCAGGAATATGATATTACGGTTGAAGGCAATAAGCTGAAATTAATACCGAAAGAAAATTCGAAATTCTATAATACTTACAAACAAATCGAAATTACAATCGATTCTAAATTCAACCTGCCTGTAACATTTAAAGCTTCGACTGCAGAGAATGAAGAAATAACAATAAAACTCGGCAGGATCGATATTTCAAACAAAATCAAGAAAGAAGTGTTCGAAATATCAATACCTGCCGATTTCGTTCATACAGCGAAATAGAAGTTAATCGTCGTTTTTAACTTCCGGACAAAGCATTATATATTCACGTACCTGATTCATATCGGCCATAGCGACTGCGATTTTGTCGTCGGCAGCGCCGTAATAAACGTAGAGCATATTTTTCTCGTCATTTACAGTTGCGCCTGTAACGAACACAACATCGGCAACGTCGCCAATTCTTTCATAATCGGCCCTTGGACCGAGAATCCACTCTTCGCTTCTTCGCAGGACTCTCCACGGCTGCTCATGGTCAAGAAGCGCCGCTCCAATTCGATAAATCTGGCCGGCAGTTGTCGATCTAACGCCGTGATAAAGAACCAGCCAGCCCTCGGGGATTTCAATGGGCTGACATGCAAGCCCTATTCTTGCACCATCCCAGAAGGCATGTCGAGTCCTCATCAAGATTCTGTGGTCGCCCCAATGCTTTAAATCAGGTGACATACTAATCCACATGTGCGCTTCGCCTCTCACGATCGGCCGATGAATGAGAGCGAATCTTCCGTTGAATCTTCGCGGGAAAAGACAGGCATCTTTATCTTCGGGCGGAAGCATAGGTCCCATTCTTGCGAAAGTATGAAAATTTTTGGTTATTGCAAGCGAAACAACCGGCCCGCCTTCGCCAAAAGAGACATAAGTGATTGCGAAATGCCCCTGCTCATCGAGCCAGATAATTCGAGGGTCTTCGAGTCCCCACCTTTCTTCCTTCGAAGAATGGTCGGCCTGCATAGTGGGTTTGTCATCTATTTTCCAGTTGGTCAGCCCATCTTTGCTTCTGCATACGGTCAGATGCGAAAAACCTCGCAAGTCTTCCACTCGAGCAAGCAGAATCGTACCATCAGGCAGATTAATTGCGGCAGGATTAAACACAGCATTAACCGGATACGGCCAGTCTTTTGCCTGGAGAATCGGGTTATCTTCATATCTTTTGAAAAGGTCACGTGCGAGATGCTGACGAATGTTTTCGGACATTATTTTCCCTCAGAATAATCATAACTATATTCAGAACAACCACTTGAATTTGACATTTTTCTCAAAATCTGGTATCATTTTCGGCTTTAAAGGTTTTTCCTTCATGCAAATAAGTAAATTAGTATTAGGTGATTACGAGAACAATTCGTACATAGTTCGCAAAGAAAATCTTTCAAACTGTCTCATAATCGATACAGGTTTGGATTCTATCCCTTTGGTAGAATATTTAAAGGAAAAAAAATTGAATCCCGCAGCTTTGGTTCTAACCCACGGTCATGTCGACCATATAGCCGGGGTGGAAAATTTGCGTAAAAACTTCAATTCTATCAAGGTTTATATCCACAAATCAGACGCCCCTATGCTTTGCGAGCCCTCGAAAAACTTCTCCACTGTGCTCGGACTGAAAATTCAAACTTCACCTGCCGACATACTCCTTACAAACGAAGGCGATACAGATTTTCAGGGCTTTAATTTTAACGTGATTCATACGCCGGGCCATACTTCCGGAGGAATATGCCTTTACAGCGAAGAGAATAAGGTACTTTTCACCGGAGATACACTTTTTGCTCATTCAGTAGGACGAACTGATTTCCCCGGGTATGATGCTGACGAACGGATGAGGCAGCTCATAAAGAATATTAAGGAAAAGCTCCTGGTCCTTCCCGAAGATACAAACGTTTATCCTGGTCACGGCCCGGCAACGACAATTAAGCAAGAGAAATTGCACAATCCATATCTGCAATGAAAAAATATAAAAGTCTTGTCAAAATTGGCAAAATCCGTATAATACCCCAAAAATTTAGAAATTAATGTGCCCGGAGGCAAAATGGAAAATCATCGTATCAGTAAAATAAAAAAGAAACGCAAAAGCGGCTTTCTGGCGAGAATGAGAACAAAAGGCGGCAGAAATATTCTCAAAAGAAGACGCCGTATCGGCAGGTCGCTGAAGCTGCGCAACACGTAAATCAAATGAGGTTTTTCAAAGCCTCATTTAAATCATTGCATACTTTGGCTCCTGCGGCGGCAAGTCGTTCGCGGGACTGGTGGCCCGCAGGCAGGAGCATACAATCGGCTCCCAATTCACATGCTACCTGGTAATCGTGCGTAGTATCGCCGATCAGGAGAATTTCTTTTGCATGCGCTTTTAGATTTCTCATCAACTTTTTACCGGCATCAACTTTACCGTGAGCATAATAGTCATCCAGTCCGCAAATATTCTCGAACAAGCTTTTTAGATTGTAGCATTCTAAAGCCTCAATCAATGAAGTCTGCTGTGAAGCCGACAACACCGATTGCGAAAATCCCGCAGTTTTAAGTTGAGAAATAGCATCCCTGATACCTTTGCGCAGACTGCACTTTTGGAAATGAGCATTGTATGATAAAATATACTCTCGAGCGACCGAGTCGAAATCCTCTTTAGCGAAGTCAAACCCAAGTTTCAAGTAGTAATCTATAACAGGGAAATCAAAGTGATTCTGGTATTGTTCAAGAGTTGTTGCCGTCATATTTCTGCAGGCAAGCATCTTATTTAGTATCTCTACACAAAGCCATGCGTCATCGAGCAGCGTGCCGTTCCAATCCCAAATGATATGTTTGTACTTCATTTTTTAACGACAGAGTTGCTGTCCGCAACTGCGGGAACATTCGGCCCGGGAGGAGTAACATTAAACTTCAGCAAAGTCCGCCATTTAGCAAGTTGTTCATTCCATAATGGATACTTTGCGGCATCAGCAAGATGAATCGAGGCGATAGCGCGGAAAATTTTGGTACAATGCTCTTTTTCCGGATTTTCGCTGAAAAATTGATTTAGAATTTTGGAAATTTGTTTTTCCTCTCCTATATCATTCGAGAGAAGAATATTAGCAATCAGCTGTTTTGCTGATTCGCTTTGTCCGTCATATAGATTTACCTCAAGAAGCCTCGAAGTAAGATATTCTCTTTCGTTGGAATCTGTTGCAGATTGCAATAGGATACCATAATACCTGGCTGCCTGAGCATAATGTTTAGCTTCCGAGTACGAATCAGCGAGAGTCCGCCTTAAAGAGGCCAGGGTATTGGCATCCTGCTGCGCTTCGGCCTTTTTTTCAGCCATTTCGAATAATGTTCTTGATTTGACAAGCAATAAATCGTCATTTCTGGTTTTTGCTTCTACCGACAACCGTTTTGCCCAGGTAATCAAAACATCCGTTTTGCAGAATTGAAAGATACTCATCATAGCATCGGCAGCCTTCTGACGTTCTTGTGCGAACTCGGAATTGTCTGCCAGAGCGGCCAGCCATTCAAGATCCTGCGCAGTTCCGATCTGGCCGGCCACATTGATCATTTCGTTTCGAACCTTTTCGCTTGAGTGGGCAAAGAACTGCTTTGTCTTTAGAATTTCGAAAGCACCGGCCTGATCGATTTTAAGCAGACCTGATACAGCGGGAGATGCGACAAGACTGCTGGTATCGTCACAAGCTTCCAAAAAAATGTTTCTAAAAACTTCGCCTGCGGTCGTTCTGTAAAAGCTGTCGTTTCCGCAAAGACGTTCCATTTCCTCAAGCAAACGAATCCTGACCTGCTGGTCCGCAGCCTTGTTATAGTTAGCGGCGATAAATTCCATGTAGGGTTTTACATTGGAAATTTCAAGACCGTTCTGCAAAAGCAGATTCCGAATTACTTCAGCAGAAACGGCCGGATTGCCTTCTTTGAAAAAAGCTACCGTATTTTTCAGAGTTTCGATTCTGATTTTGGGGTTTATCTGAACCTCCGAACCGGGAGACAAAGCGAAATTACAGACATGTCCGAGAGCGACAAACATTTCGGTTTTAACTTCGGGGAAAGTTTCCGCCTTTAGCTGCCGGAGTAAAGCATCGGCGGAATTTATATTAGTCAACAGCCCAAGGAGTTTTGCAACCGCAAGTCTTACAAGCGGATCTTTGTCTGATACAAGAGCAATCAGCGGTTTCTGCATCACATCAATAGGAAGCAATTTTCCGCTCTTCTGCCACATATTTATTTTTTCGACAGCCCAAAGTTTAACAGAACTTTGTTCGAATGACAGGTTCTCGGCTACAAACTTAGCTCGAACATTGTCCTCTGCCATTGCGAAGTAAATATTATCAAGAGAAGTTAAATATTTTTTCTGCCATTTAACTATATCGTCATTTAGTTTTTGAATTTTGTCCTGACTGAAAAGAATTCTTTCGCGGATTACGTCAAATTTGCCTCGTTCAATATCCCTTCTAATTTTTTGCCAATCCTGCCTGTTCGAACCTATGGGCATCCATTCCTGCAAGGCATCAATCGCAGCGGATGAAACAACAGGATTACTGCTATCCATTAGCTCGATGAGCAGCAATATTGTTTCCCTGTCAGGCCTGATCTGCAGAGCATAAATGGCGTTCTTTTTCGCCAAATCAGTTGTTTCATTATTCTTGATTATCTGTTCGAGATGGGATTTTATTTCCCTATAATTGAAAATCAATGTAGCTTCAGCCGCAAGCCGAGCCAAATCGACATTTGGACCTTTTAGAATAGCCATCAGGGGCTGTATGAAATCATCTCTTTTAACTATAAGATTCGATGCACTTCGAAACTTGCTTATTGCTTTGCACGCTGAACTTGCAGCGGAAATGTTGTCTCCTGATTTCAAAGCATCCAGCAGGATTACCCTGGCCTGGGCAGAATAGTTCTGCAAGAGTTCAACCGCGGTATCAATTCGGATTTGTTCATCAGTTGAGTTGAATAACGTCCAATGATTAATTTTCAATTGGTTGTTATGGTTGTTATGGTTGTCTTCGGCTGAGAATAGACAAGCGGGAATCAGCAGCATAAAAAGCAATGCCGTGATGATTTTGCTATTCTTTTTCACCGGGTTAACTAAAAACATAATCCTTTAATCTCTTTTTCTAAGTAAATACGTTATTTATTATTTTATGTTCACGAAAAACTATTACAACTGAATTCTGACATTTAATAACCTAAAATTTTATTAACAATTGCCGATGCAGCTTCAGGATTTGCTATCGCGGCACATTTTAGTCTCATAGTTTCTCGTTTTTCGTCGTTGCTCATAATATCACAAAGTACAGGCCATAATTTCGCAGCCGTTTTTTCGGTATCGCATAAATCGTCGACAATCGCCGCACAACCTGCATCCACCAGGAACTTTGCGTTAACTCTTTGGTGCATATCTTTATGATAAGGATAAGGCAAACAGATTGCAGGCGTACATGAAGCCGCAAATTCGGCAATACTCATAGCTCCTGCCCTTCCGATAACAAGATCGGCCGCAGAAAGCAGCCCCGGCATGTCATCACAATAATCAAGTATTTTATGAGTTAATTCACATTGTCTATACAGCGCTCTTACCGCATCATAATGAGCAATTCCTGCCAAATGTACAATCTGCCAGCTTGCTTCAAAAATATCAAACCTGTCAAGCAGGTAACCGATAACATTGTTGATATTCAGTGCACCGCCGGAAGCTCCGGTA
Source organism: Planctomycetota bacterium (assembly GCA_022705345.1). Lineage (GTDB taxonomy): Bacteria > Planctomycetota > Phycisphaerae > Sedimentisphaerales > UBA12454 > UBA12454. Next base: position 4,665 of record JAKJEQ010000044.1, on the reverse strand, counting down.
ACAAGGAGAATTTTCTTTTTTGGACTAAGCCCCAGCGATTCAACTGTGCCGGAAACATCGGGTTTAAAGAATTCTTTGCGCAGCGGACAGCCGGTTACGATAACTCTTTTATTATTCAGACCGAAATAATTTTTCGTTTTAGGAAATTGCACAAAAATATCCCTGGCGTAACGAGCCAGAAAACTGTTTGCTTTGCCGGGGATCGAATCTATATTTAGCATCGCAACAGGAATATTCAGACTTTTTGCGGCAAGAACAGCGCCTGTTGACACAAACCCTCCGACGCTGAACATAACGGACTTTTCATTATTATCATACAGTATGGTTTTTCTCACAATTTTTTTTGCGGCGAAAACGGATTTTAAAAATTTCGCAAATTTTATCGGATTGCCGGAAAATCCTCCTACGGGCAAAGGGATAAAGCGATACCCGGTTACTCCAAGTACTCTGGCGTCAATAGGCCTCTGACTGCAAAAGAAAGTGATTCTGCAATCGGGCAAAGTATCTAATAACTGCTGCGCGACGGCCAGAGCCGGATATATATGCCCTCCTGTGCCCCCGCCTGCAAAATAAACATGTAACATAATAGTCTCTCCCGAAGCTAATCCTTCGGCCCTAAATATTTTAATTATAACAGTTTCAACTTCTTCTTGCAACAGAGGCCAGAATTCCAGCCGCTGCCGCCGTTAAAAGCAAATGCGTACCGCCTGCACTTATGAAAGGCAGAGCAATTCCTTTAGTCGGCAATAACTTTGTAACAACCCCAAGATTAACCACTGCCTGTAAACATATTGTCGCAGTGATTCCAAACGCAAGAAGCTTGCCAAAATCGTCAGGACATCTGTGTATAGTTATGATTCCCATAAAAATAAAAAATATAAACAGCAAAACAAGGAAACATACTCCGACAAATCCAAGTTCTTCAGCGATAATCGCAAAAATAAAATCGGTCGTATCTTCCGGCAAGTGACCGTATTTGCTAATTCCTCCGCCAAGCCCCTTTCCCAGGAGACCGCCTGTCGAAACAGCGATAAGAGACTGTCTTATTTGGTAACCGCTCGTCTGCGCGGTCGAATCGCCTGATTGGGTGAAGGATTTCAGTCTTTCTATTCTTTCCGGAGATGAGAGTATCGCAATCGCAAAAAAGGCAATTAAAATCGGCAGCGGCGTGATGAAATGCCACCATTTGCCGCCCGCCATAAACAAAATCATCAGGCTGAGCGAAGCGACAAATAAAGCCGTTCCGAAATCCTCCTTAAGGATTAGCAATGTTATAACACCAATTAGAATCAGCAGAGGAAGAAATCCTTTAAAAAAACTCCTGAGATTTTTCCCCGCCATAACTGAAACCGCAGGTAGAAATAAAACCAGCGCCCATTTTGCCAATTCTGACGGCTGAAAGTTTAAATTTATAGGACCAATCCCCACCCTTAACCATCGCCTGGCATTGTTGACGGTAACACCAATCCCGGGAATCAACACTATTACCAGCATCCCTATACTGATAATGAGCAGGTAAACGGTGGGATTTGTAAGCCAGCACTTCAAAGACCCTTTGCCAAGGGACAATTTCCGATAATCTATCAAACTAATTATGAAAACCAGGAAAATCGATAATAAAAAAAACAAAGCCTGCCTGAATTCTAGATAAGAATAAAATTTTGTCAGATCGTATTCCGTATCTATCCGGGCGCTGGCGCTAAAAACAAAACATGCCCCCAATGCCATCAGAGTAACGGCAAGACAAACGGTCATATTCGCGATTGTTTTGTTTTCAACTGGTAATTTCACGTTAAAAGTTTTATCGGCATTAAGCGGAATAATCAATCACAAAAGTACGCGGCTCAAATCATTATTTGCAACCCCGATTTTTTCGAGCATTCTCAAGTGAGGCCAGAGTTCGCCAAGTTCGTACATATTATGGCAATCGCTCGAAAGCGCAAGTTTAACGCCCTCATTAACGCAAATCTCCACAAACTCCGGTTCAGCCTCCTGACTGTGGAAGTTTATCTCGGCTGCTATGTTATATTGTTTGAGCAGTTTTATCACTTTTTCGAACAAATCCTGCGAAAGTTCTGTTCCTTTTCGATGAAACATTCTGAAAGGATGTGCCAATACAGCTACCCCGCTTTTCAAAATCCCATTTGTCCTGAAAAGATATTCTTCTTCAACGGCTTTCCAGTCAATAGGCTGCTTCCACATTTCCTGAAGTTTATGGATTGAACCGATAAAAAAGCCTGCCTGTGCCTTATCAACGGGTCTTATCATCGGCCTGCCGGAATAGTCAAAATCTACTTCAAGGCCGATCGACTTTTTCGGCACATTGAATTGTTTCATCAAGTCAAAATATCGCGGCATCCTGTTTACATTTTCATCTGCACCTTCGAGGCCTTTTATATAGCACTCGCCTGACCAAAAAGAGTCTTTATCAAAATAAAGCTGCCCGCTGTGTTCGGTAAAAATAATGTCAGCCAGACCGAAATCTTTGTAAAGTTTCAAAATTGAAGCGACATCCATATTTTCCGAACAATATGCAAGCTGGGTATGCACGTGCCTGTCTATCAATCCGAGTTCCGGCGGCATTTGCAGATTATCCGTTTGAGCAGATACCTTTTCGCCATCAATATCAATTACCATATATTTAAATGGTAAGACACAAATTGCAGGCGATGCAATGTAATTGATGCCTTCAAAATGGATATGTCCCAAACCTTTATGGTAATGCCCCGAAACGGACATAAAAATTTTATGCTTTTTCATTTCTGAAATTATCTGGTCGGCATTTGTGTAATTATACGGGGATTCTGACACTCCCGGCGGAAACAATGGGACATGCTGCACACTGATAACAGGCCCTTCAAAATCCTTTCGCGCAGATGCAAATCTGCCAATTTCTTCGGGACTTCTGCTTGCGCAAAAATTCGGCTGCTCGGGATCATCAAAAACAAGAAATCGGAAACCTGCTATATCGACTTGTCCTTTTTTTTCAAAAACGCCGTAAAAATAATCGGCAGAAGGATCGTGATTTCCCCTAACGGCAATATATGGGCAAGTAAGTTTATCTAAGATTGCTCGTATTCTCGGCAGCCAATCTTTCGCTGTTTGAGTATCTCCGCCATCGACCAAATCACCGCAAATTATCACAATATCGGGATTTATCCATCTGTTGAACCTGTTTATTGCCCGAAGCAGCAGACTTTCCGCGAGTTCGCCGCGAAGCTCGGGATTTTCTGCGCTGCCGGGCGCGTGAATATCAGATATTATTGCAATTCTTGCTTTCATATTTATAATTCCTGGAACAGTTTTATCGAATTTAGTACTATATACTATATTATCTTTTTTTGAAGTAGTTAAATTGCCTATTACACCATATCATTTTGGACCATCAGGTTTAATCGGATATGTCTTTCGCAAATGGATTGACTTTCCGGTATTCGTACTCGCAAATGTAGCAGTAGATTTGGAAGTATTGATAGTCGGCCATCTCAATCTCGGCTGGCCGATTCACAGGTACGCGCATACTTTGTTATTCGGCGCTTTAGTCGGCGTTGTGTGGGGGCTTATAGCTTTTTTGATTCAGCCTGTTTTGAAGCTGGGTATGAACATTTTAAGAATAAATTACAAAACCGATTTAAAAAAAATGCTTATCTCAGGCGTCCTCGGAGTCTGGCTGCATATTTTGATTGATGGCTTATATCACTATGACGTAAAACCACTTTGGCCTTATAAGGTTAATTTTCTGTGGAAATTGATGTTACGCGAACATATAAAAACCGCGTGCCTGATTTGTCTGGCGATTTTCGCTTTTCTTTACTTTCTGCCTGCTTTCAAACAGGCGTTCAAAAAACGATAATTATTTCTTCGGCGAGATGACCGCCTTCATCAATTTATTTTTATAGATAATTTCCTCTTCGCCATCGAATCCGACGGTCTTTTCTATGATAGAAGTTTTATTTTCGTCAGTAATAGTAATGATAAAGTTATAGATTTCCCGGTCTTCTTCTTCGCCCGCAAATTCCCATTGCATTTCGACCGGAGTTTTTGTAGCGGTGCAATCGATCCTGCTTGAAATTTCTGACTCAGATTCAAGTTGTTCCTGAGTAAATAAGGGGGCTGCACAATTATCATTTGGATCTGTTCCGTTATAAATAACCTGCACAATTCCCGCAATTTCCGGCAATTTATTGTCTTCCTGCATTTTGAATTTTTTGCTGAGAGAAAACGTTGTTGCCGAATTAATCATTAAGAGAACGCCAATAATTGTCAGCAGAACGGCCAATCCCGCCGATGACGTCGCAATGCCTGTAATGGCAAAACCTTTGCCGCGAAGCTGTCCGCTTGATTTATTTATTCGGCTAAGAGCTATGATTCCGAAAACAAGACTGATAATCCATACGATTCCAAAAACGCCAAGCAGGGAAAAGCCGCTGATACCCAGAATCATCGAGGTGATAGCCATTCCGCTTGTTTTAACAGGTTTGCTATAAACGAACACTCCGCCGCAACTCTGGCAAATAGCCGCGTTTTCAAGATTATCCGCACCGCATTTTTGACAATACATATTTTGCTCCTTCCAGCAATTCTATAATAATAGCAAACCGGCCCAAAAATGCAATAATCTATTGTTTTTTCAAAAAGTCCTTTATCTCATTAAGTAAATTAATT
>JAKJEQ010000043.1:8898-14371 GCA_022705345.1 Planctomycetota bacterium | reverse complement strand
GGAACAGAAGCACGCAAACAATGCCTCGAAAAAACAGGCAAACTGCCAGACATCGTTACCGCCTGCGTCGGCGGCGGCAGTAACGCAATTGGAATGTTCAGCGCGTTTCTCGATGATAAAAATGTCAGCCTCGTCGGCGTTGAACCTGCCGGCAAAGGCATTGAAACAGGAAAACACGCCGCCCCGTTAAACGACGGAAAAATAGGCATTCTTCACGGCACTAAAATGTATCTTATGCAAAACTGCGAAGGTCAGATCCTCGATACAGAATCGGTCTCGGCGGGTTTGGATTATCCCGGCGTAGGGCCTGAGCATTGTTTTTTGAAAGATACACAAAGGGCAAAATACGTCGCCGTGAAAGATGAAGATGTTTTGGAAATTTTCGATATCTTCACAAAATGCGAAGGGATTCTGCCCGCTTTGGAAAGTTCGCATTCACTGGCGTGGGTTTACAGTCAAAAAGGCAAACTGCCCGCCGATACGACAGTCGTTGTAAATCTTTCCGGCCGAGGCGACAAAGACGTTGACATAGTTGAAAGGAATAAAAAGTAAATGTGTAAATGAGTGGAAGAGTTGATGAGAATAACTCATTTACTCTTTTACCCATCTACTCATTTACCATTGCGAAAGGTTTTTATGAGAACATACGAACAGGTTTTTTCAGAAATTAGAAAACCGGCACTCATTCCTTTTTTTGTTATCGGCGACCCCGATTTTGATTCGAGTCTTGAAATAGTCAAGGCGGCAATCGACGGCGGCGCAGATATTCTCGAACTTGGCATCGCGTTTTCAGACCCGATTGCCGACGGTCCCACAATCCAGAAAGCAGATATCCGCGCGCTGAACGCAGGTATAACCGTCGAAAAAGCAAAAGATTTCATCGCCAAAGTAAAAGCCTATAAAGATATTCCTATCGGCTTGTTGATGTACTACAATTTGATATTCCAATACGGCACGGAAAAGTTTTTCGCTGATTTCGCAAAAGCAGGCACAAACAGCGTTCTAATTGCTGATTTAAGCATTGATGATGTCGATGAAATTTATACACCAGCTCGCAAGGCAGGCCTCGATACTGTTTTTATGGTAACTCCAAACACCGAAACCGAGCGGGCAAAAAGAATCGCTGAAAAATGTACAGGTTTTATTTACACCGTTTCGCTTCTTGGAGTTACCGGCGGCCGCGATGCTCTTTCAGGTATGATTAAGCCCCTGATTAGCAGATTAAAATCGATAACTGATGTTCCGGTCTGCGTCGGTTTTGGCGTCAGTAAATCAGAGCACGCTGTCGAATTAGCCAAAGCAGGCGCAGACGGCGTTATCATCGGCTCAAGAATCGTAAAAATTATAGAAGATAATCTAAGCAATAAACCCCTTATTGCAGAAGAAGTTGCGAAATTTATTGGTGAAATCAAAACGGCCATGTTATAAATTTGCTTGAACAAGCTGATTTGCTCTTTGTATAATAGCGTTAATGGATGAGTCATGCTAAAATATGGAGGTTGTTATGACAAAGCGCATTGCGGCAATCACTTTCATTTTTATCTGCACTTCTATCGGATGGGCAATTCTTTCAATTACCGTTCTTGCCAGAACTGAAACCCAGGATTCGAGATTACGCGAATCGGTCAGCAAGCTGTGGGGTTCGAACCATTTTCAAACGGCTCCCGGCCTTTCCGCAAACCATCCGGTAACATCGAAAACTGTTGAGCGACTTCCGCTCGAAGCAAGCGACATCAACGTTTCGCTCTCTCTCGAACACCGTAAAAAAGGCCTCCTTTGGTATTCCACTTATAAAGTTAATTTTTCAGGCAAATATCTGATTGCAAATAAATCCGATAAGCCGGCGACTTTCTACTTTGACTTTGCGCTTCCAGCCGCAAGCGCAGTTTATGATAACTTCAAATTTTTTATCGCAGGCACAGAGCTGAAGGAAATCGCGTTCAACGGTAATCGCCTGATAAAAGATATTCCTCTCGAGCCTCATCAAACAAAGGAAATAGAGGTTTCCTATAATTCACAGGGACTTGAAAAATGGTATTATAATTTCGGTTACAATGTCAGCCAGATCAATAATTTTTCGCTCGTTCTAAATACAGATTTTGATGACATCGATTTTCCTGATGATACGATGGCCCCCGGCATAAAAGAACGCACCGCCGCGGGCTGGAAACTTGTTTGGAAGTACGATAAGATGCTGACAGATGTAAAAATCGGCTTAACAATGCCTGAAAAATTAAATCCAGGCCCATGGGTAACAAAAGTAACTGCCGCAGCCCCTGTTTCGTTATTCCTTTATTTCTTCATTTTATTTGTATTGACAACCGTCAAAAAAATAAAGGTACATCCGATGAATTATTTCTTCATCGGTGCGGCTTTTTTCAGTTTCCATCTTTTGTTGGCTTATCTTATTGACCATATCTCAGTACACTGGGCGTTTTGGATCAGTTCCGCGGTTTCAGTATTTCTTGTTATTTCTTATATGAGACTTGTTGTCGGTTTGAAATTTGCTTTTGTGGAAATCGCCCTCACTCAGCTTGTTTATCTCATATTCTTCTCTTATACCTTTTTCTTCAAGGGCTACACTGGCCTTTCGATAACGATTCTATGCATCGGCACTTTATTTATCGTTATGCAGTTTACAGGCAAAGTCGACTGGGAGAAGCTTTTCCAGAAACAGCCCCCTCCGGTTCCGCAGCAGGAAAAATAACAGCCCCAAAGGCTGGTTTATTTTTTACGATATGTGCTGTTCGATAAAACTCGTATCGATCTTGTTCTGCAAATAACGATTATGCGAAATAATCTTCAGGCACGCAGGTATCGTCGTCTTAACAGGCGAAATTCTAAATTCCTTTAAAGCACGCTTCATTGTGGTTATCGCTTCTTCCCTCGTCGGGCGGTACACAATTAATTTCGCGATCATCGAATCGTAATTCGGAGAAATCATCGCGCCCTGGAACAAATGAGTATCCACGCGAACACCCATTCCGCCGGGCAGAACAAATCTTTCTACTTTTCCCGGGCAAGGAGCAAAATTCCTGTCCGGGTCTTCGGCATTTATTCGGCATTCGATCGCGACGCCGCTATGTGTAATGTCTTTCTGTTTCAATGTCAAATTCTGTCCTGCCGCGATTTTCAACTGCCATTTTATCAAATCCACTCCTGTCACCATTTCCGAAACAGGATGTTCGACCTGGATCCTTGTATTCACTTCGATAAAATAGAACTTTTTATCTCTGTCGAGCAGAAACTCAACCGTCGCGGCGTTTTCATAATTCGCTTCTTTAATTACCTTCAAAGCGGATTTGCACAGTTCTTCTCTTGTGCGCTCATCAAGCACAGGGCAAGGCGATTCTTCGATTAATTTTTGATGACGTCTTTGAATCGAACAATCACGCTCAAAAAAGTGAACCGTATTTCCGGTCTTATCGGCCATAACCTGTACTTCTACATGCCTCGGCTCAACGATATATTTCTCAATATAAACAGTGCTGTTTTTGAATGCGATTTCCGCTTCGGCTTTCGCTGTCGAAAATGCGTTACGCAGGCTAATATCGTTATGCGCAACTCTCATTCCTCGTCCGCCGCCGCCGGCCGCCGCTTTGACGATCACCGGGTAGCCGATTTTATTCGCAATTTTTATTGCTTCGCTTTCATCTTTTATCTGGCCTTCAGAACCGGGCACAACCGGAACTTTTGCCTTTTGCGCAAGTTCTCTTGCCGCCACTTTATCGCCGAGCATTTGCATCGATTCCGGCCTTGGCCCGATGAAGGTTATATTGCAGTCAGCGCAAATTTGAGCGAAATGCGAATTCTCCGCCAAAAAACCATAACCGGGATGAATCGCGTCAACATCGCAAACTTCCGCCGCGCTTATTATCGCGGGTATGTTCAGGTAACTTTGAGCGGGAACCGGAGGCCCGATGCAAATCGCCTGGTCCGCAAGTTCGACATACGAAGCATTCCTGTCAGCTTCGGAATAGACGACAACCGCTTCCACGCCAAGCTCTCTGCATGCGCGAATAATCCTTAATGCTATTTCACCTCTATTGGCTATGAGAATTCTTGAAAACATTATTTTCCTGTTGTTGATGAAATCGGCAGACGAATTAATCCGGCCGGACCTTGAACAACACCTGGCCGTATTCAACCGTTTGCCCGTTGTTTATCATTACTTTTTCGATTGTGCCGCTGGTCTCTGCTTTTATTTCGTTCATCACCTTCATAGCTTCGACTATGCATACTACCGTTTCAGCGGTAACACGATCCCCGACTTTCACATAAGGCGGCGAATCAGGACTTGGCGACGAATAAAATGTTCCTATTATCGGCGATTTGATCTCCGCCAGCTTATCATCTGTCGCAGGTGCCGGAGCTGGTGTCGATGCTGCAACAGGAGCCGCAGCGGCGGACGCCGCCATCATCGGCATAGGTGCTCCCGTCTGAAAAGTCACAGATGAACCCGGCCTTTTAAGATGGATTTTGTTATCACCTTCGGCAATTTCCACCTCCACAAGGTCCTTTTCTATCATAAGTTCAATCAATTCCTTGACTTTCTTCAAATCGTTCTTTTTGTCATCGCTCATTTATCGAGTCCTTTTAGAGATAACTGCCCACGCCGGCAGAAATGTTAATCTCGGCAAGTATAGCCAAATACGCCATTTTTTGCAACCCCAAATTAAAATCGCTTCTTCGTTTGAACTTTTAACGTTTAGGTGTATAATCAAAAAATTATATTTTTCAGGAAGAAAATGACAAAACTCTTATCCGATATAATATCCGAAAAAGTCCTGTTCGGCGACGGCGCTATGGGCACAATGCTCTATTCAAAAGGAATTTTTATAAATACCTGTTTTGAAGAACTTAACATCACAAATCCCTCTCTCGTCGGCCAGATTCATGATATGTATATCGCTGCCGGAAGCGATTTTATAGAAACTAATACTTATGGCGCAAACGAACTGAAACTTGCGCGTTTTGGCCTTGCCGAAAAAGTTTCGCAAATAAATACCGCCGCCGTGAAAATCGCAAAAAATTCAGCCGCTCATAACCGCGACAGTCATGGAGCGGATTCACTTGTCGCCGGTTCTATCGGCCCGCTCGGAATCAACATCGCGCAAGGAGGCCTCATCACCGAAAACGAGATTTCAAACATTTTTGCTAACCAGATAAAAGCCCTTGCCTCGGCAGACGCTGACTTTTTGCTTTTTGAAACTTTTCATAATTTGCAGGAACTCCTTATTGCCATTAAATCAGCTATTAACAATTGCGATCTCGAAATTGTCGCGCAAGTTGCAATCAATGAGCAAAATGAAACTCTTTACGGCGACAAAATCGAATATGCTATTGCTCAAGTCTCTGCTTTTTCGCAGGTTGCCGCAGTTGGTTTGAACTGCTCTATCGGCCCTGCCGCGATGCTCGATGCCCTGCCGATAATCAAAAAAGCGACTTCAAAACCGATCTCGCTTCAGCCGAA
>JAKJEQ010000043.1:0-8799 GCA_022705345.1 Planctomycetota bacterium | reverse complement strand
GTGCACCCCGGAATACATGGCCGAATATGCCAAAAGATTTTACGAAAAAGGGGCCAGAATTATCGGCGGCTGTTGCGGAACAACTCCGGCACACATAAAAGAAATGGTCAAGGCTGTCAAACCGCTGCATAAGGCTGATTTGAGTTCTGCATTTATAGAAGTAAAACAGCAACCAAAGCAGGTGGCCGCGAAAACACCCGTTGCATTGAAAGACAAATCCCGAATCGGCGCAAAGCTCGCTTCAGGGCAAAAGATTTACACCGTGGAAATTTCTCCGCCAAAAGGCACCGATGTTTCCAGTCTTATTGACAAAGTGAAACTTTGCGAAAAACACGGCATCGACGCTGTGAATATCCCCGATGGCCCACGCGCAAGTTCGAGACTTAGCGCAATGATTACTGCCATTAAAATAAGGCAAAGCTGCCGCCTCGAAACAATCCTGCATTTCTGCTGCCGTGACAGAAATATTATCGCAATGCAGTCGGACCTTCTCGGAATCCAGGCAGTGGACATCGCAAACGTTTTGATAATTACAGGCGACCCGCCGAAACTGGGCGAATATCCTGATGCCACTGCCGTTTTCGATATGGATTCAATCGCCTTGACAAATGTCGTAAACAGTTTAAATTGCGGCATTGATATCGCCGGCAACGCCCTGCCGAAGCAAACTTCGCTTGTCATCGGCGTCGGCGCAAACCCTGTCGCTTCAGATTTGGACAGGGAAATTCTCCGTTACAAAAAGAAAGTCGAAGCCGGCGCCGAATTTGCGATTACTCAACCCGTCTTCGATGAGAAAAGTCTATTCAAATTTCTCGAATTGACAAAAGATCATAATATCCCGATAATCGCGGGCATTTGGCCGTTTACAAGTTTTAAGAACGCTGAATTTATGGCCAACGAAGTACCCGGCGTTGTTGTCCCTGCTGATATTTTACAGCGCATGAGCAAAACCAAAGACCAGCAGCAAGGCAAAAAAATAGGAGTTGAAATTGCGATTGAATTAATGGATAAAATTAAGGATGTTGTTGCAGGCTTCGCCATCAGCGCGCCTTTTGGCAATGTAAACATGGCTCTTGCCGCCGCAGGTAAAATAGGAATCGAAAAAATTTAAATAATCCGAAAGCCCCCAACTTTATGTTGAGGGTTGGTGAAAACTATGAATAATCAAATAAAAGTCACATTACTTGCCGTTACTCCTGATGCCCAAAAGCTCATCGAGGAAGCAGGCAGAACGTGTTATCTTAGTTTCGACAAAATCGGCGCAAATTCCGCCAGTGATTTCATTCAAAGATTAATTAAAATGGGCCACGACTCTCCGCTCGAACACGCGTGCGCGACATTTCGCATTGAAAATTGCTCCCGCGCTATGACCCACCAGCTTGTCCGTCATAGGTTAATGAGCGTCTCGCAGCAGTCGCAGCGGTATGTCGATGAAGAAAATTTTCATTTCGTCATTCCTGAAACTCTGCCAAAAGAACATATCACGGAATTTCAAAATGATATGGAAACCATTCGTCAGATGTACAAAAAATGGCGAAATAAAGGTCTAAAGCGTGAGGACGCCAGGTTCGTACTGCCAAACGCATGCACGAGTGAAATAGTTGTTACCGCGAATTTCCGCGAATGGCGGCACATCATAAAAATCCGCACAAGCCAAAAAGCCCAGTGGGAAATCCGGATTGCATGCACCGAAATTTTAAGGATTTTGAAAAAACTTGCGCCCGATTGTTTTTGCGATATCGAAACCGGCCTAAACATCGCCGCCGAATAAAAAATACCAACAATGTCATTGCGAGATTTTTTGTGGCTTTAGACTCAAAAAACGAAGCAATCTCAGATCACCAAATATATTTTGCGTTTATTTCGTCGCCCTGAACTGGTAATTCTTCTCAAAAACTTCTTCGAAGTCGTAAACTTCATGGAATTCTTCGATCGAATCTTCCGGCCGGGCATGCATCCATTTATTTTCGACCATCAGGTAAACAATATTTCCGAAATCGTTTGTTGATTTAATGCCGAGCTGGTTGAGCGTAACTTTCGCCATCCTGCCCCATTTATCGGCGGCAAATTCCGCAAGTCCTTCGCAGAGCTGTTTGCCTGTTATATGATGAGGCTCATCCGCCGGCTGATCAAGTCCGTGAATCTTCTTGACCGCGTATTCCAGTCCTTCCTGAATGAACCCAAACGCCCGCAGCGAATATCGCCCGTCAGCCTTCGCTATTTCCTGTATACTCTTCTTCATATTTTCTTTATCGCTGATTACACAGATTTCACTGATTGTTTCCATTAAATCGGCGAAATCTGTGATTAGATTAATTAGTGTATATTCGCGTTAATTCGTGGTTAAAATTAATGTACTCTCTGTCCCGATTTTGCGCCGCTGTCGATTCCGAGCATAAACACCTCTTTGCCGCCCGGCCCTGCCGCAAGAATCATACCTTCCGAAACGCCGAACTTCATTTTGCGAGGCTGCAAATTGGCGCAGCAGATTACTAACCTGCCGACAAGTTTTTCCGGCTCCGGATACGCCTGCGAAATTCCCGCGAAAACATTTTTTATCAGTCCGCCGATATCAAGTTCAAGATGCAGCAGTTTATCCGCGCCTGTTACCTTTTCGGCCTTTAGCACTTTTGCCACCCGCAAATCGACCTTCTTGAAATCGTCAATCGTACATTCCGCCTCAAGCGGTTCATCCAATGTCACCTGTGGTTTCTGTTCCGACTCGCTGCCATTGACGGCGGATTCATTTTTGCTTTCTTCTACCATAGTGTCAACTTTCTGTTTCTCGACTCGTTCAGCGAGTCTTATGTATTCATTAACCTTTTTATTTTCCAATAAGCTCTCGACATCCGCAAATGTCAATGGCGAAACATCGAGAATTTTTTCGATCTTTTCAACAAACACCGGCAGCACCGGCTTAAGATAAATCGCCAATACCTTTACCGCGTTCAAAATCACAGTAAGCGTTGTTCGCGTTTTCTCCGGGTCCGTCTTTATCGTTGCCCACGGCTGATTTACTTCGACATATTTATTGGCAATATCCGCAAGTGCGGTAATCTGCCTTATTACCGAAGCGAAATCAAGTTTTTCATAATCGTCGATTATCTGATTTTTCGCGGCAGTAAGCTGATTCAGCAATTCCTTCCCTGCCGTATCGACGCTTGACAACATCGCGTTTAGTTTTCCCGTCAGCATCGGAACAGATCTGCTCGCAAGATTCGCAAGTTTTCCGACAAGGTCAGAATTTACTTTCGCGACAAAATCCTCAAGATTCAAATCGATATCGTCGACGCCGTCAGTCAGTTTGCTCGCGTAATAATAACGCAGGTATTCAGGGTCAAGATGTTTGGCGTAAGTCGAAGCCTTAATAAACGTGCCTTTCGACTTGCTCATCTTTACGCCGTTGACCGTCAGAAACCCGTGCACGAAGAGACGATTGGCGACTTTAAACCCGCTGCCCATCAGCATCGCAGGCCAGAACAGCGCGTGAAAATACATAATATCTTTGCCGATGAAATGATAAAGCTCGTAATCCTTCCCATTCCATACTTTATCGAAATCCAGCCCGTTTTTTTCGCAATAATTTTTGCAGCTCGCCATATAACCAATCGGCGCATCGAGCCAGACATAAAAATATTTATTTTCCTCGCCGGGAATTTTGAATCCAAAATACGGCCCATCGCGAGATATATCCCAGTCTTTCAGCCCCGCCGAAAACCACTCTTCGAGTTTATTGGCGACGCTTTTGCCGGTATAACCCGAAGCCATCAAATCCTTAAGCTGCTGCTGAAAATCCGCAAGCCTGAAAAAATAATGAATGCTTTTTTTAATCACAGGCTTCGTTCCGCAATTCGAGCATACCGGCTCAATCAAATCCGTCGGCTGGTAAGTCGCCCCGCAAGAGTCGCACGAATCGCCGTACTGATTTTCAGACTTGCATTTCGGACAAGCGCCCCGAATAAACCTGTCCGGCAGAAACATCTTGTCTTTTTCGCAATATGCCTGTTCGATTTCCCCTTTTACAATCGAACCTTTATCGCTGAGGCTCTTAAAAATTTGCGAACTGAGCTGCCTGTTCTCTTCCGAATGCGTTGAATAATAATTATCGAACTGAATATGAAAATCTGCGAAATCGCGCGTATGCTCCGCGTAAATTCTTTTTATCAACTCCTCCGGCTCTATTCCCTCTTTGCGTGCGCTGATCATTATCGGCGTGCCGTGCGTATCGTCGGCGCAAAAATAAAGACATTGATTGCCGTTTGCTTTTTGGAACCGCACCCAAATATCCGTCTGCAAATATTCTACGAGATGCCCGATATGTATCGGCCCGTTAGCATAAGGCAGAGCCGAGGTAACAACAATTTTTCTGTTCATTTAGCGTCTTCCGTCCTGGTCAAAATTTTACTGTTCCAATTTCCCATTCAAATCATCAGAATCATTTTCCAAATCATCATGTTCTGTTTCCTGTTTACCGTTAGGCTGCTGAAGAATCTGAATTTCTTCGACCGGAACAGCAAAAACATTTCCGTCATCCGTCCTTATGGAAACAAGCTGCGTAAGAACCTGTGCATCAATAACCGTTCCCTCGCCCTGCTCGGTTTTCACTCTTGCTTTTTTCCTCGGCAATCGTTTTGCCAAATCCCTGTAAGTATGATCTTCATACCGCAGGCAGCATTTAAGCCTTCCGCAATAACCGGAAATTTTCGACGGATCAAGCGTTGCTTTCTGCAGCTTCGCCATTTTCATATTAACAGGTTTAAGAATCTTCAAAAATCTTGCGCAGCAGCAGGGCTGACCGCAAACTTCGATATCAGCCGCGATTTTCGCCGCGTCGCGAGAACCAACCTGCCGCATTTCAATTCGAGTCTGAAATTCTTTTGCGAGCCGTTTTACCAGCTCACGAAAATCAATTCTGTTTTCCGCCGTGAAATAAAAAATTATTCTTTCGCCCCCGAAAATATGCTCGATATCCACAAGCTTCATCGGCAGATTCAATTCGCTTATAATCTGTTTGCACTTTTTAAGTTCATCCTTTGCGCCGATATTGATATGGTGCTCATCGCTTAAATCCTGTTCAGTTGCGTACCTGACAAATTTCCCGCCCTCGGTAACCGGACATTCTGATTTTCCTACACCATAGTAATCAACTACCGCTTCTTCGTTCTTTTTGAAGGCACAGGATTTATAGCAAAACCTGCCGACAACTTCGCCGATTTCAAGACCTCTTTCAGTCTTAATCATTACCTTGCTGGCGGCCTTGGGCATATTCTTTTCCTCATGGGTAAACCAGCCGGTCTGCCCCATTTTGCCATACCGCACGAGCATTTTTTTCTCAGCCGGATGATGGCTCGGTTTATTTTTTGAATCTATTGTATCGTTCATATTTCCCTTAATAGGTCTTAAACCTTAATTATACCATAATTTAGGCAAGTCAGCAACAAATGCTCGAAAACAAGCTTTTCATTGACGGACGCATCTATAAACCGGATTGTCTCGTAGCATGTTTCGATCAAATCAGCCGACCCCAATTGCCCGAATTTCTGAACAATAGACTTTACCTGTTGACTTTGGTCAAAGTTCGTTATTTTCTCCCCACCAGCGAAAGAAACCTTCATTGCATCCGAAAACGCAGAAATCAGCGATAGAACGAACATTTTTTTTGCCGTCCTGCCCAAATCCGACTTGCTTGCACCTGCCTTAAGTTTCAGCCATGATTCCGTCAGCTTGCCAGCCGTTGTATTTATCCACTGGGCAAAATCAACGGTATCGGCTATCTGAAGGGCACTGAACCTATCCAGAAATTCCTTTTTAACGCTATAAAAAGAAGGCTCAAGTTTGGACAGAATCTGGGCCTGACCGAGACTTCCGTTTGTAAGTCTTGCCAGGTACCTGGCTTCGGTCTGGCTGACCTCCGGCATTTTTTCGATAATTTTCTCTTCGCTCAAAGGCCCGAAATGAACAATCTGGCTTCGCGACCTCGTCGTCGGAAGCAAATTATCAAGCTTGCTGCAAAGCAGGATTATAAAACTTTTATTGGGTGGCTCTTCCAGAACTTTCAACAATGCGTTTTGACTGGCGGCATTGAGTTTTTCAGATTCGCTTATAACAAAAACCTTCGATGCCGAAAGACTTGGCCGAATCTGAATCTTTTCAATAAGAAATTCACGAATCACATCTATCGGCAAATCAATCGGCTGCTTCTTGCGGTTTGTCGGGTCGCTGCTGAACTGAATCAATTCCTTATAAATATGGTGAAAATCCGGGTGATTATCAGCATCGAGCATTCTGCACGATTCGCACTTCCCGCACGAATCTGCCTGTTTAGCCCCCTGACCTGTGCAGGGGGTTTTGTCATTGCGAGGAGTCCCGTTTCGGGACAACGTGGCAATCTCAGGCGATTTACATAACAACAACCGCGCAAACGCCTTAGCCGTTGTAAATCTGCCAATCCCGTCTATGCCGTCGAAAATATAAGCATGCGCCAGCCTGCCGGTCTCGAATGCACGAGTCAGTGTATTAACCGCCCTGTCCTGGCAAAATATATCACCTAACTTCATCTATAAAAAAGCCCGCCAAAGGCGGTTCCAAAAATTTTAAATATTAAATTTTAAATTTTAAATTTGAACTGATTACTTTCACAACCTGCTGATGCACTGTCTGGATATCCCTGCTCGCGTCCACCACCACAATATCCTTCCTCATTTCCGCCAATTTCAAGAATCCCGCTCTCACTTTCTTATGATACGCCTGAGCCTTCTTTTCCATTCTGTCAAGGCTGCGGTTCATTCGCTTTTTTGCGGTCTTGAGGTCAACATCCAGAATGATCGTAAGATCAGGCCAAACCCGCTCCAGCGAATGCTCAGCGATATCGATTACCTTCTTGATTCCTACCCCGCCGGCATATCCCTGATAAGCGCAAGTGCTGGATACCCACCGGTCAAGCAAAACGCAGTGTTTCTTTTTCAAAGCCGGTGCTATGCATTCATCCCAAAGCTGTGCCCTGCTTGCCATATAAAGCAAAAGTTCCGCCCTGTCCGAAATATGATGATCCGAATGCAGCAGAATATCCCGGATTTTTTCACCTGTCGCAGTCGAGCCGGGGTCGCGAAAACAGGATAGTTTAACCTTATTATCTGTAAGGAATTGTGCCAAAAGGTCCCTTTGCGAACTCTTGCCGCAGCCGTCAGGCCCATCCAGAACAATCAATTTCGATTCGAGTTTCTTTTTCATCCTGACGAGTTTACTTGATTAAGTCCCAAAGGTCAATTATCGGGGCAGTATTTTCCTTAGTACAAATCAATTATCTGTTTCGTAATAGTTTGTAGGGGCGAACCTATGTGTTCGCCTAAAAATAATTTGTTTAGCCGTTGCCGGTCGGCAATGTTGTAGTTAGGTGCAATCATGGAAACTGTTGCGACAAAAGAATTAACGATAAATCGTACATTCGATGCTTCGAGAGAGCTTATTTGGCGTGCGTGGACCGACCCCGAGTTTTTCAAACGCTGGTGGGGCCCAAAAGATTTCACGACTCCTTACGCGAGAATAGATTTCCGCCTTGGCGGCAAATACCTCAACTGTATGCGGTCGCCTGATGGCAAGGATTACTGGAGTACCGGAGTTTATAAAGAAATAGTTCCAAAAGAAAAAATCGTCTGCACTGACAGCTTTTCCGATAATATGGGCAACGTAATATCCGCAGCCCTTTATTCAATGAATCCCGATTTTCCGCCGGAAATGCAGATAACCGTAAAGTTTGAAGATGTCGAAGGAAAAACCAGACTTACGATTGTTCACGAAGGACTGCCGGAAACAGAAAAAGAAATGTGCGCCCAGGGCTGGAACGAATCGCTCGACAAACTCGAAAAATTATTAACCCCAACTTCCGAAACCTGACCGCCGAGGATAGACTCGTATCAGAGCCGCGACAGCCTGCCCTGAGCGAAGCCGAATGGGTAAGGGAGGGGTATTAATTTTAACGTAAGCGCCGCTTTTTGTGATCCTGTGGGTAAGGGAGGGGTAATCGGTAAAAACGGTACAAACTGATAACATAGGTTACAAAAGATGCTAAGGACATAGATAACACTATTCGGAACGTTACTTGTCATTCTGAACGGAGCCGCAGTGTAGTGAAGAATCTCGTTTTGTTTTTTAATAATTAACTCAAACTGACCGATTCAGCGGTTGAGATTGCCGCGGCTGTCTGCGGACAGCCTCGCAATGATTTTATGAAAGCGTGTGTCTCCTTTTGCGGGTATTATACCTGCAAAAGAAACCATTTATTTCGCGGCCACGAGCCGCGGAAAGGAGACACACATGAATATTATAGCATTTGATTCGCATAAACGCTATACACAAGTTTGCGTTCAAGATAAAAATCAGCGGTTTTTATGCGAACAACGAATCGATCATCAAAAAGGTAATATTGCTCTTTTTCTGGAAAAATGGGACGGTGGTTCGAATGTCGCTGTTGAGACCATCGGAAATTATTACTGGATTGTTGATGAAATCGAAGCTGTTGGTATGATACCAAAATTAGTAAATGCTCATAAGGCAAAACTTATGCTTGGTGCTGTAAATAAAACGGATAAGCTCGATGCAAGAGGCTTAAATAAGCTTCAGTTTACAGGCACATTGCCGACGGTTTGGATTCCGCCGATGGAGATTAGAGATATGCGAGAGTTGCCAAGAACAAGAATGGTGTTTGCGAATCTGCGAACTAAACTCAAAAACCGTATTCATTCGGTAATAGATAAATATGGTTTGCAAAATGATTTTGCAGATACAAGTGATATGTTCGGC
>JAKJEQ010000042.1:10685-14543 GCA_022705345.1 Planctomycetota bacterium | reverse complement strand
GATAGTACTGTTCAGCATAAACCCAGAATCGTGCAAGCAATTCATTAATTGTAATGTCACATGCCGATGTATCAGGCTGTTTGCCGTTGGCCAGCCATTCGGCAATGGTCTTATGATAATTCTCCAACACATCTTCCGAGCCGTATCTGCCAAAATATATTGCTTTTCCATTAAGAACAACATAAGCTTGGTCGGTTGCTTTGTGATGACGTAGTTTTGGTGTTTGAACTTTGGATTCTGCAGTTTTCACGGTATAGCTCCTTTCAAAAAGAGTAGTACTACTGCTTTTTTAATAAGAGTTACGACCGCGCTGCCACATGGCAGGTATCCATAAATGCCGGATTCAGCCGAACTTACAACAGTGGGCGGTACAGGACTTGAACCTGTGGCCTCATGCGTGTCGAGCATGCGCTCTAGCCAACTGAGCTAACCGCCCAAAGAGATTTGCAATTATCCATTTTTATTACTAATTTTCAAGTGTTTTTTAACTTCTCAAAATCTTCAAAATATCTGAAAACTCAGGGCTAATCTGCTCTTTTGCAGTCCAGATTGCCAAATCGAGGCTTTTCCGGCACGGACAATTATCATCGCAAAAAGTTTTTTTCGACTGAAAAGCAGCATAAATCAGTTTAATTGTATTTTCTGTGGCCGCGGTCAAATTGCCTATAATTTCCTTAATCAGCTCCGGGGCGGCGGCTTTTTTATCGGGTTTCCGCCAGCAGTCATAATCGCTGACCATCGAGACAAGGGCAAAGCACATTTGAGCCTCCCTGGCCAGTTTTGCTTCAGGCATTGCCGTCATTCCAATCAAATCTCCCCCCCATTTTTTATGCATAAGTGATTCTGCAATAGTGGAAAACTGCGGACCTTCCATACAAACGTAAGTACCTTTTTTATGAACTTCAGCATCGATTTTTTTTGAAACATTCGCCAGTATCTTTCTCAATCTGTCACAATATGGTTTGGCAAGCTCACAATGTACCGCCCCAAAGCCGTCAAAAAACGTATTTTGTCTTTTGAAGGTTTTATCAATTACCTGGTCCACGATGACAAGGTCTCTCGGCTTCATTTTATAAGTCAAAGAGCCGACAGCAGTAGTTGCGATGACAGTTTTTACGCCCAGCTTTTTTAAAGCAAAAATATTAGCCGCAAAAGGTATAACCGAAGGGCTATACTTATGTCCGTTGCCGTGACGATTTATAAACGCAATCCGCCTTCCCGCAAACGATCCGACAATAATCTTATCACTCGGAATGCCGAAAGGCGTTTTCACCTGAATCTTGCGAACATTTCGAAGCTGATGCTCAAAAACATCTCCAATACCAGTACCGCCTATCAATCCAATTATCTCTTCCATAAAAATCCCTGTTTGTCATAATCCCATTTATATCGTATATTTTATTATAGTAAGGTAAGGAGAATTTTCACATAAATTCTTTACCTGCAAAGGAGCTATTCGTGAGGCGACGGGCATTTTCTATAATAGAGCTGATAACGACTCTAACCATTATAGCTGTAATTACTGCTGTTTTGCTCCCAACATTACGGTTCGCAAAGGAGCATTCGAAGCTTTTGATATGTTCCTCTAACCTCAGGCATAATTATATTTTTCTTTTTTCGTATGCCAACGATTTCCAAGGATTTTTGCCGAAAACAGATTCGCCATTCCATACAAATCAATTCACCAATATTTCCGGCCCTTCAATAAACGGCCCTCTTTATTATTTATGGCGATCAAAGTATATAAACCAGCCTGGAACGTGGTACTGCCCATCAGGAAAAGATAATTTTGATAAAAACTGGCGAATCACTAATGGCCTGTTAGTCCCGGTAGAGTCAGCTTTTTGCGGATATCAATATAGGATGTATTTCGCATTCAACTGGCCGGACATAAAAAATTCAACTGCGAAATACAGACAAAATCCTGAATTAGTCGGCTATCTTAAACCTTCACAACACCGCAACCTTGCGCTGTTCGCCGATGCGATCACTTATATAAAACCTCAATCATTTTCCAATCACAATCTTATTCATCGCTCAAACGTTATGTTCAGCGACTCTTCGGTCTCCAGTAGAAACGATGGAGGCGCAATTCGCAAGATGGATTTATCCTGGAAACAGGCAGGCGACTGGCTTGTTCCGCTTTCTAACGGGCAGCCCGATACCATACATAACGCAGCTTTATTATGGCGTTTTTTTGATAAAGGCCGCTGGTAAATTATAGTTTCCAGTCAGAGGAGCCTTTAACGAGTTTATGCTGAATTACAATCCCAACGAAAGTTGTGAAAATCAAGATAGCAGGCATAAACCATTTATATTCATGCACAAGCGAATACACAAAACCCGCCTCGGCAGTTTGATGTTTTTCGTAAAGCCGCGCAAGCGCAAGCAAACCGGTGATAATAAGTATCGCCCCGCCAAGACTGGTAAACAGCATTACCGCAATTTTGAAAACAATAAACGAAATCATACCGCCGGATACGACGCCGATGATTATACCCGCCCAGATATACTGTTGCGGCAATCCGATAGCATACCAGATGCAACCCGTGATAACTCCGCCCGCGACCGCGCCGAGCAGGCTGACCGCCCAATGCATAAGCGGAATCGAAAGAATAGCAAGCAGGAGAAGCCCGAACACTCCGCCCCAAAGCTGCGAACCCATTTTTTGGCCGAGATGCATTCCTATAAAAAGTCCGACCATACCGAAGCTTACGACCGCAAGCACTTTGAAAATTCGCCAGCCATATATAAGATAAACAGCGCCGAAAGAAACAGCTATAAGCGCCTCGAACCAACCGAGTTTTACGATCTGCTGCCAGAACACATCAATCGGCACAACCTGCTGCTGTTTTTCAGCCGCTTGAGCAAGAACAAAGAATAAATTCATCCTGCACCTTCTTTCAATTCGATTAAGTTAAAATAAATGATTTCAAATTACTGCCCGCTTTTTCAGAATTAATAAAATATGCATAAGTTGCGGGATTCATTTTTTATCTCCATTTTCGTTCGGCCCGGTTTTCCCGTTTTTCGCGGCCGGCGAAAGGACAAGCTGCACCATAGTTCCAAATATTATCATCAAAAAAATTATCAAAGCATAAAACGAGCTTTTATCATAAATATAATTTACAGGCTTTAAGCCCTTATAAAACAGCAGCATAATCATTCCCGAGAAGATCGCAGCCGACCCAAAAGACGATGAGAAAGCAGCAATAAAAATCCGCGGAAGCATCATTGCCGCAAAACCGGCCAATAAGATCGCAGCGCCGGCAGACGCGCCATACACGAGCCAGGAAGATTTAACGTTCTCAATCATCCTGTATGCGATATATCTTCCTGTTTGTCGGGTTATTTCAAAAGCCTGCGGCAAACCGATTTCGGCATCACGAGTTTCATATTCAGCCCATCGAGGATAACTTTGCATCGCGACATCGTTTGATTCAAAAAATACGGAGGCTATAATCATTACAGCCGCGGCAACAAGAACGGTTCCAACAATTCCAAGCATTATTTTTTCTATTATAGCCCCAAGGGCAATCCCTATTAGAGTTACAATAATCATCACCGGCCAACCATAATCGCCGATACACAAACCTATAGCCGCCAAAAAGCATCCGCCTGCAAAGGCTCCGAGCACTTTGCGCCAGCGCAATCCGGCCAGCCAGATACACAATCCTGTCAGGACAATCGATATTCCCGGGAGGAACAATATCCGGCTGTCAAACTTTTCAGCAAGACTTTGATAATATTCAATCGCTTCAAACATAATACTGCATATCTATTATCAAAGTCTTGCTGAAAAGTTTGACAGCCGGATATTGTTCCTCCCGGGAATATCGATTGTCAAACTTTTCAGCA
>JAKJEQ010000042.1:0-10675 GCA_022705345.1 Planctomycetota bacterium | reverse complement strand
TCGCTTCAAACATAATACTGCATATCTATTATCGGTCTAATTTAGGAAATTTCTTTAATATAGGTAATTTGGCTAAGCATAAAAGAAGAATTCTTAACATATAAACAAAAATATGTAAGTCTTGCATTAGCGACCACATATATGTAAAATTATGTTATTATTTATTTTTGTGAAAGAGCTTGAGATGTTCGAAAAGTGGATTCATTTTTTGAAAACTGATCTTTGGCGAATGCGTGTGAAAGACCAGCCCCGCCGAAAGTCGTTTCTGATCCGTCTTGCCCAGATTATTGTTTTAGCTGTCCGCGGGTTTGACGAAAACCGATGCAGATTCAAGGCATCCGCTCTGACGTTTTACTCACTGCTGTCTATGGTGCCCATTGTTGCGCTTATGTTCGCAATCGCCAAGGGTTTCGGCCTGCAAAACCAGGTCGAAGAGCAATTGCTTCAGCGCACCCGCGGCCAGCAGGAAGTCGTCACAAAAATTATTGATTTTTCAAACAGAATGCTTGAGGAAACAAGCGGCGGCCTAATCGCAGGCATAGGCGTGATATTCTTATTCTGGGCCATAATAAAAGTATTGAGCAACATCGAGAATTCTTTCAACGAAATCTGGGGCGTCATAAAACCCCGAAGCTTAGGCAGAAAATTCAGCGATTACATCTCAATGTTTATCGTTTGCCCGATCCTCCTGGTTATTTCCGGAAGCGTAACAATTTTTGTAAACACCCAGTTGCAGAATCTCACCGCAAAAATCCCGCTCCTGCAAAATCTCGGTCCTTTGTTCTGGCTGCCAATGCACATACTTCCGTATATTTCAGTTTGGGTTCTTTTTACTTTTATTTTCGCTTTTATGCCGAATACAAAAGTGAATATCACCTCGGCACTTTTAGCAGGCATAGTTGCAGGCACAATTTTTCAATTCGTACAATGGATTTATGTGAATTTCCAGATTGGAGTAGCAAAATACGGCGCTATTTACGGCAGTTTCGCCGCGATACCTTTATTTTTGATCTGGCTCCAGACAAGCTGGCTCATCGTCCTGTTCGGCGCCGAGCTGTCCTTCGCGACCCAAAACGTACAGACTTATGAATTCGAGCCGGACTGTTTATCCGCAAGCAAATCGTACCGAACTCTGCTTTCATTATTTATCGTTCAGCGAATTGTAAAAATGTTCACCGCCGGAGATAAAGCGCCCGATGCCACGCAGCTTTCGCATGAACTGCAAATTCCGGTCCGTTTGGTCAGGCAGCTATTGTATGATTTATCGGAATGCAAAGTTTTGTCCGAAGTCCGAAACAAGGAAAGAGAGTACGCCTATCAGCCGGCAGTTGATGTAGATAAAGTTACAATCAAATATGTCATCGACCGCCTCGAACATCACGGTACATCGAATGTTCCCGTCAGGGAATCGGCAGAATTGAATCAACTATCCGGCTGCCTGCAAAAATTCAGCGAGACAATCGATAAATCCGAGGCAAATATCCTTTTGAAAAATCTCTAAACTCCGGCTGCGCGGCGAAAGAAGGCAAGCCAAAGATGTACATTGACTTATTGAGAAGGTGAGACTATTCATTTTTCATTCTGCCCCCGCTTATTCCCTTGTTTGCTTTTGTTTACAACCGCCCCTTTTAAAAATGCCATACTTGTGCCGTTTTTAACTGCCCCTTTTGTTACCCCAAAGCATAATATGAAGACGGGGTGAAAATACGAAATTATATTTTTTACAAAGCTCGGCTGTGAGCCGTCCTTTTCTGATATATTCCGAAAGGTTTTTCGCCTGCGACATTAGCATAACCTTCGTGCGGTCAACATTTTTCAACTGACTGAGAACTTTATTTAACTCTTTAATGTCATTTGTCTTATCGATTACGAATTTTAATTGATAATTATAATTGTCAATCAGCTTTTTTAACTCATCAATTTTCAGATATAAGTTTTTATCGCTTGACTTCAAATAAGCATTTGAAAGTTTGGGGCTGATGCTCATCAAATCGCATTTCAGGCCGGAGATAGAATTAATTCCTGCCGTTTCGATTGTGATATGGTATTTTTTCAGCGCATTGCAAACTTGCGCCAAATTGGGACAAATCATCGGTTCGCCGCCGGTGATGACAATGTGTTTTGCGGGATATTTTTTTACATGTTTTACGATTTGCGTGATGGTCATTTTTTTTCCAGATTCCGATTTCGCGGCATAATAAGTGTCGCAAAATTTACATCGCAAAGGACAACCGACAATGCGTATAAAAACGCTCGGGACACCTGCCAGAAAACCTTCGCCCTGGATCGAGTAAAAAATTTCGGAGATATTGATTTTATTTTTTTGCATATTTAATCGGGTCTTTAATTTTTGCCTCTGCAAAACCTTTTAATCTTAACTGGCAGGAATCGCATTTACCGCAGGCTTTGCCGGTTTTATCGGGATTATAGCAGCTATGCGTCAGTGAATAATCGACGCCGAGTCTTGTTCCTGTTTTTATGATTTGAGCTTTTGACATTTTGATAATCGGCGTATGAATTTTGTATTTGCCTTTTTTCTGAACGGCTGCCGCGGTAGCGAGGTTTGCCATTTTTTGATAGGCTTTGATGTACTCGGGTCTGCAATCGGGATAGCCGCTGTAATCGGTGGCGTTAACGCCGATAAAGATGTCGAAGGCGCCGATTGACTCGGCAAATGCAAGCGCATAGCTCAAAAAAATCGTATTTCTCGCTGGAACGTAAGTCACGGGTATTTTCGAACTATCGATTTTTCTGTTCACAGGAACTTTTATCGATTTATCGGTCAGCGCTGAATGCAAAAAAACCGCGGGATTGACGTCGATAAAGAAATGTTCGGCCTTGAAAAACTTTGCGATTTTTATAGCTGATTTCCGCTCGATGCTGTGCCGCTGACCGTAACAAAATGTCATTGCGTAGCATTTGAACCCTTGCGATTTTGCAATCGCCAGTGTTGTGGCCGAATCAAGACCTCCGCTGAGCAGAATAACGGCTTTTTTTGCTTGTTTTTCCATAAAATACCTTACTTGATAATTTAGTAAAAATATATTATAGTACGGAAACTAAATAAATAAAGGTTTATTGACCATGGAACAACCGAAAATAGAGCTTTTTGACAATCCAGGGCCGGGACGTGATTATAATATCTCGATTTGCTGTCCGGAATTTACGAGCGTGTGTCCGAAGACGGGCCAGCCTGATTTTGGCACGATTGTTATTGATTATTGCCCGGATAAAAGCTGTATCGAGCTGAAAAGTTTAAAATATTATATGCAGAGTTTTCGCAACAAGGGAATTTTTTACGAAGCGGTAACAAACCAGATTCTTGACGACCTTGTCGCGGCCTGCAAACCTAAACGTATGAAGATAACAGCAAAATTTACACCTCGAGGCGGAATAACTACAGAAGTAACCGCACAATATCCGGGTTAGTAAGGAGTCAGTTATGCCTATTACATTTCACTGCGAATGCTGTAAGAAAAAAATAAACGCTCCCGATACCGCCGGCGGAAAATGGGGCAAATGTCCCTACTGCAATCATAAATGTTATATTCCTTCGCCGCCGAGTCCGGACGAAGAAGAGCTGAAACTGGCGCCCATCGATGAAACTGAAGAAGAACAATATAAACGCATGATGCGCGAGACACAGAACGTTGCGCAGTTTCTTCTCCACCAGACGAAAGAGCCAGATGAAAATACAACCAATGGAAACATCGACGATAAGGAGCTTGCAGCAAGAATAGTAAATTATCTTAAGCTAATGTCCGGCGGAGCACTGGATGAAGCGGATAAGATTGCGGAAAAAATAACGCCTTATAAAAAATCGGCAGTACCGATTTTTGAAAAGTTGCTGAAAACAAAAACACCGCTGCCGGGGCTGCAAAGCGTGCCCAAAAAAGTGCTGGATCACTATATTAAAGATATGATTACAAAAATGGGATGATAAAATGTCACGATCAAAAGAATTCTATGAAACAATCGGGCCCAAAATGGAAAAAATGAAAAAAGACGCTCCGAATATGGTAGCGGGCTTCGGAGGTCTTTTCAGCAAGGTTATGGTTGACGGAGCGATAAGTCTTCGCGAAAAGGAACTAATCGCTTTGGGTATCGCGGTTGCGGTTAACTGCCATCCGTGCATTATGGCCCATGTGAAAAAATGTCTCGAAACAGGCTCAAGCAAAGAGCAAATTTTAGATGCGGTTTCAGTAGCAGTGGTTATGGGCGGCGGGCCTGCTTATATGCACGTTCTTGAAGTTATGGACGCTCTTGAAGTTCTCGGTAAATAAACGCAATTAATCACAGAGATTTTGCAAATTATTTTTACAGATAATCGCGTTGCGTTTCATTTTTTCAAGACCTATCCAGTGCATAGTTGAATTTGCTGTGAATGTTTCAAAATCTTTTTCTGTCCAGCCGATTATCTCCTGCGGTTTTATTTTTATGTCCCGTGGGACAAATCCGATTTGCTGTTTTTCGCAGGCCGGAGATTTATCATTATATGGACACGCACGCAAACACTCATCGCAGCCGAAAAGATGCGTTCCCATTTTTGACTTCAGCTCATCGTCAACATCGCCCTTTTTCATTGTCAGATAACTGATGCATTTACTCGCGTCGAATCCGTTATCGCAAATCGCTTTGGTCGGACACGATTCTATACATTTTCTGCAATCTCCGCAGGCCTGTTGTTCAACGTGATTATCCGGCTGTAATTCCATATTTGTTATTATTTCGCCGAGCAGCAGAAAAGAACCGTATTTTGCATTTGTCAGCAGGCGATTTTTCCCAATGAAACCCAAACCCGCGCGTATCGCAAACAGCCTTTCGGCAAACGGCAATGAATCTACGCGAATTTTGTATTTGAAATTGGAATCTTTGCTCATCAGAAAATCTGCAAGCAACTGCAGTTTCTCTTTGATGAATATATGATAATCGGGATAGAGGGCGAACAACGCGATTTGAACAGGATTTTGGGAAATTGGCTTTGCCGGCTTGTAGTTAATCGCAACGCAAATTACAGATTTGGCGTCCGGCAGATGCAATCTGGGGCTGAAGCGTTTGTCAAGGTTGGCGGAAAGATAGGTCATCAGGCCTGCGCAGCCTGCACTGAGCCATTGTTTGTAATTTTCTATGTGCCGGAAGTCGATATCGTCGGCGGTAGTAATGCCCGCAAGGTCGAAGCCAAGCGAGAGAGCTTTGTTTTTTATCTCATCTTCAATTCGCATTATTATCGAGCCAGACGCCGGTGAAAACTTCTGTCGCGGGGCCTGTCATATAAACGCAGTTATCTTTTTGCGACCATTCGATTTGTAAATCTCCGCCCGGCAGATGAGCCAATACTTTTCTGTCGCATCTGTCGGTGAGAACCGCGGCTGCGCAGCAGGCAGAGGCGCCGGTACCGCAGGCAAGAGTTACACCGCTGCCGCGTTCCCATGTTATCATGGTAAGTTCGTTTCTTGAATTAACTCTGACAAAATGCGCGTTTACGCGTTGCGGAAACAGCTCGTGATTTTCAATAATCGGGCCGACTTTTTCGATATTGATCGATTCAATTTCATCAAGGAAAAAAACCGCATGAGGATTGCCCATAGAAACACAGGTCATCAGCATTCGCTGATTTTGGACGTCAATGGCGGCTTCGATTACACTTTCGCCTTCGAGCAATACAGGAATTTTCGCAGGTTCTAAAATAGGCTCTCCCATATTGACACAGACCTGTTCAACTTTGTCGCTGCTGTTTATTTCAAGGCCGAGAGTCAAAACGCCCCTGCCGGTCTCGACAGTCAAAGATGGTTTTCTGTTTTTTGTCAGGTTGTGTTCATACGCATATTTGGCGACGCAGCGAATTCCGTTGCCGCACATCTGCGCCTGCGAACCATCGGCATTGTACATCTGCATTTTGACATCGGCTGCTTTGGATGGACAAATCAAAATCAGACCATCAGCGCCTATGCCCCGATGGCGGTCACTGACAAGAATAGCAGTTTTTACAGGGTCTAAAACTTTTTCTTCAAAACAGTTGACATAAACGTAGTCATTTCCCAGGCCGTGCATTTTCGTAAAACGCATTTTTTACCTCAATAATTGCAAAGAATAAGCGCAATAGGATACAAAAATCCGTTAAAAAAATAAAGTTTTTTTTACCTGCCCCCCAAAAATGAGATTACTTGGGTGAGAATTCTTTTTTCCTCGTGCTCATTTGAGCTTTCAGCCGAGCGATTATCGAAGAATGCATCTGCGAAACACGGGATTCGGACAAATCAAGCGTAGCGCCGATTTCCTTCATCGTCATCTCTTCATAATAATAAAGGACAAGAATGAGCCTTTCCGCCCTGCTGAGACCTTTGCCGAGAAGCGTTTTAAGATCCCTCTTTTGTGCTTCGGTCATTGGGTCTTCGCTCTTTTTGTCTTCGATAACATCGATTTCGCAGATATCGTTTTCGCCGTCGGAATCGAGACTATTACTGAGCGAAACAAGGCCGACAGCATTGGCATCGCGCTGGAGCCTGTAGAAATCCTCCATATCCATATCTAGTTCGCCGGCGATTTCCTGCTCGGTTGGTACTCTGCCAAGATGAGATTCGAGAGTTCTTGTGGCGTTGCCAAGCTGATGAGCTCTTGCTCGAACTAATCGCGGAACCCAGTCCATACTTCGCAGTTCATCGAGGATTGCGCCCCTGATACGGGGAGTGCAGTACGTGGCGAATTTGACGCCGCGCTTCGGATCGAATGCGTCAATAGCATCCATCAGGCCGAAAATGCCTGCGCTGACAAGGTCATCGACTTCGACTTTGTCAGGCAGTTTAACATATATTCTTTCGGCGGTATATTTAACCAGCGGAAGATAATGCTCCATAAGTTTATTGCGGTACTCTTCGGACTTTTCCTTAAAGTACTTTTTCCAAATCAAATCTATATCAACTTCTGCTGCTGCTTTTTTTGCCGCGGGCATTATTGCACCCTCCAATGTTTAAAAGAACCAATTAACAACTTTTCTAAAAAACCCATATTCGCCCGAAGCCATCGGGACCCTGCTGATTTTGGCAGCTATCGACATAAGTGATTTAGCGGCGGCCGTTTTGGGGCAGGCAAGAACAAAGGGTTCTCTTTTTTGAACTGACGATATAACATTTGCGTCTCGCGGCACAATACCGGCCATATTGAGCCTGATATCAAGAAATTGTGCGGCTGCATACGCAATTTGTTTATAAACTTTCTTCCCCTGAGTGTCGTTTTGAGCCATATTGACTAAAAGGCTCATTCTTCCCTTGTATTTATGAATATTCATAGCTTTCATAAGCATATAAACATCCGTAATTGCGGCGGGATCTGGAGTGCCTACAAGTATGGTGTGATCGCAGGCAAGGCAAAAGGCCATAACCGCCTTGCTGATTCCAGCGGCGGTATCAATAAGAACAATGTCATAATTCTCAGCAAGTTTGTCCATCGAAGCGACAATTCGCTCCCTTGCAAAATCCGTCTTCTGGGCAAGCTGCTCGAATCCTGCAAGACCGCAGAAGATATCGACGCCTTCGCAGGCAGTATGCGCGATTTCATCAAGTGACTTGACGCCTTTGATAAAATGAGCAAGATTATATTTACTGTTGATGCCAAAAATGATGTCGAGATTTGCCAAACCGAAATCAGCGTCGAGAACAGCAACCTTTTTGCCCGCTGCGGCAAAACAAATCGCAAGATTCGCCGTGATGTTAGTTTTGCCCACACCGCCTTTACCGCTGGCGATCGCCAAAACCATAGCTTTGTGCCTGGTATTGGCGTTCAGCCTGGCAAGCTTCTGTACACTTCCCTGCGCCATCTATTCCTCCGGTGCCTGCTAATTTTAGCCAAAAAAACTCATAATTAGTTTAGATTAAATCTGATTTTCAACCGGGTCATCCGTAACCTGATTAGTCATTTCATTTAATTTGTGATAGAACAATGCGCAAGCGGCTTTATTATTTGCAATGTTCTCTCTTAACCTGCTCTTTTGAAGGTCAAGATACCCCGGCAAATCTTTGCACATCAAATCGGCGGCTTCAAAATCAACCTGGGGTTCTACTGCAAATTCGCCGTCCTTCAAAAACGTAACCGTCCTGCTGTCGCAAAGCGCCAGTCTTTTTGTTTTTTGATGTTCCGTGAGTGCAATGGAAATAACCTTCGCGAAATCCTCGACATCAATAAACATCGGTACAAAGCCGGCGGCCCTGTAACCACGAATATTTTCTGAAATAAGATTATGATGAATATTTGTGAACTGAATGATTCGGACAAGTATTTCATCGATATTGTCTCGAACCAGTGATGACAATTCCGTTTGCCTGTTATTTATCATCAAATCAGTATTCCTTTTACTCTTAACGTCCTAGTATTATCGTTCCATCTAAAAATATATTTAGAGCAAATCTCTTATTTGCCCTAAAGTTTTTGTTTTTCTCATTTCAGCTATTTTGGAAAGTTTGGCGAAAACACTTTCGTCATATAAACGATGTCCTCCCTGAGTCCATGAAGATTCCCTTATCAGACCCATAATAGTGTAGTTGTGAATAGTCTGACGAGAAAAAGGAGTGCAGCGAACAATGTCGCCGATGCGATACAATTTTTCAGGAACTGTAAAGCCCCTGCTTTCACTCTTTGATCCAGACTGCTCAATTCCCAACATTTGCAAAAGACCTTCCAGTGCTCAAAAAAACAACTTTTACGTTTTATAAAATGTAAAACATATTCCGATAATCGTCAACAATTTTTTTGGTTTTTTTTAAAGTTTTTTAGCAATTTGTCTTCTGTGAAAATTCTTCTTATTCTTTAGATGGCAAGGAGAAGCAGAATGTGCCGCCTATATGCCTCCAACCTTGCCTGGTACACTATATAGAAGTTTTTTTCGGACTTTATAGAAAGGTGAAAGTTAAGATAGATAAGTTTGTTCGACCGATGTCGTAAAACTATGTTTTATTAACCACTGGAACATGAACCCTATGAAAGACACAAAGATTCTCGATGCCATTACCCCCCTTGCACAGCAATTGAACTGCCTTGATATTCAACAGATAGGCAAAATTTGCGTTGAGCAGTTGCCAAGATTGATCAACGCCCGTTTTGTTTCTTTATACATTCTTGATCAGTCGAGCGATATGCTGCACCTTGAGAGCCATAATCATACCTGGCTGATTAACAACATTGTATCTTTGAACCAGGCTAATATGTCGCCGATGATAACAGCCGTTCGAAATAAGGAACTTGTTATTGTAAAAGATAAAACGATAGAACCAGAAAGATATACTTGCAGATTTTCGCAAAACTACTGCACGCGTACCTGTATAATAGCTCCGCTGATTTCAAACAACAGAGTCGTAGGCGTTCTTAACCTTGCCGATAAGATCAACGCAGATGAGTTCTCTAAAGACGATATCGCCATAATTGAGCTGTTCAGATTTTTAATTGGCGCGTCAATTGGAAACATAAAAGTATATGAAAAATCCCAGGTACTGGCACGAACAGACGGCTTGACCGGACTTGTCAACTATAGAACCTTTTATGAACATCTTGAAACCGAACTGCGGAGATGCCAGCGTTATGGCGGAAAGCTATCTGCTATAATGATAGATATGGATAATCTCAAATCAATCAATGATACGTATGGGCACAAGGCAGGCGACGCAGCTATCAAACGAGTCAGCACAAAGATAGCGTCATGCATTCGAAAGATCGATATTGCTGCCCGATACGGCGGAGACGAATTTGCGATTATCCTGCCGAGCACCTCGGTTTCGGAAGCTTCAACGGTAGCTGACAGAATAATCAAGGAAGTTTCAGGTTTTCCAATTACCTGGGAAAGAAACAAGATATCTCTTTCAGTCAGTATCGGAGTAGGTCAGTTCGACGGAGATATGACTCCGGATGATATAACAAAATGCAGCGACAGCGCACTTTATTCCGCCAAGCAGGCAGGAAAAAACACATTCAGGATTTTCGAGTTGTCCAAAACCGGAGTAAACGCAAACTAACGAATATTATTATCGACAAACCGGCCCAAAGCCTTGTATAATAGTGCCGAATGGCATTAAAAGGCAAAAATGAATCCCTATTTTCAGAAGTTGAAAGGGCTCAACTTCAAACAAACGCACCACTAGCGGCCAGAATGCGTCCGCGCACACTTGATGAATTTGCGGGTCAGAAGGATTTCATCGGGCACGGGAAGCTGCTTCGTCGAATGCTTGACGCCGGTTCATTAAGCAGCTTGATCTTTTTTGGGCCGCCGGGGACCGGCAAAACTTCTCTTGCTACTATAATCGCCGGGATAGTGAACGCGAAATTTCATTACATAAGCGCCCCTGCCGCTTCGGTTGCGGATATTCGCGCGGTAATCCAAAAGGCAAAGGATACGATTTTGACAAGCGGCACCAAAACCGTCCTTTTCATAGATGAAATTCACCGATTCAATCGCGCCCAGCAGGATGTACTTCTGGATGATGTCGAAAAAGGAGTTATCATATTGATCGGTGCGACAACCGAAAACCCCTATTTTTCAATCAATTCCCCTCTTATATCCAGAAGTACTGTTTTTGAATTCAAGCCGATAGAAAAAAACGAAATTGTAGAACTGCTGAAAAGAGCGATAAAAGACAGCAAACGAGGATTCGGCGCATTGGATATAAGGTCATCCGAAGACTCGCTCAGTTAT
>JAKJEQ010000041.1 GCA_022705345.1 Planctomycetota bacterium | reverse complement strand
GCTCGATACAGAGGCGATTCAAAAAGCGATTGACGAATGCGGGAAAGCAGGATTCGGAATTGTCCGTTTAAGCGAGGGGACGTATCTGAGTAAGCCGATTTTTCTCAGGAGCAATATGACGCTGCGGCTTGAAAAAGGAGCGGCGCTGAAAGC
The DNA here is from genome assembly GCA_022705345.1 of Planctomycetota bacterium. Taxonomy (GTDB): domain Bacteria; phylum Planctomycetota; class Phycisphaerae; order Sedimentisphaerales; family UBA12454; genus UBA12454. Next base: position 14,454 of record JAKJEQ010000041.1, on the reverse strand, counting down.
GACTGATGAGCCGAATGATTTTAAAAATCCGGAAGATGAAACATACAGAAATCCTCTGGGTTTTGTCAACGGAAACGATCTTACGAATATAACAATCGATGGACAGGGAACGATCGACGGGTCGGGGCAAAGATGGTGGCCTGCGGCAATAGAAGCGAAAAAGACGAAACAGCCTGAAAAGCTTAAAAGGCCGAGAATGGTGGTTTTGAACAGATGTGTGGGCGTGCGAATAAAAGATGTTACGCTGACAAATTCGCCGACGTTTCACCTTGTGCCGAGGGACTGCGAAGACGTTGACATTGTAAGGGTGAAAATTATTTCTCCTGACGAATCGCCGAACACGGACGCTATAGACCCAAGCGCATCACGGTATGTCAATATTTCAGATTGCATCATTGACGCGGGCGACGACAATATCGCAATAAAGTCCGGTCATCAAGACCTTGCTCATCCAGACGCGGCGTGCCAATATATTAATGTAAGAAACTGCAAATTCCTTCACGGGCATGGAATGTCAATCGGGAGCGAAACTAACGGCGGCGTTCAAAATATGACTGTAAAGAACTGCACTTTTGAGAATACGGAGAGCGGGCTAAGAATTAAATCCGCCAGAGGAAGAGGCGGAATTGTTAAGAATATCGAGTACAGCAATATCACTATGAAAAATGTCAAGGCGCCGATTAATATTACGGCATATTATCCTAAAATCCCCAAACAAGATTCTGCGCAAGCGGTAACAGATACAACGCCAAAATACAGCAGGATCAAAATTATGAATCTGACGGCTGACAGCCCGAAGAACGCGGGTTTTATTGTCGGAACACCTGAATGGCCTATAACGGAAATTCTGCTTGAGAATGTATATATCAAAGCGCCGAAGGGATTGACAATTCGCAACGCGAAGGTAACGCTGAAGAACGTAAAAATCGAAACTGAGGAAGGGCCTGGGATTATTTTAGAAGAGGGATCGGCGGCAGAAGGTCTGTAACGTAGAACAAATAAGATATAACAGATTTGCTGATTATAACAGCGTCGGGATTGGTTTTTTCATCAACGCGAATCTTATCCATAATAGATTTATTGAAATCTTTAAGCTCGATGTTGTTTGTTTTTTCTCCGGTAAGATTCATAAAAACAGGCAAAGACTCGTTAAATGTTATTTTCTCAAATTCGAAATTTCTGCAGTTGAACATATCGAAAGCGGGGCCTTTTTCCTGCATGATGTTAACATTTTTAAATTTTATATTGCTGGTTTCAAAGCAGTTAATGCTCTGTTTAGCCGAGAAAGACATATTTTCAAAAGTCAAATCGCGTGTAGGCATTTCAGGAAGGCCCTGAATCGTCATTGCTCTTGCGGCACCGGAGCAGACAATGTTATGGAAATGCATATTTTTGAAAACTGGGGTTTCCTCATTTGCAACAAATTGCCGGTCAGAAGAATTATTTTTGCCCGAATAGAAAAGATCAAAAATAATGGCATCCTGCGGAATATCTTTCATATAGATATCCTGGATATAAATTTTTTCGACGATGCCGCCTCTGCCGCGGGCGCTTTTAAATCTGAGTCCCGTATCGGTGCCGAGGAAATTACAGTTGCGAACGTAAATATTTCGAATGCCGCCTGACATTTCACTGCCGATAACAAATCCGCCATGACCGTGATAGACGATACAATTTTCCACAGCGACATTTTCAGTAGGAACTGCCCTGCTTCGGCCTTCTTCATCTTTTCCGGATTTCATGCAAATGGCATCATCGCCGACATCGAATTTACAATTTCTGATTATGACATTTCTGCATGATTCGGGGTCGAGGCCGTCACCATTCTGCGAGTACCACGGATTTCGTACGGTTATGTTCTGGATAATCATATTTTCGCAAAGAAGCGGATGGATGTTCCAATTCGGAGAATTCTGGAAGGTCGGGCCATCGAGCAGAACATTTTTGCAATTTACAAGGCCGACCATTACGGGGCGGAGATATTGTTTTGCGGCAGCGTAATCTTTTATATATGCGTTATTGGCAATCAGCTTTTCAACCGTTTTGGGGCCGTTCATCGCTTCGACAGAGGGATACCATATTTTCGATTTTTCATCGACAACTCCACCTGAAGAGATGAGGTTTTGCCACTGCGATTCGGTCGTTTTTGATTTCTTGACGGGGCGCCATGCGTGGCCGCTGCCATCGATAATACCGGAACCTGTGATCGCGATATTATGCAGATCCTCGCCGAAAATCGGGGGAACACAGCAAACTTCAGGTTTTCCGCCCGATGATCTGATTGTGAGGGGATAATCGTTGAAATCAGGGCTGAAGAGAATCAATGAGCCTGCTTCTAGATGTAAATTAACATTACTTTTTAGAGCAATGGGGCCAGTGAGCCAGATGCCTTTAGGGACAACCACTTTTCCGCCGCCGGAATTTGCGCAAGCATTGATTGCTTTTTCGAACGCTTTGGTATTTTTTGTAAGGCCGTCAGCAACAGCGCCATATTTTGTTATTGAGAAATTTCTGTTTGTAAAGACCGGCGCTTTAATGTTGGGGACAACAAACGGAAGTTCTTTTGCAAACGCGGGAGAATGCGGAAATAATAAAAAAGAAAATAAAATTACACTGAAATAAACAATTTGGGTAAATCCTTTAGCCGGCGTCATTGAAAATCCTTCATTAAGCCTGTATTCTTGACTGGATGATTTTCAGAAGAGTTTTATTATTTACGGGTTTCTGGAGCAGCCCGTCAAGACCGAGATCTGTATAATTCATATTCTGGCTCAAGCTGTCGCCGACGCTTGAGAGCATATAGATAGGCGCCTTGTTATTTAAAATTTTCATTTCTTTAACAAAGTTCAGGCCTGCGTCAACCTCCTCCATCATCAAATCAACGAGAATAAAATCCGGTTTCGATTCTTTATACTTTTTAATTCCTTCCTCTGCGGAATATGCCTCGACCATTTCCATACCACTGGCTTCGAGGATAATTCTCAATCCGTTGAGCACGTCAGGATCGTCATCAATAGCCAGAATCACACATTTCTTTTCTGTCATATCTCTACACCTTTCCTGAAATAATCCAGTCCCCCGGCAAACGGCCTTAAAGCCCTTTCAAATATACCAAGAATATAGGCAATAGCAACCCCATAATTTGTAATTGGCACACCATTTTTTCTGCAATGCTCGATTCTTGAAAGCACCTGACGCCTGTTAGTCATACAGCCTCCGCATTGCACGACAAGCTTGTAATTGGCCAGATTTTCGGGGAAATCGTTACCCTGATAGGTGTCGAATTGCAGTTCACCGCCGATATACTGCTGCATCCAGCGAGGGATTTTGACGCGGCCTATGTCATCGGCAATGGGATGATGGGAGCAGGATTCTGCGATAAGAACCTTATCGCCGGCCTTCAATTTTTCAATAGAGGCAGCGCCATTGACAAAGGTGTTAAGGTCGCCTTTGTACCTCGCAAAAAGGATGGAAAAGGAAGTCATTGGTATTTTGTCGGGCGTCTCGGCGGCAACTTTCAAGAAAGCCTGCGAATCGGTAACGACTATTTTGGGGGGATTATTCTCGAATCTTTTGAGGACATCTGCCAACTCGCGTTCCTTTACAACGACACAATAAGCGTCATGGTCGAGCAAATCACGAATGCTCTGCACCTGGGGGAGGATGAGCCTGCCTTTAGGTGCTTCTTTATCGATTGGAACGACAAGGACGGCCAGATCGCCCGGCGAAACAAGGTCGCCCATAATTGTCGAATAATTTACAAAACTTTCAGGGGCATTTTTAATTATCTCTTGGCGCAAATCCAAAATTCCTTTTTGTCTGATGACAGATGTTTCCACGTAAGGAATTCCGTTTGCTTTTAGCTCGGTTTTGGCAGCCTGCTGCACGGGCGCGATATCAGATTTATTAAAGACCGCTATAACAGGAGTATTGCTCGCTGTCAACTCCTGATAAATACTCTTTTCAAATGGTCCCCATTGGCCGTTGTCACTGACAATAATTCCCAGCTCGGTCCGGTCAAAAATCCTCTTTGTTTTTTTAATGCGCAACTCGCCGAGAGATCCAACATCATCGACTCCCGCGGTATCGATAAAGAGCACAGGGCCTAAAGGCAGAAACTCCATCGGTTTTTCGACGGGGTCGGTTGTCGTTCCTGCGGTGTCAGAAACTATGGAGACCTGCTGGCGGGTAATGGCGTTAAGAAGCGATGATTTGCCGACGTTTCTTCTGCCGAAAATTCCGATATGCAAACGCATTGATTTTGGCGCCGTGGTCATTTCTTCTCCGTATCGATTGCGCTGCCGAGCATGGTTATTTTTTGGGATGAAATCAGATTATTAAATTCGGTTTCGGCCATTATGGCCTTTTCGAGGACGATTTGACGGATAGTTTTATTTTCATTTTTTGCGGCGATCGCAATTTGCTGTGCGGTTTTGTAACCAATTTTTTCGACAAGCGCAGTGACTATCGCGGTTGAGGTTTCGACATTCTGACTGCAACGTTTTTCATCAGGCTGAATTCTGCTAATACAGAATTTGGCGAAAATATCGCAGGCATTTGCCAGGAGCTGGATATTTGTCAATATCGTATCGGCAATAAGGGGCATAAACTGATTTAAATCGAGGTTCCCCGCTGAACAGGCATGCGCAATTGCGGTATCGTTTGCCATTACCATCATGGCTGCCTGCGAGACAGCCTCGGGGATAACGGGATTTACTTTGCCGGGCATTATCGAAGAGCCGGCCTGCCTTGCGGGCAGGATGATTTCGCCGATTCCGCCATCCGGGCCGCTGGAGAGGATGCGAAGGTCGGTGGAAATTTTCAGGAGATTAGAAGCGAGCGCCTTGAGTATCCCGCTGACCTCAACGAAGGCATCGGTATTTTGAGTTGCATCGATTAAATTTTCCGCTCTGCAAACCGGGAGATTTGCAACTTCTTTGAGATGTTCGGCTGCACGGAAGATAAATTTCCGCGGAGCGCCGAGACCGGTTCCAATCGCGGTTCCGCCGAGATTTATGACCCGCAGACGCTCTGCGCATTTAAAAATTCGCCATCTGTCACGGCCTATGGCATCGGCATACGCGCTCATTTGACGGCCGAGAGTAGTCAGGACAGCATCCTGCAATTGGGTTCTGCCGAGCTTTACGATATTGGCGAATTCTTTTTCTTTCTGCTGGAAATGCTCAAGCAAAATTACAATTTTATGTTCGAGCTCTGAAAGCTGCCACAGAGCGGCAACTTTTAGAGCGGTTGGATAGGTGTCATTAGTCGATTGGTGAAGATTTATATCATCAATGGGTGAAATGCAATCGTAATCGCCGGCACATTTTCCGAGAATTATCAAAGCACGGTTTGCGAGCACCTCGTTAACGTTCATATTTGTGCTTGTTCCAGCGCCGCCCTGAAGAGCATCGACTTTTATTTGCTCATTGAGTTTTCCTGCCATCATTTCCTGACAGGCCTGAACAATTGCCGAAAAGAGATTTTCATCCCATTTGCCAAGCTCGTGATTTGCTTTTGCGCAGGCAAGTTTAACGGCTCCGAAAGCGGATATAAGCTTGTGATGCACGGGACGGAGCGCGAGCGGGAAGTTCTCTATCGCCCTTGCGGTTTGGATGCCGTAAAGCGCATCGGCGGGCAATTCCATTTTACCCAACAAATCGTTTTCTCTGCGAAAATTCATCAAAAATATAAATCCCTTTGCTGAGATTCCTGAATAATTTTCAGACGCTGTTTTACCTGCGCTTTGATTTTTTCATCTTTAATTTTTTCAAGCTCTGCATTAATCAGCTTCAGGCCGGAGGCTCTTGTTTCTTCGGACGCGTAATCGACAAGATATTCCATCAAAGTAGTAAGCGCGTTCGGCTGGCAGAATCTTTTAATAAAACCGGGAATGGCGAATTCCATAAAATGTTCGCCTGTTCGGCCGAGCCTGTAACACGCGGTACAGAAACTTGGCACAAAATCATCTTCGATAAGCTCTTTCATAACGCTGTCGAGGCTGCGAATATCGCCGAGCATAAACTGCTCTCGTTCTTTTACCTGCTGATTGCCGAAATCTGTATAGCCGCCAATCTCGATTCTGCTTCCTGCGTCGATTTGCGAGACGCCAAAGCCCATCATTTCCCTTCTAAGCTGCGGATTTTCGCGAGCGGTGAGAATCAAGCCAGTGTATGGAACGGCAAGTCTCAAGATTGCGACGAGTTTTTTGAAATGTTCGTCTTTGACTTTCCATTTTTCCTCAAGGATAGTGCCCGCGGCAGGCTGGATGCGCGGGAAACTGATCGTGTGGGGACCGACGCCGTAGTTTTTTTGCAGAAAGAGAGCGTGACTTACAAGGCCGAGCGTTTCAAACCGCCAATCGTATAAACCAAATAACGCGCCAATGCCTACGTCATCGCATCCGCCTTCGAAGGCCCTGCTTAAGCCGTCGAGACGATAAAGATAATCGCCTTTTTTAGTATTCGCGGGATGGTACTTTCGATAACTTTCATGGTGATAAGTTTCCATAAAAATCTGGTATGTTCCAATACCGGCGGCCTTGACGGTTTTGTAGCCTTCGATATCAAGCGGCGCGGCGTTTATGTTGACCCTGCGGATTTCGCCATGACCGGATTTAATGCTGTAAATCTGCCTGACGCAATCGGCAATAAAGGCCGCATCGTAATCCTTATGCTCACCAAAGACGAGAATTAATCTTTTATGTCCGACGTCTTCAAGCGCCTGCACCTGGTTTGATATTTCCTGGCTGTTCAAAGTTCGTCTGACCGCTTCTTTATTTGAAGAACGAAACGCGCAATAAGCGCAGTTATTAATACATTTGTTTCCGATATAGAGCGGCGCGAAGAGGACTATCCTGTTTCCATAAACCTCGCGTTTGAGCTTTCGTGCGGCTTCAAAAATTACTTCCGTTAAATCTTTATCGGCGGCTATGAGTACGGCAGTTTCTTCCACTGAAAGCGCCTGCTTATTCAGGCTTTTGGAAATAATATCCGTGACGGCTTTTTTATCCGGTTTTGAATCGCTAATTAATTTCTGCAGAAAATCGTCATTGATAAAATCTTTTACAGTGCTGCTGAATTTTTTTTTGTTTATCATTATAAATTAAACCCCATTTTTTGTCTTTCAAGGAATCGAGGCGAAATGCCGCAGCCTGTTCCGATTTCGCGTCCGATGCTTTCGATACGCTTGAGCATGCAGGAGTGGCAGGCTTCTGCGGTTTCATAAATACAGGCTTTTGCCGGATAAATCTCATACATCAGGCGGTATTCGGGCGGCGTTACGTTGGGCATAACAATATTTGCGCCGCTGCAAAGGCCCTTCTCTCTTCCGCTCTGCTTGTTGAGCGTCGCCAGTGCAGTGGTGCTCGGAATATTAGCTTTCGGGCAGAGCAGGCGGCTCAAGGCTATGACTTTATAAGTCATTTCTTCGGTGGCGGGAACCTGATTTTCGTCGTCGAGCATGAAGGACTGCAACTGTCTGCCAAGGTCTGTATTGTGATGCTTAATATAAGGTCCGACGCCAATCATATCGAGGTCAAGTTCTTTGAATTTGAGCAAATCATCGGCAAGTATGTCATAGCTTTGGCCTGGAAGACCGATCATGATGCCGCTGCCGACTTCGTATTGGAGATCTCTTAAAGATTTTAATGCTTCGAATCTTTCCGCTACGCCGTTTTTGCTGTCGGGATGAAGACGGCGGTATAACTGGTCATTGCTTGTTTCGAATCTAAGCAGAAATCTGTCTGCGCTGGTCTGTTTCCAGAATTTATAAGTTTCAAAATTCCATTCTCCAACACTTAAAGTAACGGCAAGCGTTGTTGTGCTTTTGATTTTTCTTGTAACATCAGCGATAAAATTTACATCGAGTTTTTTATTTTCGCCGCTTTGAAGTACAACCGTTTCATATCCAAGCTGCTGAGCGGTTCGAGCGCATTGGAGAATTTCATCGCCGGTCATCTGGTAACGCTGAATTTTATTATTGCATGCATTTATGCCGCAGTATAAGCACCTTCTGCTGCAAATATTTGAAAACTCGATTAAGCCCCGCAGATGTATCTGGTTTCCTACGTTTTCCCGGCGGACATTGTCAGCCAATTCTCGCAATTTGGCAAGTTCGACAGGGTCATTCTGTTTTAGCCATGATTTTATCTGCTGACGATTCACTTTCATCTTTCGTTTTTTGATGTGAATTTTTCAGGAGTTCAACTGTGAAGCACGAGCCTTTGGAAAACTCGCTATGCACGCTGATCTTTCCATCATATAATTGTACAAGCTTGTTGACTGTCGAAAGTCCCAGACCGCTTCCTACGATATTTCGGGTCTGTTCGTTTCTAATCCTGACGAAATCCTTGAACAGTTTTTTCTGTTCTTCTTCTTTCATCCCTATACCGGTATCGCATACTTTTATAACAATATACGGCCCCTGCTCTGCTACAGAGATATCGACTTTGCCGCCGGGCCTGTTATATTTGATAGCATTTGAGACAAGGTTATTAATCATTATGTCAAGCTCAAGCACATCGGCCTTGATCGTTAAATCTTCGGGCACATCAAAATGAACCGAAATATTATGTTCTTTTGCGGACAATGCGAAGGCATCGACTGATTTTTTGACAGCGTGGTTAAGATTGACATCGGTCAAATCTCTTTTCCGCTGTTCGGATTCGATGCGCGTCATATCGAGCAAATCGAAAATAAGCTTTTTCATTCCTTCAAGACGAATCAGGCTTCTGTCGATAACGGCATCATAGTGGCCGATATCCTCGCCTGAAACCCTGTCGCGAATGATATTTAAATACCCCTGAATAGCGGCAAGGGGCGATTTCAATTCGTGGGCAAGAACGGAAATAAACTCAAAACGCAGTTTCTTCTTTTCTTCGGCGAGACTTTGCGCCTGACGTTTATAGAGGATCCTGCTTGAAGCTTTTCGCATAAGGTGTTTAAGCTCGGCAGGCGAAAATGGTTTCGCGAGAAAATCGTAAGCCCCGTTTTTAGTAGCTTCGACGGCTGTTTCCAGAGAAGCATACGCGGTCATCATTACAGTAAGAATATCGATTTTCTTTTCTGTCAATTTAACAAGAAGTTCAAGCCCCGACATGCCGGGGAGCTTGTGGTCGAGCAGCAATATGTCAGGTTTTTGTGATTCAATAAGTTCAAGGCCGTGCTCGGCGCTTTCGGCTTCGGTAACCGAGAAGCACACATCTGTTTTCATTTCCGGCAGTGTGATAGTGGAATCATTGAGAATACGCGCGATGCCCGAACGCATACCCGGCTCATCATCGACAACAAGAACTTTGAATAAATTGGCCACTTTTAATTTCCTAAAAGCCTGTTCATTTCGCGTTTAAGCTGCTCGAAACGAATGGGCTTTGCGAGAAAAGCGTCTGCCTTGATCCAGGCCTTATCTTCGGGGGTAGCGGCGTCAAACTGGAAACCTGTTTCATTCGTAACAGCAGTAACCATTATAACCGGAAGATTATTATATTTCTTTTTGATATGATAGCAAAGCGCAAAACCGGAATCTGTATTTTCCATCATAAGATCCACTATCGCCAAATCAGGTTTATTATTATTGTCGAGATATTTTTCCGCTTCAGCTTTGCTATAAGCCTTATCAATGTCGTACTCGGCATTTGAAAGCAAAATTTCGAGCTGGCCTATAAAATCAGTGTCATCATCAACGATCAAAATTTTCTTTTTCATATTTATAACCTTTTATTAAATTAATTCCATTATTGATAACCGTTAACAGGCATACGCGGCAAAATAACGGTAAATGTTGTGCCGGTCGGGCCGTTGGATTTATCCGCGTTTGATTCGACTTTTATATCGCCCCTGTGCATTTTTACTATACCGTAAGCAACTGCAAGTCCGAGGCCGGTCCCTTCTCCAATCTGTTTTGTGGTAAAAAAGGGGTCGAAGATTCGCGAAATATTTTCCCTGACAATTCCGGTCCCCGAATCTATAACTTTAATATTGAGCCTTTTGTCATCGCCGGCGATTTTAATAACTATCTTTCCCTGCTTTTCGCTTGCGGCAAGAGCGTTTGCGACTAAATTGCTGAAAACCTGCGTCATCTGGTCTCCGTCAAGTTCCGCGGTTCTATTTTCAAGATGGTTCTCAACCTTTATTTCAATTCCTTTTTCGTTCGGAACTGCCTGAACGGATTTTTCCACAATCTCACTAACATCGACGGGCTGCAGAATAGCCTTGTTTTTCCGTGCGAAATTCAATAATCCGCCTACAATTCTCTTGCACCTGTCAGCCTGTTCAGCTATGAGTCGCAAATCGCCGCTAAGCAGCGCATCCTGCTGATATTTTTCGAGCAGCAGATGAGCATACATAAGGACAACTCCTAACGGATTGTTAATCTCGTGAGCGACACCGGCGGCCAACTGGCCCATACTGGCGAGCTTTTCCGACTGCATCAGGGCATCCTGAGTATTGGCAAGCTGTTTGTTCGACATCGCAAGGTCATCGACGGTTTTATGAAGCTGCTCGATAGCGTAAGGGAGGCACATTTCGCTTTCGGCAAGCCCCTGCAAAATGGCCTGTGCGTGCTGGCGACAAGTATTATACCCGCAAGCGCCGCAGTTGAGCTCATCGGCGGGCTCGTTTTTGCCCATTCTTTTCAAAATCTGTTCGAGATCGTCTTGCCGGACAATTTTGATTCTCTGATCGTAAATGGAAAATCTCCTCGAAAAGTCGAGATTTTCGAATTTTTGAATGTTCTCGTTCCATTTCTCGCTGTTAAAGTTTTGCATTTTTTCCTGGACGTAAGAGCCGACTGAAGCTCTCCTGCTGAACATCGGCTTGTTATGCGAAATGCCCGGGCCCATAATGCACCCGTTGCAGGCGAGGACTTCAAGCAGTTGAATCTTCATATCGCCGTTTTCAAATTCCCTGAATGCGTCCACAAAATCATTGCCGCCTTCGACAGAAACGATATTTCCGGAAACTAAATCTTCGTTTATTCCCGCAGATTGGAACAACCCTTTACTGATCGGGAATATCGCGCCAATCCCGGCAAGCGGTTCGTCAAACCGGCTGTCCTGCACGTCATCTGGTTTAATCGAGTCAGCTTCGAACATTTCACGAAGTTCGACAAATGTTAAACCTGCCGTAACTTCGCTGTCCATATTGACGCTCGCGATTTCACCTTTTTTGGCGATACATGGGCCGACAAAAACAATTTTCAAATCATTTCCGTGAATCTTATGAAGCACCTTTGCCGCAGCGACCATCGGCGAAACAATGGGCGACAGGTTTTTGACCAAATCCGGATGATATCTTTCGACGTATGCAATAATCGCGGGACAATTTGTAGCAATGTACCTTTTTTCAGGCCCGCCCTGCTCGAGAAGCTGTTTATACTTTTTCGCAACGAGGTCTGCGCCGAATCCAACTTCGTTAACATAAGCGAAGCCGAGTTTTCTAATCATACCCACGAGGCGTTTCCAATCGATATCTACAAATTCAGCAGGAAAGCTGGGGGCGAGAATGACAGCGGTTTTTACGCCTGCTTTCAGCATTTCATAGACCTTCTGCTTTGAGTCGAGTACTTTTTTGGCTTTCTGGCTGCAAACACGGATGCAGTTTCCGCATCCGATGCATCGTTCGGAAATAACTTCCGCCCTGCCGTTGGCAATCCTTATCGCCTTTGCCGGGCATTCCCGAACGCAGGTATAGCAAATCCTGCATCGATCGCCAAGTGTCGTAACCAAAGGTTTATTACTGCTGTCTCGCATTGATTATCTTATAACCTGCCTTTTTGCATAATGAGTATGCAGAAGTTTATGGCTCTTTTCGCCGAGCGGTTTGCCGAGGAATTCGTCATACAATCTCACAACTGCCTTGTTTCCGTGCGAAGTCCTGATCGAATCGTTCGAATCGATACTGTAGAGAGCTTTCATCCTTGCACGAATGGCTTTCTGGTCTCCGTTCAGAGGCTGACCGCCGCCGCCGATGCAGCCGCCGGGACAAGTCATAACTTCGATAAAGTGAAGATCGTTTCTACCGGCTTTAATTTCTTCAAGAAGTTTGCCGGCATTTCCCAAACCGCTTACGACAGCAACGCCCAGCTCAAGACCTTCAATATTTACCTTGGCCTGTTTTACTCCGTTTAGGCCGCGAACGTCTTTAACTTCAAGATCTGTAAGCTCTTTTCCGGTTACGAAATGATATGCGGTTCTTATGGCCGCTTCCATTACGCCGCCGGATACGCCGAAGAGTTTTCCTGCCGAGCTTCGCATACCGAACGGTGTGTCAGCGGCATCGGGCGATAATTTCTTAATGTCGATTCCGAAATAACGAATCATTTCGGCAAGTTCTCGAGTGGTCAGAACAGCGTCAATATCCGCCAGGCCGTTCTGGTTCATTTCGGGTCTTTCGCATTCGAATTTCTTAGCGACGCATGGCATTATCGAAACGCTGTAAATCTTCGACGGGTCGATTCCTTCACGCTGTGCGAAGAAGCTCTTAATAACCGCGCCGAGCATCTGCTGGGGGCTTTTGCAGGTCGAAAGATTCGGAATATATTCGGGATAGAACTGTTCGACGTACTTAATCCAGCCCGGCGAGCAGCTTGTCATCATCGGCATAACTCCGCCGTTCTTAATCCTGTGGACAAGTTCGGAGGCTTCTTCCATAATTGTCAAATCGGCAGAGAAGCTTGTCTCGAAGACCCTTTTGAAGCCGAAAAGTCTAAGAGCGGTAGTCATAATTCCGCAAACATCCGTACCGGCCGGAATGCCGAATTCTTCGGCAAGGCTGACCGAAACAGCCGGTGCGTGCTGAACGACGACATATTTATCGGGGTCTTTCAAGGCACTGATAACATCGCTTACACTGCTGTTTTCTCTAAGCGCTCCTGTCGGGCAAGCCATAATACACTGGCCGCATTTGATGCAGCTTGAAACATTCAATCCCTGCTCGAAGGCGGTTCCGACGATAGCCTTGCTTCCCCTGTTGACAAAATCAATGGCCGAAACATTTTGTATTTCTTCGCACACCCTTACACATCTGCCGCAAAGGACGCATTTGTTGGGGTCTCGAATAATCGACGGGCTCGAGGTGTCGATTTTATGTTCGTTCCTGCCGCCCCTGTAGATTCTTTCGCGAACGCCGAGCATCGCGGCAAGATTCTGTAGACCGCAGTTATTATTTCTTACGCAATAGAGGCAGTCGTCAGGATGGTTGGCCAGCAGAAGCTCGACAATCGTTTTTCTTGCTTCCATAACCCTTGGCGAATGTGTCTGAACTTTCATACCATCGCTGACCGGATAAGCGCAGCTCGGTACAAGACCGTTCATACCGGCGATTTCGACAACGCATAACCTGCATGCCCCTGTGGGTGTAAGACCTTCGATATGACAAAGGGTCGGAATATCGATACCTTCCTGCCTGAGGACTTCAAGCAGCATCTGGTCTTTTGCCGCCTTTACTTTTCTTCCGTTTACTTCAATCGTTACCATATAAGTTCCAAAATTCTTATTTTGTTATTAACTAAAATTAAATATTACGATACCTCAACTGCCTTGAACGGACAGACATCCGCGCATCCGCCGCAGCCGATACATTTTTCTTCGATGATGTAATGAGGCGCCTTTTTGGCTCCCTTAATTGCCTCTACTGGGCATTTGGTTGCGCACAAAGTACAGCCTTTACATTTCTTTTCGTCAATTTTGTAAGTGAGCAATTCCTTGCAGACACCCGCCGGACATTTGCGTTCGTAGATGTGCGCTTCGTATTCGTGCGGGAACCACCTTAAGGTGCTAAGCACCGGATTCGGAGCTGTCTGGCCGAGACCGCAAAGGCTTGTGTCTTTGATGACCTGGGCGAGTTTACGAAGAGACATCACGCCCTTGAATCTTTGCAGTGTTTGGGCGGAAGTCTTGTTGCGATAGCTGGAACTGATGCTGTTGAGAATCTCGAGCATCCTTCGCGTTCCTTCCCTGCATGGGATGCACTTTCCGCAGCTTTCTTTCTGAATGAAATCCATAAAGAACCTTGCGATGTCAACCATACAGGTTCCTTCGTCCATCACAACCATACCGCCCGATCCCATCATAGCTCCGACGGTCTTTAAAGATTCATAATCAATTTCGATATCAAGATGCTGATCCGGGATACAGCCGCCTGACGGGCCGCCGATCTGAACAGCTTTGAATTTTTTATCTTTTTCGATTCCGCCGCCGATATCGAAAACGATTTGACGCAGAGATGTTCCCATCGCGACTTCAATTAGCCCGGTATTTTTTACTTTACCGCTAAGGGCGAAAACTTTTGTGCCCTTGCTTGTCTTTGTTCCGAGACTGCTGAATTTTTCAGAACCGGCATTGATGACCTCAGGCACATTCGCGAGAGTTTCGACATTATTAATAATAGTAGGCTTGTCGAACAAACCGCGAACGGCGGGATACGGAGGCCTGGGCTTTGGCATTCCGCGTCTGCC
>JAKJEQ010000040.1 GCA_022705345.1 Planctomycetota bacterium | reverse complement strand
GTGCGAACATAATGCCATGGGTATCAGCCTTCTGGCCGTACTTTTGCTCATCGATTTTACCGTGCTTTAATTCACCATCCGGGCCGACCTGCTCGAACTTAAAACTTCCGGTCATGCGATACCGGCTGTGTTCTTTAAAATCGTTTACACTTGCAATTTTGCAGATCTTTCGCCATGAATCTTCAATATAGTTATAACCTTCAAGCAGCATTTTATTAGCTACATTGGAAAGTATTCCCGGCAGTGAAGCTGTACTAAACGCTGCCGCAAGCCATGCCGATGCATCACGCCTGAACCTGGGCAGCTGCATCGCACAAATCTGCTCACAATATTCCTGGATACCGATGCCGCGAAGTTTTTCAGCAGCTTCCAGCGTCTGGTCATCGTAATATTTTTCTAATCGAGAACCTGCAATACCCGAAGCCATCAATGCCACTGCCTCAAAGACCTTTGGTGTTGCGGTTATTTTCTGGGAAGAGACAATATTTACAGTCGGTCTTGATGCCCTTAACACTTCAAGTTCGCATTTAGGCTGATCCCAACCTTCTGAAATAGCTTTTGCTTCGATATCATCGTATTTACCCAAGCAGATTTTTTTGATAGCTGCGATACGGGAAGTTTCCGCCGCAGCCGCTGCGCGGATATCCGCCATAGTGCTTTCTGCGGTTATAGTTGCTTCTTCTTTTTTGGTGGTTGCCTGATTTTCTTTATTTTCGTTTTCCATAGTTTGCTCCTGAAAGTTTGCGGCTATTGTCGCCGAAGTATTATTATCTGCACCCAAGGTCACAAAACTTATTTCCCCTAAGGTTGCTTTACGTGCGATATTTAATGGGCCGGTAAAATCTTTTCCATTTACGCTTATATTCTGGCCGGCCTTGATAAAATCAACCTGGTCAGCCCGTGCGCCAATCGATGCCTGCCAGTTAAAACCTTTGTCGGCAAGTGTGATAACACGAAGTACTCGCGGCGAGTCGCCGAGGATTTCGCCGACAGCGATTAAGTTGTTTTCAACGATATCCACATGGTCAGTCTGGCCGAGCAAATCATCGATATCCTGGTTATGACTGATAAATATCGGTCTCGATGAACTGCCTGTACTCAAACCCTGAAGGTCAATGACCACAGGATATTTCCAGCCATCAAGTGCCATCGGACCACCGGTATATGCCGTCATTGAAAAACGCCTGTTCTTGGGTTTTTCATTTTCGCCAATCGCCTGTGCCGCTTCGATTGAAAAGTTTGCCGTTAGATTTAATTTACTGCTCTTCATCGTTTGTCTCCGTAATTGTTGAAGTTGTTAGTTTTTCTGTTGATATTCCAAGTTCATCCATAAGCTGTTTTTCACGTGCGCGCTGGCGAAGTTCTACTTCCCAGTCCTTGCCCTGCTTGGCATATTCATCTGCAAGAGTTGTTGTATGATTGGTCAGTCTCATTTCCTGAGCTTTAGCCTCTTTGGCTGGATCGACATGCTCTGTACCATCCCAAAACCATTGATGGGGATACCGTCGAATAGTCCGCCAGTTCAGCGGCAGATAGTCTGAGATTAAAATCGCTTCATCGAGCCATGCCTGCAAAATGCGGTCTAATATAACTAATGCCATGTCCGCCTGATCCACCCGGATACTCTTGTAATATGTTTGATGGTCGAGCCGGCCTGAGGCATAGTTGTAACCCGATGAATTACATGCCGCGATATTGAATGGCATATTCAAACAGCGGGCTATTTCATTTAGAATCTGGTTTTTAAATTCACCGTAAGTTGTCGTTGGCTGATGGGCTTCTATCTGGCCCAGCTTCCAGCCATCAGGCAAAGTTGTCGCCATTCTTTTTTCAAGCGGGACCACATCCATCGGTTCCAAATTTGCCGCTTCACCATTTGCAGGTGAATCGGTATATAAAACTGCTGCAAAATCCGCCGCTGTTTCGGCGGCGGCAATCACCGCAAGTGTATAGCGTCGAAGTTGCGCGAATAATGGCAGCGCCGGTGTGATTTCCGGAATTCCTCTGCTTTGGCCGGGCCTATCGGCCCTGAACCAGTGAACCATCGAATCGGCATCGATAGTACTGTATTCATAGTAAGCAGCATTCGACATCGAGCCGGGATGATTTTTAAGAACAAAATAGTTGGCAGGATTGCCGAATTCATCAAATTCAATGCCATCAACGATAGACTTCAGCTTCCAGTCCTCAGACTTCAGGCAAGAATTACTACTGCTGAGAGCTGAAGACTGAGGACTAAGGACTGGCCGTGGACCGAAGACTGACCACGGAGTGGTCACTTGGTCTGCTTCGATTAATCTTAAATCAAGTTTTACAGGTGAGTTTAAATTGCGATTTATTGAAAGAATCCCGAAAGCCTCACCGTCGCTGGCACGAGTCATTCGCATAGTACGAAGTTTTTGGGCCAGACGGATTTGGGATGCCCAGTTCATAAACTCTGTTTCAATAAGGCCGTTGCCGTTATCATCATCGGTCAGCATCTGAAGCCTTGGCCCTGTGCCGACAACATCATTAGCGAGCGTTGTTACAATTCCTTTGGCGTAGCTGTTATTTGCTACTTCATAGCGAGAGCGGTTGCGAAGGGTTTTGCGAACATCAGAGCTTGCAGCGCCGTCAGCGGAAAGAGAATCTGCATTTAACCAGTGGCGCTGGTTATCTGCTGTGGTCTGGGCAGCATCGAACCTTGCCCGCAGGATTCGTCCTGCAGGCCGGATGACTTTACGCTCTTTGTTTTTACCGAAAAACCACATAACTTTAGTCCTCAGCTGTCAGTCCTCAGTCATCAGCAAAAGACAGCGTTTTTAGCTGAAAGCTGAGGTCTGAAGACTGACTGCTATTTTTATTCCGCTCCTGAAGGAGATAATTTTGAAAACTTTATGCCAAGCCCTTTTTTCTGGATGGCAGTTTTACTTGCCAGGTATTTATCCGCGGCAATCTGGTCGGCCAGCGGATGCTGCTCTACGGAAAGTCCGTCGCTGGAAACTTTTGCCGGCTGCTGAGAATTTTCTAAAATCGAATTATTTAAATCATCTGTCATAATTGCGGGAGAAGGATTCGAACCTTCAACCTACAGGTCATGGGCCTGCCGAGCTACCATTGCTCTATCCCGCCAAAAGCAACCAAACAAGCGAGCGCAAAAAAATAAGCCGTCCGGGTGTTCGGCCCCGAACGGCTTTTATATTTTCTGGATTACCTGCGAGGATCAGTCGCTGTTACCCGCGTTATTTAGTTGTCGAGTTTCAATTTACACTTTCATTTTTATAAGTCAACATATCCAGATAGATTTTTATCTGCTTATGAAGAAAGTTGCTATTAGTAGGATTTTTTATTTTAGAACGGGTCTTTCAATGGTGGTAAGTCTGTTCCCGCAGTTGCGGCAGATACGATACCTAATAATTTGCTTTATTGAAACGCGAGTGCTTTCGACTCGAAAATGCCGACATCCACAACTGCGGCATTCCAATCCAATATTCTTTTCAGCGTTTTTTGAGTTTTCATTCATCATATATTTTGCTTCTTCTGAATATCTGATAATTTTATTCGTTCTCTTTTCGCAAATGTTTTTACATTATGCCCGCTCAAACTGCATCCACACATCGATGCCGCAACTGAACATCCAACCATGCAATCAAGCCAGTGATTATCAAGACCGCCAACTTTAGGCGACCATTGATAAACTACCCTGCCATGCCCTTCGGTGCGAACCCATGATTCGGAACCTGCAATATGCTGTGCAAACAATTCGTGCTGATGATTGCTTTTGCCGAAGATTGTCAAACTGCCATGATCCCCTGCTGCCACAAAGAATCTCTCGTGCACAAATGTCTTCCAATAGTTTGTATCGATGGCTACATGAGTGAATTCACCTGTCTTATTTATATTCGGAATATACCAGTGATGACCATGCCGCTCGCCGGGCTTGCGTTTATATGTTGACATTGGTTTATTTGCGGCTTTGATACCAACACCTTTTGATGCCATAATCGTACCGCCAAGTTTATGACGGATATTTTCTACAATGCCGGGCATATAGCCGCTATCAATAAGACAGCGATCAATTTTCATAACTCCTGTGCCGCGATTCCAATCTCGATTTAGATAATCGCTACAGAGTTTTTCGAGGCCAGCTTGGATTGAACCTTCTTTTTCCATACCCCGGTAAATATCCTGCAGGCTAATCTGAGCTTTGCGAAGATTAAATGAAGCCCTCTTCTGATCCGGATAAGCTCCATAATCAACAACATACCCTGTAAAGTCTTCTGCCCAAGCACATACCACGTAGAACAAGAGTTTATCATGCACATCGATAAACATCGTAAGGTACTGACAGCCCAACGGAACCTCATGTCTTTTGCGGCCATTTGTTTTCTCCATCACTTGCTCAATGGTCAAAATCTGCTCATCCGTCTGTTCTGCAATAGGGTCATTTTGATATTCAGCATAAAATGCAGTCTCATCTCGAATCATCAGGTTCATTGCATGTTGAATAGCCGAAACTTCATCTTCATTAAATCTCTGCGGCCAGGCAACACTGCTGCCAAAATCCATGGCAACCCTGTTTTGAATATAAAACTCTGTTGCCTCCTTGCCACCGTTGCCGGCTCTCAAGCTATCTGCCCGGATTTCTTCGTACTTATCCCAAAGTTTCATATCAGAAGGCAATGCATAAACCATCTTAGTACATTGGCCCTGCCATTCGGGATTTTTATCTGGATCAAGGATCTGATCTGCTAAATCATTGCAGTAAATCTTGGTACAGGTTAATAATCCTGATATTTTTTTACCAGGTCCTGCCATACCAAGCACATCACCATTCAATGTGCTCAGTCTCTGACCGGTTTGGTCCACTGATTTAGCTGATTCTCTGGTTTGCGGATCATCGATCAAAACTAAATCAGGTCGAATAATCTTACCATCCATGGTTGTATGGATCTGGCCGCGAATATTTGAATCCAGACTATCAACAGTAATTACAGAACCTGATGAGATACTGCCCGGAATAGTTGGGATTACAATTTTATGTGTTCCCCAGACTGGATATGTAAGCCGCCCTTCATACCTTTGGCCCCGCTGTTTATGGGCAGAATTTTCCAGCTGCTGGATTGGATAAATGATTTCAGGAAAATCTGCCAGAAGTAATGTATTACCAAGCATTGCAGCCTGGACACTTTGAAATAAATTCAGTGATTGCCTTGTGGCAGAACCAATCAAACAGACGTATTTCCTTGCACCAATTAAAATTGCCCAAATGGCAGCGGATCTTGTTAAGGCAGATTTACCACTGCCTCTTGGCATCGCAAATGCGAACAGTCCTCCATGGAGAACCGATTGTTCTATTTTGGAAATCACTCTCAAATGATCATCAGACCAGGTTAAATAAAACACATCTGAAAAGTAAGTCTCGCAAAAGAATCTAAAATCACGACATGCTTTTTCTCTTCTTTCAACATTTTCTACAATTGGAATTTCACCAATATCCTGGGCAGCTTTACGGGCGGCATTTTTGGCAATCAAATCTTTTAGCCGGGAATCCTCCACAGATTGCTTTTGCTGTTTTGGTTTTTCATATTCGCGGGCAAGCCATGAAACATAGCGCACCAGATTAATGTGTTTGCCATCACCGATTCGATACGCAGCAGAGTTCATCTGCCATCGAAGCTGATTTTGGGACAAAACATTTCCCAGCGGCGTTGCATTCATCAGCCTAAGTAGTTGTATTTGCGATAATTTATTTACATCAATCGCCATTATTTATCCTTCGATTCAACCAGGCGGCATAGTGAATTAAATTAATGCTGCCATCCGCCCCCACTGGTGCACCTTGTGAGATATGTTTCTGGACAATCTCAACTTGTAATCCAAGCATTTTAGCCGCCGTTTCGGGCGTTAATGCCGCCGGGTTTATCTGTTTTGTGTCATTTTGTGTGGTCATAAAAATTCCATGTAATTACTTCGAAATAATTCAATTACTAAGTTGCTTTAGCATATTCATTTAGATAACACATGCATGTCCTTAAACGATAATTTTTGAAAGGGTAAACAATGGAAAACGCAGAATACAAAGCAGCCAGATTCGATATCGCAAACCTCTTGGGCTGGTTTGAATGCGAATTAGCAAAAGAATCAAACACTGGCTCACCGATAGACGCACGCAGGGAATTAATAAGTGCATTGGCCTTATACAGCGGGATATCCGAAACACAAATCAAAGAGTCACTGGAAGACATTAATGAAAGGGAAACTAAATGAAGATCGAAATCACAAAAGGCAAATACAAAGGAATCCGAGGCCGAGTTGTCGGAGTTTATACGGATGGTCGCTACGATATTAACGTCATCAAACCAAAATCCCACCAACCCAAGATCATGGTCATCAAAATAAATAATTGCAGGGAGATATAAACAATGAAAGTTAAAACAATCACACTTGAAGGCGAAACGGGATTTACAGCAAAAATAACCAGAAGCATTCCTACCGAGGGGCTTGAATGTATTCTCTGCGAACTTCTCGATCCAAAAGGAAAACGCATCTCGGTTCACCATGTTTCTAAAAACGATAAAGAGGATCAGTGGAGTATGGCTGAATGCATTCAGTTCCATCTGGATGGATGTCGCGGAACCCACTCGATGATTTATGATTTCTTTCGTTACATAATATTCTTTGCAGATTAAGGAGTTTTGACAATGAACGAAGCAGATATTCAGGAAATTATCATAGACGCTATAAGTGATCAGGATGAAATTACAAGAGTCCGAACATTTGAAGAGGTCGGAGTCCTTACAACAAATAACGGACTTGTGGTTCGAACAAGCGATGGCAGTGAATTTCAAATTACAATAATTCAAAGCAGATAGAAAACTTTTTTTGAAAGGAACATTAAAATGAAGAACGAAGAAATCCAAATCAGTAAAATCTACGCTATAAAAATCGGTAAAAATATTATCGGTGTCCGTATCATGAGCCAGAACGCCGATGGCAGCTGGGTTGGTGTTAACATCAAAACCAATAAACAGATGATTATCAAATCTGCCGATAGATTCAGGGGCCTTTTCCACAAGGATAAACCCGAAGCGAAAACGCCGGCCGCAACAATCGCAGATCAACCCAAAGCCAAAAAACTTGGTGGCTTGTCTGCAGCCTTTATGGTCTTGGCCGAGGCAAAGGAACCGCTTGATTGCCCGGAGATTGTCAAACGAATGATCGATCAGGGTATGTGGAAAACCGGTGGAAAAACCCCTGCCGCTACGATTTATTCGGCAATCATCCGCGAGATCAAGGAAAAAGGTCCTGAATCCCGTTTTGTCAAAACCGAGAGAGGTAAATTTACAGTCGCTAAATAATAACTCCATTATTTTACCTCCTCCTCAACCCTGGCTTCTGCTGGGGTTTTCTCGTTAGCAAGTACAGCTTTTTTGCCAGTGAATTGTTCCCAACGATTTTTTATAACATCACAATACGCCGGATCGATTTCAACACCATAGCATTTGCGTCCTGTTTGTTCGCAGGCAATCAATGTACTTCCGCTGCCAAGAAAACCATCAAAAACAATCGCTCCCGCTACGGAACTGTTGGTTATGCCTTTTATGCACAGTTCTACCGGTTTCATTGTTGGGTGAAGTTTTGAATTAAGCGGACGGTTAATTTCCCAAACCTCTGTTTGCGTACGATCGTCACCGAAGCTGCTTTTTCCGAACCAGCCGTAGTAACAAGGTTCATACATACGCTGATAATTTGCTGGTGTAAGAACAAGCTGCTGTTTCTTCCAGATAATTGTCGCAGACCAGTGGCAGCCCATCTCAACAAGCCATAGTCTCATTCGCATTCCTTCCGGCCCAGATGCACCCCACATGTAAATATCGCCGGTATTAAATTCCTTAAATATTTCATACATCTTGTGGCAGAAAATACTCCACTCATCTGTGGACATGGAATCATTTTCAATTTGTCTTATTTTATGTTTTGGATTTTTCGAACTTCCGTAGTTGCAATTATACGGAGGATCTGTGAAAATTAGACTTGCCTTGTCGCTATTCATTAAGTATGCAACATCATCAGGATTGGTGCTGTCACCACATAACAATCTATGATCACCTAATATCCAAAGATCACCAGGTTTTGTTATTGGCTCGACCGGTGGTTCGGGAACGTCATCGGGATCTGTGAGTCCATCCTTTATGCCGGGATCAAGTATCTTAGCAAGTTCGTCACTGTCGAAGCCGAGCAACTGCAAATCAAAATCCATGTTTTGCAAATCTCGAAGTTCAATTGGTAAAAGTTCGTAGTCCCAGGTGGATAGTTCGTGAACTTTATTGTCACAAATTCGGAATGCTCGGATTTGTGCCTCCGTAAGATCATCGGCTTTGATTGCAGGCACAGCTTCTAAGCCAAGTCTTTTTGCTGCCAGAACTCGCGTATGACCTGCTACAAGGATATTATCTTTATCAACAATTATAGGTACTTTGAAGCCGAATTGCTTTATAGACGCAGCTACTCCCTCAATTGCCGCCGCAGTAATATCGCGTGGATTGTTTTGATAACTTTTTACTTCTTCAATCTTTAACATTTCAATTTGCATAAACATATTCCTTAAAACTTTCCTAAAATACTTTTAAAAATAAAATCCTTACCATATCTGCCTCGCCATGCCGATCCCGACCATGCCTTGCCTGACCCGACTGGGCCTTACCTTGACGCGCCCGCAACTTACCAAACCCTGCCGTTCCTGACCCCGCCACACCTGCCTGGCCAAACCATACCTTGTCTTGCCGCAGCACAACTTACCCCTCCAAGCCGCGCCGGCCATAACTCGCCTTGCCATACCGCACCTGAACCCGCCTTGCCCCGCCTGCCTTGAGCAAAATGTAGTTCGCGACCGAATCTCTTATTGACGCCGACCGTTCCCAGCGCCAATGCGGAGAATTCCGCATAGGAAGGACCCTTTTTTTTATTAAATTTCAATTTAAATTCCATTACCCCTACCAAGAGATGGGTGTCTCTGTTTGCGTTAATTCTGCGCGCAAATCTCAGCGTTTAACGCTGCTTTTCAAAACTTCCTGATACGGTCTATATGCCCAAAGCGGACAACCAAGTGCGGTGCAGTTTCGTATCTCAGATTTTTCCCAATTAACACATTCCAAACATTGCGCCTTTAATGCAGCACGCATGCTTTTACGTGATACTGCCTTTTCATAGGTATTCTTGTATGGTTTTGGAATAATAGAGAGACGTTTTTCAATTGCTGCTTTTCTTCTTTCTTCTAAACTCATTTTCATTTTTCTAAAATCCTTTCTTCTTACATTCCACATCTTCTGGTATACTCAACACAGGTTTGGCTGTTCCATGGCGGAGTGGGTTGTTGTTCAACCCTCCCCAGCCAAACCTTTATTCAACACTCATCAGCTGCCGGTATTAGCTTTTCTTGCTTCACCAATGTTTTGATAAAGCTGCGTCTCGACTGCTTTCACTTCCGGATTAGTTGATTGCGATACCTGCTTCATAGTCAACTCAACACCCTGCTTATGTGCATCGTACTTTGCCAGAGCCTCGGCTGTTTTTTGTGCATTCTTTTTTGCCATAGCCGCTGCAAATGCTGCTGCCAAACCCAGACCAACATCAATCAGAGGTGCATAAGGATTGAAAGGCGAGCTTGCTGCATTTGCCGCTCTTGCACCTTCCAGCACGGTAGTCAAACCATCTGAACCGCTGTACTGTGCATTTTTTAATGCATCAGCAATTACAGCGGTTTTGTTTTGAACTGCATCGATACCGCTTTGAAGCTTTTCGACTTTTGCCAATGAATTGCTGTCAATGCTTCCATTTTGTTTCAGCGATTCCAGTGTTGCTTTTGTCTGCTGCTGGAATTCATCGATTTGACTGCTTAGCTGCTGGGTCTGCTCAGCTAAATTTTTGATTGTCTCAGGCTGAACATTTGGCATTTGACATCCGCCAAGTGCAATTGCCAGACCAGTGACGATGATAATTACAGCAATCACCACATCCCATTTACTAAATTGTTTTAATGATTTCATTTCCGTACTCCTTAAAAAAAATATTAATTGTTAACCGACAACGCTGCCGATTTTTCTTTTGAATTCATAAGCGGGCCATTAAGAACATTTATGCTGCCACAGCGGACACAGGGTTTGATTACATTTAGCTCTCTGCCGAAATACATCATTTGGCAATCTAGGCAGTAATGAGCATAAAATGTCATGGTGTGTTTTTGGGAAACTGGCTGCAGTAATGAAGGCGATAATTTGCCGTGCAAACCTATTGCCTCGCGCACGCGTATGCGCACACGAAAAAATCCTAAAAAATGCTTTATGATAGGGAGATATATATAATATATATAATAAGTAGTAGTATTTTTTATAAATATATATATATTCTGTATTTGCATTTTTAACTCATTGCACAAAACATAGCGCAATGAGTTGTCAATGAGTTGTAATTGGTTTGAAAAATTTAAACTTATCGATGCAATGAGTTTTTTACAAAAATCAGTTAGTTTCATCTTCCAATCATCCTATAAAGTTTTTTTGTCGGACCGCCCGTGGTTTCTTCGACGTACTCAATTTTTCTTTGATTCAATAATGCCGTTCGTACTTCCTCATGGTCGCGTTGTGCCCAGGGAAGTTTTCTATTAATCATCCAGAACGGCATCCACGCATCTTTTTTCTTTTTCTGCCATTCTCTCAATATGCGAAGCAATTTCTGACAGTTGGCATGAAAATCACTTTCGCTTACATATTGTGAAGCCATAAAAAGCATGCGTTTAGTGGTGTATGTAACAAGGCATGTTGCCCATTTAACCGCTGCTTCTGTAATGACGGGATTGACAGTATTCTCGCTGCAGGCATAAATTAAAGCTAATCTTCTTGCTTTTTCAGCTGCCCTGCTCCACACAGCCATCGTTACCAGATCGCCTTGATCCTGCGCATTGTCATATATACCGTCAGCAAGTCTGCCATAGTCTCGCTGCAAGGCCTTAGCTGCATCTGTATGAGTCACACAAATCGGAACGGGATGGAAATTTGATAGATTGCCATTACCCGGATTGAAATTTACCCAGTACTTGGCCGTTCTTATAAGTGATTCTGGAATTTCGCGGAATACCGCATCACACTCAGGTGCTCGCGGCCCGGATTCGACAATTATCATTCTTGCAAAAAAACCGTTGGTGAGCATCTTACTTGAAAGAGCCTCGTAATAATTTTCCGGGACAGCGGTTCCGTATATAGTCAGCGATGGCTGGTCAATACTTCCTACATCCTTTTTACCGGCCTTGAGCCTCGTGCTATATATGGAATTAGAAGCGGAAAACATTTTTAATAAAATATTCATAATCATATCGATACGGGCATCTTTACCCTTGGAGGTTGACGTGATAAGCGAATCAATCTCATCTGTTTGGAATAGAGATGATGGATGAAGAAATAGTTTATCTTCTATACCTTCGCCGCTTGCAAAACCATCCGCAGTTACACCTTCAAGACCTGCTGCCTGCAATAATCTGCTGTTCACTTTGCGGGGATGGTCTTTTCCACAGCCTGGAAATGCCAAGGCAAGGACGTATAAATTCGTACGGTTATCATGATCGTCTCGAACTTTTCTTCCTGCCAAATGTGCTTGCTCACAGAGAGCACCAAAAAATGACAATACCGGTTCCGGATGAGGTGCAGTTTCGAGCATGTGGTCTCGAAGTTCATTTACAAATCCGGGAACATTCAATAATTCAACAGGCAACTGGCCCGGATCAGATACTTTGCGTTCATCCTCATCGTCAGGTTCGTTTGTTATGATATGAGAGATATCTACTGTGCTTATATCTTCTGCTTTGCCAAACCCCTGGCTGGCCAATGCCTGTGCAGCCCTGCTATAATCACCGTTATGTTCCAACAAGGTATAAATGCCGAATGGAGAGTATGCTTTTTCGCTTTCAAATGGATATGCGTTTGTAGAAAATACATAAAATGTCCGGTCTTTCAGCGAGGCCGACCAGCCGATCTCTTTTCCGGGCCGACGCCATCGTTCACTTTCGCCGGCTTGAGCTAAAGTCCAGCCGTGCGAAATCAAAACCGCTTTAAAATCGCCGCGAGAGTTATAATCGTCACCGGGACGAAGACCGTTAGTTGTTGAAGTTGTTACTGGTTCAGACCGCGGTTCTGGTGTGGGTTCCGGGATAAATTCATTTAGAGACCATGCTGCTTCAAGTAAAATATCCCGCTCGCTGGCAGTTAAAACAGGTATTTCTGTAAACTGGCCCTGAATTAATTCATATCCCGGCGATGGCGCACAAAGAAACAGCCCACCTTCGCCTCGAGTTTCAATAAGCGTAAGAATAATAAACCAATTACCATCTTTATCCTTGCGCGGTTTGTATTTCTTGCCACAGACTTCTGCTTCATCTTCCGATGGTAGTAAAACTTTCTGCTGGGCAAGTTTCATATTACCGCATATTTCAGACTCAACGCGGTAAATTACATGCAAACCTCCGGACTGCGATTTTTCAATTACCAATTTATCAATCAGGCCGGACGATTGACTTTGCACTAAATCGTACCATTTTTTGTATGCCTGTGCTTGCAAATCAAAATCTATCATTTCCAGATTACCGGAAACTTTGCCGGTGACAATAGATATGCCGCTATTTCCATTGTTGAACCAGCTTTGAAGCTCGGAATCATATGGAAGTCGCTGTTGATATTGTTTCCAGCCTGACAAAGCGGCAAATTTCAACTGCACATTGGCCGGCAATACTGACAGACCGGCTTTTAAATATGAACAAGATATTTCTTTAAGATTAGGCATATTTCTTTCTTAAATCAAAACGGGATTGAATCGTCGGCCTGGACATAGTCAGGAACAGTCTTGTCAAACTGCCATTCTGAAAGTTCAGGGTTTTCGAATTGATAACTGATTATTTTATCGAAC
The DNA here is from genome assembly GCA_022705345.1 of Planctomycetota bacterium. GTDB lineage: Bacteria > Planctomycetota > Phycisphaerae > Sedimentisphaerales > UBA12454 > UBA12454. The sequence continues at coordinate 1,675 of JAKJEQ010000040.1, read as the reverse complement.
TTCTGACCGGGGATATGTTTTACGGTGATTTTTACAGGTTCTTTGAGCCTTCCATTTTGCGCAAAAAATACTGCCATATCAGATTGGTCAGGTGCAGATTCACTGGACCTTTGGTTCCACCAAACTTCAGCTTTCTGGCGTGCGAAACCTGTGTGCTCAAAACATATCCATTCGGAAATATAAGATGCAAAACCTATTTTATATTGCACTCGCATGGTTCGAGGTGATTCGGTTTTAGCACCTTTCTTGGTGTGAACGTTGTATAACACCTCTTCGACTGGATATTCATTGACACTTGCCTGGTCGGAAAGAATCCCTTCGGTGCTGGCACTCGCTTCATGTTTTGTTTTCTCCGGCGGTGGAAATTCGTATCCACATACAGGACATCTTGCATAGGCGGCATGAATAATTTCAGAGCATTCTGGGCATTCCTTTGCTGGTGCATCTCCGTTTCCTTTGACTGCTGCATCGCTGACCCGAAGGCAATCGACGGGACCATGACGAAGAATATTTCCACCAAAATCCAATACGAGACAATCTTTTTTGCTTTCATGTAATCTAAATCCTCTCCCAGTCATCTGGTAATAAAGGCCCGGCGACATCGTCGGGCGCAACATTGCGATACAATCGATATTAGGTGCATCAAAACCTGTAGTAAGTACATTTACATTGCACAGATATTTGAGTTTTCCGCCTCGGAAATCATCAATCATCTTCTTTCGCCAGCCATCTGGGCTATCACCTGAGACAAAACCGCAATCGACCTTATATTCTTCTTGTAGAATTTTCTGGATGTGTTTGCCATGATCAACACCTGCCGCAAAAATCAGAACAGCCCTTCTATCTTGCGTATATTCAAGTATTTCAGCACATGCAGCCTTGACACGAGCGTCAGTATCCATCAAATCTTCAAGTTCATTGGCGATAAATTCGCCACCGCGAATATGAAGACCACTTGTATCAATGCGAGTTTTTGACGCTTTGCTGCGAAGTGGGCATAAATAACCATCTCGAATAAGTTCTTTGATGCCTACTTCATAACAGATTTCATTCAGGATATTATCCGGCCCGCAAATCATACCTGTGCCGGTTCTGTAGGGTGTCGCAGTACAGCCAACAATTCGAATATTCGGATTCACAATTTTGGCATCCCGCAGAAACGATAAATACATTCCCTCACCACTTGTGGCGATAAGGTGCGCCTCGTCTATAATGACTAAATCAAATGGATCAAGCTCAAAAGCTTTGCGATATACAGACTGTATGCCGGCAATTATTACCGGGTGCTCTGTGTCTTTTCTTTTCAGACCCGCTGAATGCAAGCCAACATGCAATTGGGGAGCAATGCCTGTAAGTGTATTATATGTTTGTTCTAATAGTTCCTTGACGTGAGCTAATATTAAAACTCTACCGCTCCAAATATTTACAGCATCACTGCATAGTGTTGCCATGAGGGGCGTTTTACCCCCGCCTGTTGGGATTACGACAACAGGATTGTCATTATGATTACGCAGGTGATTATAAACAGCATCAACGGCTTGTTTTTGATATGGTCGAAGTTCTATCACTGATTTTCCTTATTGTTACTAATGTTTTGCCGCCCCTGATTGGTTCTTTCATAACGGTTGTCAGATGTTTAATCTGGCAATCGTTAAAAAAGGCCCGGCCTTTTTCC
>JAKJEQ010000003.1:13176-43356 GCA_022705345.1 Planctomycetota bacterium | reverse complement strand
ATGTAATAGCTCATAAAGGCGCGAGGAACGTTTCATCCAAAGTGGTAGAGCAGCGGGAAAAAGAGAAAAAACTGGGACTCCATCAGCCTGAAACTTACGCGAGGTTCAGAAAAAATGTTGAAAGTTCGCGCGACCAGCTTGTCCAGTTGTTGACGAACATCAAAAAACAGGGAAAAAGAGTTGTAGGTTATGCAGCTACGAGCAAAAGCACGACAATCAATAATTATTGCGGTATTACGTCAGACCTTGTTGAGTATATCAGCGATACGACACCCATTAAGCAGGGGAAATTCAGCCCCGGTACTCATATACCGGTAAGACCATATAAAGATTTTTGCGATAACTATCCCGATTACGCGTTGCTGTACGCATATAATCACGCAAAAGAAATCATGGGCAAAGAACAAAAATTTATGGCTGCGGGGGGCAAATGGATAACGTATGTCCCAAAAGTCGGAGTACAGGGATGATACTTTGCAGTAATCCCACATTCGGTTACCTTGCCTATAAAAATGAAATCGATTCTGCAATAAAACGCGTCCTTGAAAGCGGCTGGTATATTCTCGGCGAAGAAGTCAAAGGGTTCGAGCAGGAATTTGCCAAATATATCGGCGTCGATTTTGGAATTGGTGTAAATAGCGGAACAGACGCGATCAGTCTTGCGCTAAGAGCAATGGGAATAGGTTTGGGAGATGAGGTAATTACGGTTTCGCACACCGCGGTTGCTACTGTCGCCGCGATAGAAATGACGGGGGCTAAAGCGATAATGGCAGATGTTGAGGAAGATTTTTTTACTCTCGACCCTGCGAAAATAGAGGCGGCGATAACCTCACGAACAAAAGCAATTATTCCCGTTCATCTTTATGGTCAGCCGGCGGATTTGGATGCTATTTTAAAAATTGCGAAAAAATATAATCTGCGCGTAATAGAAGATTGCGCGCAGGCTCACGGCGCATTTTATAAAAACAAACGGGTCGGGTCGTTCGGCGATATGGCGTGTTTCAGTTTTTACCCGACGAAAAACCTTGGCGCAATCGGCGACGGCGGTATGGTCGTTACGAATAATGCCGAACTTGCGCAGCGGGCGGCAATGCTTCGCCAATACGGCTGGAAACAGCGTTACGTCAGCGAATTTGCGGGACTTAACAGCAGGCTCGATGAATTGCAGGCAGCAGTTTTGCGCGTCAAGCTGGCCCATCTTGACGAAGATAATTCAAAAAGGATGCGCATTGCCAAAATGTATAATAATCAATTTGCAGGAATGGATTTGATTTTGCCGAAGAATCGCAAAGATTGTACGCATGTTTATCATCTTTACGTAATTAGGACAAAGAAACGGGATGAGATGCTGCGATATCTTAAAAAAAACCAAATAGCCGCGGCTATACATTATCCCTTGCCTGTTCATCTTCAGCCTGCGTACAATCAGGGACAAAATAATGTCAATATCACTGAAAATCTTGCAAAAGAAATTTTATCGCTGCCGATGTATCCGCAGTTGAGCGATTCCGATGTGCAGATAATAATTGATGCTGTAAAAGGATTTTATAATGAGTTTTAATATATGGGAAGGAATTTACAGCAGTTTCGCCGAGTGCCCCAAATGCGGTGATGGTTTCTCAAGTGAGAGATGGTCTAATCAGCAGTTCGACCGAATAAAAAAATTAAAAGAAGAGATAAAACAATCGGGCGAAAAAATAGTTGGATGTCAAAATGGTCTGCTGCCGGTTCTTGCGGCGGTAGTTGGCAGTGATTTAAAAAATAAAGTCAGGATTCTGGATTTTGGCGGCGGTTTGGGGAATAGTTATCTGTTAATGACTTGCGGCTGTATCAGGAATATCGATTTTGAATTTTTCGTTATGGAGTCGCAGGAAGTTTGCGAAAAGGGAATGGAATTTTTCAAAGGGGACAGTCAAATTCATTTTTACAGCAGCCTGCCGAAGGAAATTAAAAATTTTGACATTATTCATCTCGGCTCTTCCATACAGTATATTGAAGACTGGAAAGGCTTGCTTACCGGCTTCACAAAATACAATCCAAAATATATTCTGCTCGCCGATGTACCGGCAGGAAATATTCCAACTTATGCGACAGTCCAGAATTATTACGAATCTAAAATACCTTATTGGTTTTTTAATATAAATGAAATTATTGATTGTATGGATTCTGCCGGATACGGGCTTTTGTTTAAATCCGTGTGCAGTGAAAAACGCTTAGGCAAATATCAGCCGCTGCCGCAGGATAATTTCCCGCTGGAATATCGGGCAGGCGAATCTCGCAACTTATTATTTGTCAGGAAAAATAAATGATTGATGGCGTAGTAATAAAAAATTTGACAACCCATACCGACGAAAGAGGTTTCTTTCGTGAAATAATACGTTCGACCGATGACTTTTTCAAAGAAGGTTTCGGGCAGTGGAGCCATTCGCTTATGTATAACGGCGTGATAAAAGCATGGCACTGGCATAAATTGCAGACTGACTGGTGGTATGTCGCAACAGGTGTGATGAGAGTCGGATTGTGCGATATGCGCGAAGGGTCGAAGACTTACAAAAAAACAATGGATTTTTTGATGGGCGATAATCAGCCGGCGCAAGCGATTATGATTCCGCCGGGCATCGCTCACGGATGCAAAACCGTTCAGGGGCCGGTGAACTTATTATATATTACTTCAAGAATTTATGATCCGAAAGATGAGTTAAGAATTGCGTATAACGATCCTCTGATAGATTTTAACTGGACGAGAGATTTTCAAATTAAATAAAATATGAAAAAAATTCCGACCAAAATTGTTTTATGGGGAGGAACGGGACAGGCAAAGGTAGTGCGTCCTATCCTTCAACATTACGGCTCTGAAGTTGTCGCAGTTGTGGACGATACGCAGGGATTGGAATCGCCGTTCGAAGATGTTGAAATTTATCATGGATATGAAGGATTTAAATCATTTATCAAAAGCCGCAAGGTTAACGAATTTGGGTTTTGTATCTGTATCGGCAATCCTCACGGACATACAAGGATTCATCTACACAAACTGCTTGAGAAGGAAGGGCTAACGCCTGTTACGGTAATTCATCCGACTGCATGGATAGCTAAAAACGCTGTAATTGGTGAGGGATGTCAGATTATGGCCGGGGCATTAATTACAGAAGAAGCAGTGATAGGTAAAGATTGTATTATTAATACTAAAGCCTCGGTTGACCATGAATGTGTTCTTGAGGAAGGAGTTGAAATAGCGCCGGGGGCGACATTATGCGGATGTATCCATATCGGAACCAACGGCTGGGTTTGTGCTGGCGCAACGGTATTGCCAAGAATAAAAATCGGCGAGGATGCAATAATAGGAGCCGGGGCAGTTGTGACAAAAGACGTGCCTGCAGGAGCTACGGTTGTCGGAGTCCCGGCTAAAGAATTTGTCAAAAAAAAGGGAAAGAAATGAAACCTATATATATGGCAGGGCCGTGGATAACGGAACTGGAAATAAAAACGGTCGAAGACGCGATGCGCAACGGCTGGTACGAACACGCTTACGATTACTGCGAAAAATTTCAAAAGGAATTCGCTGCTTATCATAATCGAAAATACGGCATAATGACGCCGAACTGCACGACGGCGATTCATCTGCTGTTGACGGGGCTGGGGATAAAAGAGGGCGATGAAGTGATTATGCCGGAATGTACGTGGATAGCAAGCGGGTCGGGAATTTCATATTTGAAAGCGACGCCGGTGTTCTGCGATATCGACCCTATAAACTGGTGTATTGACCCCAAGTCAGTTGAAAAAAGAATCACCTCAAAAACAAAAGCGATTATCGCAGTCGATTTGTTCGGCAATATGCCTGATATGGACGGATTAATTGAGGTTTCAAAAAAGCATAATATACCTTTGATTGAAGACGCCGCAGAGGCGGTCGGGTCATCTTACAAAGGCATCAAAGCGGGCAAGTTCGGCATCGGCTCGGTTTTCAGTTTTCACAGAACTAAAACTATTACCACCGGTGAAGGCGGAATGCTGCTGCTCGACGATGATAGATTATTTGAGCGATGTTTCTTCCTGCGGGATCACGGACGAAGGGCTGACGGACCGATGTATTATAATTTTGAAGTAACATACAAATATATGCCTTTCAATGTGCAGGCGGCTCTCGGGTATGCTCAGTTTCAACGGATAGACAAACTTGTCGGCAAAAAAAGAGAGCAGCTTGATATGTACAAAGAAAAACTTAAAGACATTAAGGATATCCAATTTAATCCTGAGCCGCCGGGCGGGGTTAACGGGGCATGGATTACGGGTTTGGTTTTCGGCAAATCGCATAAGATGACAAAGCTCGATGCGATGGAAAAACTTAATAAACTGGGATTGCCCGCAAGGCCGTTTTTCTACCCTTTGTCTTCGCTGCCGGCGTATCCGGGTTTTCGGGAAAAATATGAACCGCTCAATCCTGTCGCTTATGATATTTCTGCGCGAGGCATAAATCTGCCCGGCGCGGCGAATCTGACAGAAGAACAAATAGACAGATTTTGTAACGGTATAAAAATCATTCTTGGTTACAAATAATCATCTGGAGAAAGAAGTATGGATGCGAAAATTGAAATGCCAAGCATGAGAGGGCAAAAGGTGCTGATTACCGGCGGGTTGGGATTTATCGGCAGCAATCTGGCGCATAAGTGCCTCCAGCTCGGAGCCCAGGTTACGATTTTCGACTGCCTTGATCCCCGTTCGGGCGGAAACCTTTTTAATATTCACGATATCAGAGGCTCAATCGAGCTTGTGCATCAGGATATTCAGGATTTCAGCAGCGTATGTCAGCACATTCTCGATAAAAATATAATTTTTAATTGTGCAGCCTCGACTTCTCATGCTTTTTCCATGCGCGAGCCGTGGATAGACCTCGATGTCAACAGCAGGGGCGTTGTAAATTTGCTCGAAGCTATTCGCAGGTTTAACCGGCAGACTTGCTTTATTCATATCGGGACAAGCACGCAGCTCGGCAAGCTGCAATATGATATAGCTGACGAAAGACATCCCGAGTTCCCGACGGATATTTACTCGGCGAATAAATGCGTTTCAGAAAAATATGTTCTGATATACGCGAAATCTCACGCGATAAACGCATCTGTTATAAGGCTTTCAAATGTTTTCGGCCCGCGGGCGAGCATACACAGCCCCGATTTTACTTTTAATAATTATTTCATAGGTTTGGCGTTTCAAAATAAAGATATAACTGTTTACGGCAAAGGCGAGCAGCTTCGAAATGTTATTTATGTCGAGGACGCGATTTCGGCTATTATTATGGCATCTCAGAATGCAAGAGCCAACGGCGAGACTTTTTTTGCGGTCGGCGATGAGCATTTCAGCGTTGCGCAAATCGCTGAAGCGACTGTTGAGTGCATAGGCTCTGGCGCGGTTAAATATATCGAATGGCCAAGGAGCAGAAAAATTATCGAAGTGGGTAACGCGATAATCAGCAATAAAAAAATCAAGGAATATCTCGGCTGGAAGCCAATGGATGATCTTAAAAGAGGATTGATGAAAACAAAAGTCTTTTATGAAAAGTGCTTACAGGAATATTTAAGGTAAGGATACAAGGATGAATCCCGTTAGACCTGATGTGAGATTATGGATTTGTTTTAATAAAAAAAAGACCGTGATTATTTTTTATGTTTTTTAAATTTATAAAAGGAGGCCTAACGGTATGAAATTTGTAGTTACAGGCGCTTTGGGGCATATCGGTTCGCGGCTTATTCGTGAATTGCCGAAGGCATTTGCCGGCTCTGAAATAGTAATGGTCGATAATATGATGACGCAGCGGTATTGTTCGCTGTTCAATTTGCCGAATACCGCTAAATACCATTTCATCGAAGCCGATGTTTTAAATGCTGAGCTGGAACCGATTATTAAAGGCGCTGATACTGTCTTTCAATTAGCCGCGATTACCGATGCGGCGGGGAGTTTTAAAAATAAGCAAGCCGTTGAGAATAATAATTTCAACGCGACCGTCAAAGTCGCCGAGGCTTGCAGCAAAGTAAATTGCCGGTTAATACATCTTTCTTCGACCAGCGTTTACGGAACGCAAAACGAAGTTGTCGATGAAGACTGCGGCGAAGATGAGTTGAAGCCGCAGAGTCCTTACGCGCATACGAAGCTTAAGGAAGAAAAATTTTTGCAGGATTTGGGCAGTAAAGGTAAATTGAAATTTATTACCTGCCGGTTTGGGACGATTTGCGGAATATCGCCGGGTATGCGTTTCCATACGGCGATCAATAAATTTTGCTGGCAGGCTGTTATGGGCGAGCCTATAACGGTCTGGCGAACCGCACTGCATCAGAAAAGGCCTTATCTGACGCTCGATGACGCAATGAGCGCGTTTACCTTTATAATCAAAAATAACCTTTTTGACGGCCGGATATATAATGTGCTGACAAGGAATATGACGGTTAACAATATACTTGAAATTATCAAACGCCGCATAAATAAAATCGAAATTAAATATGTAGATACTGAAATTATGAATCAACTTTCTTATGAAGTTTTGAACAATCGATTCTGCGGCAAAGGGTTTAATTTTGCCGGCAGTATAGAAAAATGCATTGAAGATACAATTAAATTATTAAGGCCTGTGGGAAACTAAAAATGGCAGAAAAAAAATTATTTACACGTCAGGAATTTGAAAAATTAAGAATCGATTCGGCAGCGCAGATGGCCGCCGATAAAAAATTAAAAGCTGATGCTTTGGATGTGCTCGTCAGGGCCGACCATCATCGCTGGATTCATCAGACCAACTGGATGGGCGAGCCGATTTTGAATCTGCCGCAGGATATGTTCGCAATCCAGGATATTATTTGCAGGACAAAGCCGAAGTATATAATTGAATCGGGCGTAGCATGGGGCGGTTCGCTCCTGTTTTATTCGACCATTATGGAAGCCATCGACGGCGGGAAAATTATCGGAATCGATACATACATCCCCGATGATCTGAGGGAGAGACTTAATTCGCATGGCAAAATTTCTCAGCGAATAACACTGATTAACGGCTCCTCTGTAGAGCAGACCACAGTTGATAAAGTAAGAGCGATTATCGGCGATTGCAGAGAAGTTATGGTTGTGCTGGATTCGTTTCATACGCACGAGCATGTGCTGAATGAATTGCGTCTTTACTCGCCTTTGGTGGGTAAAGGTTTTTATCTGGTTTGCGGCGATACGATTGTTGAAGATATACCAGAGCAAACACACCGCACCCGTCCCTGGGGCCGCGGCAATAATCCCAAAACAGCGCTATGGCAGTTTTTGAAGGAAAACGACAGATTTGAAACTGACAAGGAAACTGATAATAAACTTCTGCTGACCTGCAATCCTGACGGCTATCTCAAATGCGTTAAGGATTAATTCTTAATTTTATTTTCTTTTTTGGCTATCACAAACCATGTTTTCAGGTTTTTATCAAGACCTTTTGAAAGATAATAATTGTTCAAGAAGTAAATCTGTTTTTTTGCAAGCCTAAGTTTGTGAAGACATTTAGCTGTATAATGTTTGAGATTCTTTGAATAAGACTGACTATAAAATTGAGCATTAGCAAAATATTTATTTATAAGGTTTTGGAAATCTTCCGCTGAGAAATGGTGCAAGTGATGAGGATTATCAGTTCTTTTTTTATCACGTGGACCGTTGGGAATAGACATTAATAAAATACCATTTTCAGATAAATGGGCATGAAGCTGCGAAAGAAACATATCCGGGTTTTGTACGTGTTCAAGTGTTTCATAACTCGTTACTACGTCAAATTTATTCTCCACCGGCCATAACAGACTTCCATCAGCACAGTAAAATTTTGTTTTGTGATTTTGAAAATATCTTTTTGCCCATTCTATGGCTTCTTCTGAAACGTCAATTCCCACAACATTGCCGGCATATTGAGAAAGATAAAAAGAGCCATATCCTACGCCGCAGGCAATATCGCAAACATTTTTGCCAGTGACGTTAGGCATTGCGAAATGATATCTTGCCAGATGAGGGATGGCTGTTTTATAAACCTCTTCTAACGTTTTTGGCCATAATCTAACTATTTTTTCCAGTTTAGCTTCCAAGCAAATCCTTCATTAATGAGATAAATCAATTCTATGATTTACAACAATATATTGAAAATATAAGAATAATAAGTTATTGTAAAGCTTTTTCATGGAGGAATTTAAATTTGAATATAGTTACAAGTGCCGATAGCAATTTTTTCCATTGCCTGCAAGGCCTGGCTGCCAGTGTTCGAAAACATTATCATAAACAGGTAATTTGTTATGATGTCGGTCTAACCGAACAGCAGCGCAAAGCTATCGATGCACAAATTATTCCTATCGAAATCAATGTTGATTTTAGAGGTTATGCATCTTTTAATAAAGATTCAGATGTTAATTTTGCCATCAAAACTACACATAAGCCTTTTTGCGTAAATGATTATTTTCAGAAATTCAGTGAACCAATGATTTTAGTGGATGCGGATTGTTTTTTTACTGAACGAGTAGAAGAGACGGGTTTTGATTTGGGGGTAACTCTCCGCAGGAAAAAACGTATTGATTTAAGCAATCCCTGGGTTGGAATTCTTAATGCCGGGGTAATATTTTTCAACAGCTGCGTCAAGGAATTTCTGAATGAATGGGCACAAAGATGCACAAAAGACAATACAACCGACCAGAAAGAGCTTAGCGAAATGCTCAGTGAAACAATTGACTGGAAACATTATAATAGGATATACGACTGGCGGGGAATTAAAGTCAAAGTATTCAATGACGAAATTTATAATGATGTAAGGTTGAAAAGAGGAAAAATTTTCCATTTCAAAGGGCACAGGCATGATCCTGAGATTTACCAAAAGCTTATGATCGCGCAGCAAAAAGGCGAAAACCTTTATGACCTTTTCAATGAACTAATGGGCAAAAAAAAGAAGACTTTTTTTCAAAAGCTTTTTAACAAGAGCTGAACTTTAACAATTCCTTTGCTTTTTCTTCGATAAAAACAGTGTCCAGTCCCAAAGCAATCATTTTATAACCTTCGGAAAGGGTCTTAGCGATATTCTGGCCGTTTGGCCTGACAATATGCATTCCTGTAGTTTTAGATAATTTTGCACTAACCGATCTGTATTTTTCTAATGCATTTAGAAAGGTCGGATTATTTAAGTCATCCACAGTTTTCATGGAACCGGCCAAATCAAGCGGACCGATAAAAGTAGCATCAAAACCGTCAACTTTCAGAATTGAATCCAACTCATTTATTGCATCGATGTGTTCAATCTGAAGTATAATGGATATTTCATTGTTCGCTTCTTTAATATATTGATGAAAATTGATTCCGTAACCGTTCGCGCGGCTATAACCAAATCCGCGGCTTCCAAATGGGGGGTATTTACTTTCTTCAACAGCCGATTGTGCCTGCAAGGCATTTTTTATCATCGGGATGATCAGCCCTTGTGCTCCGGCATCAAGTACCCTGTGTATCCAAATGGGATCATTCAAAGGAATACGCGCTACAGGAACTTTACCAAGCGATTCGATGATTGCAAATAATTCCGCTGTGGTTTCAAGATCAATAACGCCATGCTCAAGATCCACACATATCCAGTCGAAATCCTGACGGGCCAGGATCTCAGCAACAGCGCGGTGTCCGATTTGAATCCATGTTCCGAAAGTAACTTCATTATTTAACAAAGCTTTTTTTAGCTTATTCATTCGAATAAATCCTCTGTAACAACATTTAGCGGTTTATTTCCCTGAAGAACTCTAACGCAATCCTGTGCGGCTTCATATTCCATTTTAATACGGCAGCTATTTGCTGAAGCGCCGATATGAGCAGTAAAAATCACGTTCTCAAATTCACTAAGCGGGCCCTGGTAAGGTTCATTTACAAAAACGTCAAGGGCTGCGCCTCCAAGATGTTGATTTTGCAAATGGGATAACAAGGCATTTTCGTCTAAAATTGGTCCACGGGATGTATTGATCAAAAAAGCTCCATCGGGCATTGAAGACAATTCTTTGGGGCCGATACAATTGTAATTTGAATTATTCATCGGTATATGAACTGTAATAAGCTCACAATTTTCAAAAAGTTCTCTTTTATTCACCCATTTTAGGTTATGTTTTTCCCCAAATTTATAATCAGGTTTCAAATCGCAGGCATAAATATTTGCATCGAAACTGCTTAATCGCTGTATAACTTTTTTGCCGATTCGTCCAACGCCGAGTACTCCGATTTTCACTTCGTTCACAGATTTACCCACAATTCGCTGCCAAAATCCTTTGCGGACAGAGTCGTTCGATAGACAAATACCTCTCAATAAATTTATAATTTGAGCAACCGTCAAATCCGCAACTCCATCAGTGGGCGCATCCGGCGTATAGGTTACAATTACGCCATTTTCTTTGCATGCTTTAAAATCTACATTATCCAGGCCTACGCCGACTCTTGACAAAACCCGTAAATTCCGGCATTGCTTTATGACTTCACGTGTATAAGGTTCTGTTCCGGCAATGATTCCGGTAGCGTCTTTGACAACGCTTTTCACTTCATTCGATTTTAAACGTCTGCCAAGAGGGTTGAATCTAATTTCGTAATCCGTACATTCAAGAACTTCAACCGATTTCGGATCACAGTTTCCAAAGGGATAAGTAGCAATCTGTATTATCTGTTTATCCATTTTGCTTCTCTAAAATTTTTATAATCCTTTGCTGGTCGTTCGGAGTATCAACGCTGATGCTGTCGTAAGGAGTATATCGCATAAACACGTCTATGTCGTTTTCAAGCAGACGATTAAGCCCTATACCTTCGAGTTTCTCAAGATAAGAAGGTTTGAGGCCGGTATAAATATTGAGCATTTCACCTGTAAAGACATAAACTCCTATCTGTTTGTAAACAACAAGCGGATCATTTGAGCGGCGTGTTTTTTTATCGTGATACGGGACGGTATATCTTGAAAAATATAATGCTCTCTTGTTATTGCTGATTACTACCTTTACAGCGTTAACGTCATAAAGTTCCGTCTGATCATGGACTTCCGTATAAAAGTTTGTGACTGAAGCAGAAAGATCCGTATTCAGAGTCTCCACATTAAACAGCGGTTCATCTCCCTGGATGATAATATATTTATCAGAGCCTCGTTTTTCTTTTTCCAGCTTATTTGCTACTTCGGCCGCTCTGTCTAGACAGTCTGTATGAGTATCTTTAGTCATCATGCTGGGAATTCCGAGTTCCGAACATGCTGCGACTACTTCCTTGCTGTCTGTTGCTACATATACAGATTTCCATTTTGGCCATTTCATCACGGAATTATAAACGTGCCAAATCATGGGCTTGCCGCAAATATCGCATAACGGCTTGCCCGGAAAACGACTTGAGGGGAATCTTGCCGGTATTATTCCTATAAAATTTTCCATTTTTGCCTCCTGTTCAGGATATTTTTTTTGCTATTAACAATCCTTGTATGCTATCGGTTTTTTCTAATATTTTCCAATGATTATCTTTTTCGATCTCTTCTGCGACTTTAAAGCACTTAATACTTTTCGGATAGTAGATGTCGTGTGCGGCGAAAAAACCGCCTGTTATGATTTTGTCCTTAACGATATTCCACTCTGCAAGCCCGCAATATTCGCCTGTATCACAGAAGAAAAAGTCCAGAGGAATATCGTATTTCCGCAAAGCCTTCCGAATTAAATCGCGTTCGCCCCGCATATAAAGCAGATGTGCAAGCCATTTGTATTTGCAGTGAGCGACTTTTCTGTCAACGGTTTTATAACGCGATTCGACAAAAAGCGGATTGCCGGGCTTTAGAATATCATCGTACTCGATAGACCAGCCTTGCATATTTTCAACGCCTTCGATTTGTTGATTGCGGTCGGCCACAGCTTCGATGCTGATCATTTTTGCGCCGGATTTTTTTGCGGCTTCAGCAAGCGTATATGTGGATTTTCCACCGCCTCCGGTCTCAATAATAAATTTACATCCGAGTGCATACTTGTACAAAAGCTCAAGATCTTTTTCAACCGGACTACCCATAAAAATACATTCCCTTATTCTAAAGCCTTTTTATAAAATTTTTCAAAAACGGTAGGTGTAATAATTCTGAAATTTATGCCGAAGTTCTCAATACTTTGCAGGTTTTCATAAACTAACCGGTCCTTTTCAACGCATTCTTCCCACGATGCGTCATCGGTAAAACCTTTTCCGTAAACGTGCTGATTCTGCAAACCCTTTTCAACATCCTCACGTTTGTGGAGCGTAAAGCCATCCATTCCAACTATGAAAATTTCAGATGCACCAAGCAAATGAGCGATCATTATTGCAAGACATCCTGCTGTACGGTAATTTCCATAAATAAACCCTTTTTTATAATCTATCTTCTGCAAGCTTGCCTTTTTAAGGCTGGCGGCATAATCGACTTTAATATATTTGCCGGTAAAATGCTTTTTAATGAGTTTGGATGGAAGTCCGCTGCCGAACATCATTTTGGATTTTTCACTTATACAGCCGCCGAATTCTTCCCATCGTTGACTATTTGTCCAAAGATGATAATCGGGAACGTGAAAATCCGTCATTTTATTGATTCCGATTGTTACAGGTTTATACTTGTCGATAAAAGCTTTTATCGGTTCGGAGTACTCTCTTAATGTTCCGCCTGCTCCGATAACCAGAAAAGTTTTACCCTTTTCAGAACCTATGCAGTCTGCGATAGTCTTTATCTTTCTTATTTTATTCCAAAAAAACATATACATCCTTGTTTTAAGCAGGTTGAATTTGGAAATTATTATACCAGAATTTTGTCTCTATAAAATCATTTTTTCTTCGATCTTCTTTTTGGGAACAGCTTTTACAATTATCGCTCTTACATTCTTCATTCCAAGCGTTATACAGCAAACTGCCCGATGATGGCCGTCAAAAATCTCATAACCTTGATTATATGGATTAGGCACAAGAGGTTTATCCAATACGGTAATTTCGCCTATAAAGCCGTTGGTTTTAATCTCATCGAATAAAGCCGTAAGCCTTTTTGCCTTATTCAAGGCGGATTTTCTGCTTTTGCCGAACCGCCGCTGCAGTCTATAATATGGGTGTTTGTTGAAGTTATGCCATATATCGCCGCCGATAAGATTGTAATCTCGAAGTAATTGGCAATGAGGCGATTGGCTTAATTTCAGCACGGTATCGTAGACGCCGTTATGAACGGATTGATATTGTTCAAACCGCTCAGGATTATACTGGACTGAGACTTCATCCAGAGAGAGAGTCTTTCGCTCTATTTCTATGAAGTCATAATCACGGGTTATATTTTTATGAAAATAAAATTTAGGCTTCAGAGGTGTTTTATGAATTACGTCCCGATATACATCTTCAGCGAAAATAAATAAAGAATCTTTCAGGGATTTGAAAAAGTTATTCATCATTTATCCGGCAAACAACACATTATCAACGATTACTATACATCTGTTGGTAATATTTTTGATACTGGCCGCTTGTTACGCCTGCGAGCCATTTTTTATTTTGCAAATACCATTCGATTGTGCGTTTTATTCCCTCCTGGAAATTTGTTTCGGCCTTCCAGCCGAGCTGCGTGTTTATTTTCGTCGAATCAATTGCGTATCGCCTGTCATGGCCAGGTCGGTCTTTTACGAATGTTATAAGCGAATGCGGTTTGCCTACAGCGTCGAGAATAGTTTTCACAACTTCAAGATTTGTTTTCTCGTTGCTTGAACCTATATTGAAAATTTCGCCCGGCTTTGCATCTGTCAAAACTTTCCATATTGCCCTGCAATGGTCCTCAACGTGTATCCAGTCGCGAACATTTAAACCATCGCCGTAAACCGGCAGCGGCTTATCATTCAATGCGTTGTTTATCATCAGCGGAATCATTTTTTCCGGGAATTGATAAGGTCCGTAATTATTCGAGCATCGTGTGATATTGAATTGCAGTCCCCATGTGTGGCCGAATGCTTTAACTAAAAGGTCAGCAGCGGTCTTGCTTGCCGAGTAAGGGGAATTCGGAGACAGCGGCGTCTGCTCTGTAAATTTACCTGTAGGCCCAAGCTCGCCGTAAACTTCATCGGTTGAAATCTGTATAAAGCGTGCGATTTTTTTATCGCGCGCCGCTTCGAGAAGTGTCAGCGTTCCTGTTACGTTGGTTTCTATAAATACCTTCGGCTCCTGTATGGAGCGGTCAACATGACTTTCAGCCGCGAAATTAATTATTGTTTCAATCTGATATTTATCGATCAATTGCTCGATGGTTTTCCCATCGCAAATATCAGCTTTGACGAAGATATGATTTTTATTATCAAGAAATCCTTCGAGGTTTTCGAGGTTGCCTGCGTAAGTTAGTTTGTCCACATTTACGATAAAGCAATCCTGCTGTTCTGCAAGAACGAGTCTCACAAAATTGCTGCCTATAAAACCTGCGCCGCCGGTTACAAGAATGCGATTCATTTACCACCTTTAGCCACAGAGAACACAGAGGTCACAGAGATAATGTAATTATATACGGTGTAAATCCGTGTTAATCCGTGTCTCAACAAACAGTGTAAATCAGTGTCTTTCATTGTCTAATTGTTTCCAAAAACCTTTCAAGTGGTTTTTGCCACATTTCTATAGGTTTGTCAAGCAAAGGCTGAATCTTATGGCAGCAGAACCGGCTGTTGGCAGGCCGAGCCGCTGCGCTTTTGAACTCATCGGTTTTACATGGAATTATTTCAGTTTTAAGATGCATTTTTTCAAAAACGAATTTCGCTACTTCATACCTGCTTGCAAATCCCGCAGCCGAGTAGTGAAAAAGACCGCAATGCCTGTTTTCTGCAAAGATATGAATCACTTTCGCGGCTTCCTGAGTCCATGTCGGAGAACCGAATTGGTCATCGACAACTTTTAAACTGTCTCGCTGTTTTGATAATGAAATAAGCTTGCTGATAAAATTATTGCCGTTTTTACCATAAGTCCATTGAACGCGGATAATGCCGCAGTTCTGATGGTTTTCCATCAGAAGGAGCTCGCCCTCGAATTTGCTTCTGCCGTAAGCGTTTATCGGCCTTGGGATATCTGTCTCATCATAAAACGAATCTTTGTTGCCGTCGAAAACAAAATCTGTGCTGATATGAATCACATAAAAATTTTTATCCGCCGCAATTTTGGCGAGATTCTCTACCGCTTCGGCATTTACTTTATAGGCCAAATCGTATTGGCTTTCCGCTTTTTCTACGTCAGTATAAGCTGCGCAGTTGATAACGACATCCGCTTTGTCAACAGCGTTTTTTAGCTGAGCCAAATCGGCGATGTCGAATTCCGGCAAATCGAAAGCTTTTATATTTTCTTCGCCGTAAAGGCTTCGTACTTCGGACCCGAGCATACCCTTTGCGCCGAGCAAAACAATTTTATTACCCATCTTTGCGCGTCCAGTCATAAGGAATGTCGTTATCGTGCGGATGAATCCTAAATTCGTCCGGCTGGCTATAATCGTAAACTTCCGATGGCGTATTGATTATATATGCCTCGTCCTGACTGACGCACATCCAGCCGTGGCAGACTCCCGGCGGGATTTTCAAAACTGCCGGGCTGTGTTCGCTCATGTAAATCTGGTTTACGCATCCTTTTGTTTTTGAGTCTTCGCGATTATCATAGAGGCCCACTTTTACAGTGCCCTTAGCGACATAGAAGCAATCGTACTGTTTTTTGTGCCAGTGCCATGCCTTTACAACTCCCGGATATGTGGTAGTAAAATATACCTGGCCGAATTTTTCAAACAGTTCATCATCGGCTCTGATTATTTCGCCAAGCCTGCCGCGTTCGTCGCATAGTACTTTGACTGCTTTAACTTTTAGCCCGTCTATCATACCATTTGACCCGATAATCATGAGAGAGCCTTCTGCATATACTTTTTTCAATGGAGCTATGTATTTCATTTTGGGGGATCCTTTAAAACTAATTCATTGGCCGTGCTTAGCGATTCGAACGTGCCTGCATCCGTCCACCAGCCGTCAAGGAAATCGTATTTAAGCTGATGAGAGTTTATGTAAGCGTTATTTACATCGGTTATTTCCAGTTCGCCTCTTCCAGAGGGCTTGAGTTTTCGAATTTTTTCGAAAACGGTGTTGTCATAAAAATAGATGCCGGTTACCGCGTAGTTTGTTTTTGGTCTTTTCGGTTTTTCGACGATTTTGAGAACTTTATCATCCTTGATTTCTGCGACGCCGAACCGCTGGGGATGTGCGACTTTCTTGAGCAGGACTCTTGCTCCGGTCTGTTGGGTGTCAAATTTTGCGAGATATGGTTTCAGTGAACTTTTAAAAATATTATCCCCGAGAATCACAGCCACTCCGCCGTCATTGGCAAAATTTTCTCCCAGAGCCAGCGCTTGTGCGATTCCGCCGGCCTGATCCTGAACTTTGTATGTGAATCGGCAATTATAGTCTTTTCCGGAACCAAGGAGGTTTACAACGTGCCCCATGTGGTCAACGCCGGTTACGACGAGGATTTCATCTATCCCCGCCGAGACCAGTTTTTCTACAGGATAATAAATCATCGGCTTGGTTCCGACCGCAAGCAGGTGCTTGTTTGTAACCTTCGTCAGCGGCATCAGCCTTGAGCCGGTTCCTCCGGCAAGTATGATTCCTTTTATGTTCACTGGTATCTCCTAATATAGGTTGTGATGATTCTAACCGAAAAAAGCCCTTTATCAATACTGAAAAGCAATTTTTGGTGGAGAAATTCACTTGCAAAGCCGATAAAAGTTATGTATAGTACCGCTCAAGCTAATGTCAAAAGGGGCGTTGTATGGGCCGGCAGCATCACGGCATAGTTGGCTCAAGCCTCAGACATAGCCCAGCCTTGGGTCCGATAACTTCTTTATCGGGCAACCGTGAAAACCTGTAATTGAAAATTGTAGATTGAAATTGAAGATTTGTGTTGTTCTTTGGCAATTTTTTAATTTAATATAAGTCTTTAATATTCAAGAGCTTATACCCGGTGGTGTAATCGGTAACACAGAGGTTTTTGGTACCTCTATTCCTGGTTCGAGTCCAGGCCGGGTAGTTAAAAATAAAAAATAAAAGAATTGTGGATAATAAAATGTCTGAAAAAGTAGCAATAATTTTAGCGGCAGGGATGAGCAGCAGAATGAATACAAAACTTCCCAAAGTTTTGCATGAAGTCTGCGGCAGGCCGATGCTGGCGTACGTAATCGACGCGTGCAGAAATGCCGGAATACAAAAACTGTATATTATTGTCGGCTATGGCAAAGAACAGGTCATTCACTATTTTAACAGCGATAAGGACATCACATGGGTCGAGCAGAAGGAACAAAAGGGAACCGGCCATGCGGTGTTGTGCTGCAAAGAGCATCTTGCGGGCTTTGACGGAGATACGCTGATACTTTGCGGGGACGGGCCTTTAATCAGGGCTGAGACTCTTTCGACTTTGATTGAAAAACATCAGCGCGAAATTTCGTCTGCGACGCTGGCGACTGCGATCCTTAATGAGCCGATGGGGTACGGCAGAATTATCCGCGACAGCTACGGCAATATTCAGGGAATCGTTGAAGAGGCTGACTGTACGCCGGAGCAGAAATCGATAAAAGAAGTTAATCCGAGTTATTACTGCTTTAAGAATAAAGTATTGTTCGAGGCGCTCTCGAAGATTACGCCAAATAACGTAAAAAATGAATATTACCTGACGGATGCTTTGCGATTGATCATCGAAGCGGGGCATAAGGTTCTTGCGGTTACGGCGGTCGCGGCGCAGGATGCGATGGGCGTTAACAGCAGGCAGCAGCTTAGCGAAGCAGGGAAAATAATGCAACGCAGGATTCAGGACAGGCTAATGAAGGCCGGGGTGACCATTGTTGACCCGCCGAATACCTGGATTGATGCTCGCGCTCAAATCGGACAGGACACGGTTGTTGAGCCGTTTACGTATATTCATGGAAGGGTAAAAATCGGAGTCGGATGCAGGATCGGGCCTTTCGCTTATGTTCGCGAGGGAACTGTTATTGGAAATGACGTTGTTCTGGGAGTTTTTACTGAAGTGAAAAATTCACAGCTTTCGGACGGCGTTAGGGCAAGACATTTGAGCTATATCGGCGATTCGGAACTCGGTAAAAACGCCGATATCGGCGCAGGGGCTATAACGGCTAACTTTGACGGCAAAAGCATTCAGCGAACTAAAATCGGCGATGGTGTTTTTGTCGGGCCGGGTTCAGTTCTTATCGCTCCAATTGAGGTTCCGGCACGTATGCAGATAGCACCTGGATCGGCAGTATCATCTGAAAACATCAAACAGTAAAAGTAAAGGATTGAAATGGCAAATAATGATATAAAGGTATTCAGCGGTTCGAGCAATCCGTCGCTGACGGCGAAGATTTGCGATTATATCGGAATACCTGTAGGCACAGCCAAAATAGAGAAATTTCCGGATGGCGAAAAGATTATCAAATGCGAAGACGATGTTCGTGGTAGAGATTGTTTTATTGTTCAGTCGGGAAGCGAGCCGGTTGATGAAAATATAGTAGAACTTTTGATTTTTCTCGATTGTCTGAAACGCGCAAGCGCAAAAAGAGTTACGGCTGTGATCCCTTATTTCGGTTATGCAAGGCAGGACAGGAAAGATGAAGGCAGGGTTCCGATTACGGCCAAATTGATATCAAATCTTATAACTACTGCTGGAGCCGACAGGGTCCTGGCTATGGATTTGCACGCGGCACAGTTGCAGGGGTTTTTCGATATTCCTTTGGATCATCTGTTCGCAGAACCTGTTCTAACCGAATATTTCAGGAAAAAGCAGTTTACAAGCCTTGCCGTTGTTTCGCCTGATGTCGGGAATATTAAACGTGCGGCAAGATATGTTGAACATCTCAACGGCGAACTTGCTATTATTCACAAAAGGCGGCTAAGCAGCAAAGAAGTGCAATGCGGGGCTATCATTGGTAATGTCAAAGGTAAAGATGTACTGATGTGCGACGACATAATTTCAACTGCGGGCACGATGTGCAGTGCGGCCAAACTTGTGAAGGAACACGGCGCTAATAAAGTTTATGTCGGAGCGACACATGGGCTATTCTCCGATAAGGCGATAGAAAAGATTAAGAATGCTCCTATCGATGAAGTTGTAGTTACGGACACGATCCCTCTGAAAGAGGACGCCAGGACTTTGGGCAATGTGAAAGTCCTGTCGGTTTCAGGCATTCTCGGGGAAGCAATAAAGCGTATTCATAGTAATGAATCCATTAGTTCAATGTTTAAAATTTAATATTGAGGTAAAAAAGTATGGTATCGAAAGAAGGTTTGGTTCTCAAAGCACAAACAAGAAGTGAACGCGGAAAGAAGCACAACGCAAAGCTGCGTGAAAAAGGCAATATTCCGGGCATCATTTACGGGCACAAACAGGAGCCGCAGGCGATCGTTCTTAATGAACACGATTTTGTTGAGGTTCTGCATCACGGCAAAAAGCTGATGGACATCGAAGTGGACGGGAAATCAGAAAAACTGCTTCTCAAAGAGCTTCAATACGATCATCTCGGCAAGAAAATTGTTCATACCGATTTTCTCCGCGTTAATTTGAGCGAAAAAGTTACTGTTACAGTTCCGCTCGTATTCAAGGGAACTGCTGTCGGTGTGGCTGAAGGCGGTATTATGGAAGAGCACCTGGACAGCATTGAAGTGGAATGTACGGTTACCGAAATTCCCGAGTCGATCGATGTATCTATTAAAGGTCTCAAAATCGGGGACTTCATGGAAGTCAAAGACATTGTTCTTCCGCAAAACATTAAACTGGTTACGAGTCCTGAACTGCTTGTTGTAGCATGCAAGGAACCGGTTGAAATTGTCGAGGCGACACCTGAAGAGGCCGCTCTTGAGCCGACTGCTCCTGAGGTTATTACAGAACGTAAGCCTAAGGAAGAAGAAGGCGAAGAAGCCGGTAAAGAGAAAAAGTAGTTTTGAACTGCCGGGAATTTTCCAATGGACGAGATTAGATTGATTGCCGGTCTTGGAAATCCGGGCAGCGAATATGACGGAACTCGTCATAATATCGGATTTGAAGTAATAGACGAACTGGCGGATAAGTTCGGCCTTGAACTTGCAAAAGGGAAGTTCGGAGCCGCTTTCGGCCAGACTGCTCTTGAAGATAAAAAGTTAATATTGTTAAAGCCGCTCAAATATATGAACAACAGCGGGCAGGTAATCGCAACGGCCGCGGGATTTTACAAATTGCAGCCTTTGCAGGTTCTTGTGATAACCGACGATTTGGCTTTGGAGCCTGGAACTATTCGGCTTCGGGCATCGGGTTCGGCCGGCGGTCACAACGGCCTTGCTGATATTATTGAAAAGCTGGGGACATCCGATTTCCCCCGACTGCGTATAGGTATAGGCGCCAAAGGTTCGGCTATTGGAAGAGATTATGTCCTTTCAAGACCGGCAGCCGAAGACAGGGAGCTTCTAAATAAGGCTGTAAAAGAGGCTGCTGAGGCGTCGGTGTGCTGGATGAAGCAGGGTATTGACGCGGCTATGACAAAGTTTAATCGTAAAAAAAGCAATACCAGTGACTAACAAATACACAATAAAAAATTTAAGGAGTTTAAATTGGAAACCGTAACCAAAAGATTGTATGAGGCATTGTTTCTCATTGATTCTGGTGAAGCCGCTGCGGACTGGCAGGGCATAAATGACCATTTGAAAAAGATTCTCGAGCGCAACGAAGCCCAAATCGTCAGCATGCGAAAATGGGACGAAAGACCTCTTGCCTATCCTATTATGGGCAAAAAGAGAGGCACTTATATTATTATTTACTTTAACGCTGACAGCGCAAAGCTTGCGTCCATCGAGAACGACATCAGGCTTTCTGAAAGAATCCTGAGAGTTCTGATTCTTCGCGGCGACCATATCACCAAAGAAGATATGGAAAAGGACACACCATTTGAAATGGCTGAAAAAGGCATCGTGAAACCAGTTGCAGGCGCGGCACCAGTAGAAGTCGCCGAACCAGCCGATGAAGAGGAAGAGGTAGTTCCTCCTATAACAGATATTGATACGAAATAAGGTTGTTTCGTAAAATCGAAAGGATTAATTATGGCAAACTTTAATAAGGTTATACTGCTCGGCAATCTGACACGCGATCCGCAGTTATCTTATTTGCCCAGTCAAACGCCTGTTGTCGATTTCGGACTTGCCACCAATAGAAGATGGACGGGTCAGGACGGCCAGCAGCGTGAAGAAGCCTGCTTTGTAGATTGCAGGGCATTCGGAAAACCCGCCGAGACCATCAATAAGTACTGCAAAAAAGGCAGGCCGCTGCTGATAGAAGGAAGGCTGACTTTCGATAGCTGGACAGGTCAGGACGGCACAAAACGCAGTAAATTAAGAGTTACGATAGAAAGTTTCCAATTTGTTTCGTCTGCACCGGGGTCAGGTCAAGGCGGCGGAGGCGGTGATTCGCAGATTCCCGCTAACGATTCGCCTATGGATCAGGGCTCAGGCGGAGACGATATACCATTTTAATGTAAAATTTGAAATTGAGATTTGAGATTTTAATTTTTAGGAGTTATATAAAGTGAGAAGCCAAAGTTTTAAGAAAAAGCCGGACAGGATGAAAAAAAGAAAACGGCGTGAAAATGTTGTCCAGCAAAACCAGTGCAGGTTCTGTCGTTCAAAGACAGAGTATGTCGATTACAAAGATACTGAAGTATTAGGGAAGCTGCTGACGCATCGCGGCAAGATTTTCTCACGCAAGCGCAGCGGAAATTGCGCAAGCTGCCAGCGTAAGGTAAAACTCGCGATTAAGCGCGCCCGCTTTATGGGATTACTTCCGTTTACAAGTTAATTCGGTTCTTAATTAAAAATCATACAGACATAATCTGTTTTGGAGAAAAGTATGGACGTTTTATTATGTGAAGATGTTGAAAATCTTGGCTGGTACGGCGAAGTCGTGAAAGTCAGTGTTGGTTATGCCAGGAATTATCTTTTGCCTCAAAGACTTGCGGTAGTTCCTTCTGAATCTAAAATAAAGGCAATGGCTGAAGAAAAGTCCAAAAGAGACCAGCATCGCAAGGTCGTTTTTGAAAACTTCAAAAAGGCTGCGGAAGCTGTCGAAGGCGCAGAAGCGGTTCTTGCGGCAAAGGCCAATGAACAGGGACATTTGTTCGGCTCGATTACTGAAAAGGAAATTGCTGAAAATCTTCGTGGCCAGGGATTCGCGGTCGAAGATAAATTTATCCGTCTTGAAGAGCATATTAAGGAAGTCGGACAGCATACTGTTAAAGTGAAATTCGCGGCGGATATCCAGGCGACAGTAAAAGTTACAGTTGTACCGGAAGGTCAACCTATAAGTACGGAAGCTACCGATGCCTCAAAGGAAGGACAGACAGAGACAGAGCAGCAATAGGCCTGCTGCTCAGCAGGCTGATATATCTTCAGTCTCGCTGACGGGAAGGACTATGCCTGAATCGCTCGAAGCCGAAGCCGCTGTGCTCGGGTCGATGATACTTGACCCTCAGTGCATCGGGCTTGTGGTTCAGAAAATTACCTCTGCCGCTTTTTATCGTATCGAACATCAGATGATTTTCGAGGCGATAATTTCTCTTTGGGACAAGAAGAGCGATGTGTTCGATCTTCTGCTTCTCAGGGACGAGCTGAAAAATAAAAAACAGCTCGATGAAGTTGGCGGAGCAGAATATCTTGTAAAAGTTGCCGAGTCTGTTCCATCAAGCGCAAACGTAGAACATTATCTGCAGATTATAAAAGACAAGCAGATGATGCGCGAACTTATCAGCGCGGCAGGCGAGGTCCTGACAGAAGCCCTCGATGATTCAGGAAATATCGCTGAAAAGCTCGACAGGGCAGAACAGAAGATTTTCCTTGTAACTCAGAAGAAAGTCAGCGGGAACGCCGCTTCTATGAAGGAGCTTTTGACAGAAGCGTTCGAAGCGATCGACAAAAGGCAGGGACATCATATTACGGGCCTTCCCACGGGTTTTGCCGAGCTTGACGATTTGACGTGCGGTTTGCAGAACGGCGAAATGATAATCATCGCCGGCCGACCGAGTATGGGAAAAACAAGCTTTGCGATGAATATCGCAGAGCATATCGGCGCGGATAACAATATACCGGTCGCGATATTCTCCCTTGAAATGAGCCGTCAGCAGCTTGCCGAGCGGATGCTTTGCAGCCGGGGAATGATTGATTCTCAGCTTGTCCGCAAAGGGCTTGTAAATGATAATCAATACCAGGAACTTGTACATGCGGCAAGCGAACTTAGCGAAAAACCGATTTATGTCGATGATACGCCCGGCATAACTCCGCTCGAACTTCGCGGAAAGGCAAGAAGGCTTAAAAGCAGATTTGGAATCAGAAGTATTTTTATTGATTATCTGCAGCTTATGAGCATGGGCAGTTCGGTTGAGTCCCGCCAGCAGGAAGTCAGTGAAATCAGCAGATATTTAAAGGCGCTCGCAAGGGAACTTGAAGTGCCTGTAGTAGTATTAAGCCAGCTAAACCGTGCCGCCGAAGGAAGAGAAGGACACAGACCCAGGATGAGCGATCTTCGCGAAAGCGGCAGTATCGAACAGGATGCCGATGTGATTATGCTTATACATCGTGAAGATTATTATCACCGCGGCGAACAGGATTACGAAGATACGGCCACCGCGGAAGTGATTATCGCCAAGCAGCGTAACGGCCCGACTGATACGGTCGAACTCGGCTTTAACGGGATGTATACTCGTTTTGCGAATAAGGCAAGAGTAAAAGAGCCGTTTTAGCCATGATAAGGATGGTTTTAAGAGAAAGGGATTTTAATATGAAGCGCAAACGCCCTGAGATTTTTAGACCCGCGAAAATCTTATCTTTGGTTATTATCCTGTTTTTAGTTAATGGATTTGCGCGGACGGAGCCAAATTCTCAGCAGCAGCCCGCTGCGCAGGCGGACGCAAACTATATCAATGCCGCTCCCAAACCTGTATCCCCGGAAAATAAAATCATCGACAGTATCGAAGTAAGAGGAAACGTTTATCTTACGGACCAGCAAATCATCGCCGCAATCAGAAGCAGGTCAGGCCAGGAATTTACAGCGGAAAGAGCGGAAGAAGATTCGAAAAGAATCGCAGCGATGACCGGCGTGGAATTCGCGTATTACAGTCTTGAGCCTGTCGGCGAAAAAGTGAAACTTATCTTTGTTGTTAAGGAAAAAGTTGTTCTTCGCAAATTGACTTTTTCGGGAGACGACAAAACCCCCGTGAGCAAACTTACCGAAAAGCTCGGTTTTCAGCGAGGCGATTATATTGATAAATTGACGGCATCAGGCGGCGTAGAAAAGCTGGTTGAATATTATAATAAAAACGGTTATCCCTTTGCGAAAGTTACCGTTGACGAATCCCAAATCGAAAACGGCGAACTGCATTATACAATCGATAAAGGCCAGAGGGTAAAAATCAAAAAAACCAGTTTTGAGGGCAACAAGGCGATTAAAAAAGGAGAGCTTAAAAAGGTAATTAAAAGCAGGCCGAAAAATCTTCTGATTTTCCAAAATTATTTCAAACAGGAGGTTCTGCAGGACGACACAATCAAGCTGCAGCAGGCATACGATAAAAAAGGTTATCTCGATACAAAAGTGGAAGCCAAAACAAACTTTATCAATAATCGCAAGGGCGTCGAGATTACATTTGTAATTGAGGAAGGAAAACAGTACGACGTAGAGGAAATCATAATCAACGGCAATGAATTCATAACAGACGCCAACCTGATGAAGAATTTCTGGCTTAAACAAGGTCAATTCTACAGTAATGAAAAAGCCGAACACGACAAGGATGAAATTCTGGCGGCATACAGGCAGTTAGGTTTTATAGATTTCCGGGTTCAAAATTCACGGCAGTTTGTTTCCGATAATAAAATCAACGCAATTTTTGATATTAAAGAAGGAGACAGGTTCCGCATCGGCGCTGTTAACATCTCCGGAAATAAAACCGTTCAGGATAAAGTGATCCGCAGGATACTTGACGAAAGCGAATTCAAGCCGGGCCAGTGGTACAATGCCAATATCGCGCAAGGCACCGGCGAGGGTCAGCTCGAAAAAGATTTGAGGGGAAGCGTCTATTCTGAAACGGCGGTTATTACTGCTGCCGGCGATAAGCCTGATGTCAGAGACGCTGAAGTAAGAATAAAAGAAGGCAAAACAGGTTCGATCATTTTCGGCGCGGGCGTCAGCAGTACCGATGGTTTGATTGGACAGGTTGTTTATGAACAGCGTAATTTCGATTATAAAAAATGGCCAAGCAGTTGGCGAAAATTTTTCTCTGAAAACGCCTTCAAAGGCGCAGGCCAGACTTTGAGAATCGCTCTCGAACCCGGTACCGAGGTCAGCCGGTATTCAATCAGCTTTACAGAACCATTTTTGAAAGACAAGCCAATCGCGATGACTCTTGCCGGTTCGAGCTGGGCAAGAGGCAGAGAAAGCTATGATGAAGAACGGCAGAAAGGTTATGTCGGTTTCACTCGCAGAATGAAAGAGGGATGGTACAGGGTTCTTGCCTTCAGGGCAGAAAATGTAGATATTCAGTCGCTCGAAAACGATGCCCCACAGGAAGTCAGGGATGTGGAAGGGGGCAATCTTCTGGGCGGCATTAAAATTGGTTTCGGAAGAAATACTACTGACAGCAGATTCCTGCCGACAAAAGGCAAAAGTTATGAATTAACTTACGAGCAGGTTGTCGGCGAACATACATTCGGCGTTCTTGAAGGTACTCACAGGTGGTACAAAACTTTGCGTGAGGATATCGCAAGGCGCAAAACCGTGCTCGAAACAAAATTATACGCCGGTTCTGTCGTAGGCAGCGCACCGGTTTTTGAAAAATTCTACGGCGGCGGAATCGGCAGTATTCGCGGGTTCGATTATCGAGGCGTAAGCCCCCGAAGCGGTCCTGATGACGACCCAATCGGAAGCAAATGGATAGCTACCGCAAGCAGCGAAATTGCGATCCCGCTCTATTCGGAAACTCTCGCCGGTCTTCTCTTTGTGGATACCGGTATTATTGAAACAGGCGGAATCAGGGCAGCGGCAGGTATCGGCGTACAGATTATGATTCCCCAGTGGTTCGGGCCTGTTCCAATGAGATTTGAACTTGCTGCGCCGTTCCTGAAGGACGACGAAGACGATACGCAGATTTTCAGTTTTTCTGCGGGAGCTTTGTTCTAATATTTTTCAGTATCAGAGCCATGAGCGTAAGCGATTGGTAAAAAAATGTATAATAAAGAAGAAAGGATAAAAATATTATGAAAAAGAATCTTATTATCGCAGTTTGTCTTGCTGCATTATTTGTTTTGGCTTTTTGCGTAGCCAACTCCGGCGGCGCAAAGGAAAAACCGCTTCCCGCTCCGAGAATTGCCATTGTCAGTGTTCGTGACGTTTTCGATAACTGCACGCTGAAAGTGACAACGGAAAAAGAGCTTGCCGCCGAAGGCGAGAGCCGATATGCCGACATCAAGAAAATGGAGTCCGACATCGAAAGCGAAAAAAATGCCATATCGAAATTGAAGGAAGACAGCGCGGAATATATGGTTTCTCTCAAATCGCTGATGATGAAGCAGTCGCAGCTTGAAGCTGAGAAGGAATTCTATCAGCAGGATTTAACGGTAAAGGAAATGCGCAGCAAAGAAAAGATTTACCGCAAGATTCTCGAATCCATTGCCGAAGTAGCGAAGGAAAAAGGATACAATATGGTTATCAACAGGGACGATAATTATCTCAATCAGCCCGAGACTTCACCGCCGGCCCAGAATCCAACCGACCTGATTCTCACGACCCGCACGCACAAACTTCTTTATTTCGATAAAGAATATGATATGACTCAGGATGTTTTAGTAAATTTGAATAATAAAGCTTTGCAGAAATGACGACATTGAAAAAAATTACTGTTGACGAAATTGCGAAATTGACAAATGCGCAGCTTGTCGGCGCAGGATCCGGCGAAGTCACCGGAGCTGCATCTTTTGAAAACGCAGCGCCTAATCAGGTTACTTTCGCCGCTGATGCGAAATTGCTTGAGCAAATAGGAAATTGCAAAGCAGCGGCCGTTATCGTGAAAAATAAAATTGAATCGCCTGTTCCGCTGCTTGTTGTCGATAATGTCGAGCGTGCGCTTATCGAGACGCTCAAACAGTTTATGCCCGCTCTTGACAAGCCGCGACCGGGAATTCACAAATCCGCAATCGTGGAAGACGGTGCAGCCATTGACCCATCTGCTTCAATCGGGCCTCTTGCCTATATTCAAAAAGGTGTTAAAATTGAGGCGGGAACAGTAATAGGCCCCGGCTGTAAAGTTTTCCAGGACTCTACAATCGGTACAAATTGCAAACTCGACGCAAATGTCGTGGTTTATCATAATTGTACCATTGGCAATTACTGTTTTATAAGCGCAAATTCGACGATTGGGGCTACCGGTTTTGGTTATTATTTTATCGACGGTCAGCACAGGCTCATTCCGCATACAGGCGGAGTGATTATCGAAGATTGCGTTGAAATCGGCGCAAATAGTTGTGTTGACAGGGCGAAATTCGGCAATACTATTATTGGGGCCGGAACAAAGATAGACAATCTTGTGCAAATAGGACATAATGTCGTAATCGGAAAATGCTGCCTGATTGTCGCGCAGGTAGGTATTGCCGGCAGCAGTAAACTGGGCAACGGGGTAGTTCTCGCCGGCCAGGTCGGCTTGAAAGACCACGTAACGATTGGCGATATGACGCAGGTCGGCGCACAGGCGGGCGTTATTACTGATATCGGCCCGAATATGCAGGTGGTTGGTTCTCCTGCGATTGACAGTAAAGAAAAAATCAGACAGGTGCTTTTGGAACAAAAACTGCCCGAAATGAGCAAGCAGTTAAAACAATTGATAAAGAAAGTGCAGCAGCTTGAATCCCGCACCTGAAAATGCTTATTTGCCTAAGGTGCGAAATTTAGAATATGAATGTTATCGCGTATAATGGATAATTTTAAAAATATAGGTGCGGGATGAAGCCGCAAAAAACAATAGCTAACGAAGCAAGGCTCGCAGGAAAAGGAATGTTTGGCGGCCAAGATGCGAAAGTCCTATTTAAACCCGCAGGGGTCGATGGGGGTGTTGTGTTTATAAGACGTGACATGCCGGAACCGGTTCGCATTGAGGCTAACACCAGAAACATCGGTCAGCGAAGCAGAAGAACTGCCATTATGCGAGGTGAAGCTGCGGTCGAAACAATTGAGCATTGCCTTGCTGCGGTTAACGCTCTTGAAATAGACAATCTCATCATCGAAGTAGAAGGCCCTGAAATGCCTGGTTTCGACGGCGGACCTTTGGAGTATTTCAAAACTCTGAAAAAATGCGGAGCCATCGAGCAGAGCAAACCGAAAAAAGAAATGACTATTGTCGAGCCGGTTACTATCTCTGACGGAGATGCCGCGATTTACGCTCTTCCTTCATCTTCCGAAGGTTTGCAGATTACTTACGATTTGGATTATACAAAACATACCGGAATCGGCAGGCAGATGCATAGCTGTTCGTTGACTACGGATTATTTCGAGGCGAATCTCGCACCGGCGAGAACCTTTCTTCTCGAAGCGGAAGCAAGGCAGTTTCAGTCCCACGGAATTGGAACGCATTTAAGCCCGAAAGATATTCTGGTTATCAGTTCAGATGGGCCAATTAAAAATTCTTTCAGATTTCCTGATGAATGCGTCCGCCATAAAATCGTCGATTTGATTGGCGATATCGCTCTTGTCGGCCGAAGAATCTCAGGCCGGATTGTCGCTTATAAAAGCGGCCATAATCTCAACCAGATGCTCGCCAAGAAGCTCGTTCAGCAGGCAGAACAGCAGGACAGGATTACAAAAGCAGGGACCGATGCTCTTCTTGATATTCGCAGGATTCAGAAAATTCTGCCGCATCGCTACCCGTTTTTGCTCGTCGATAAAATTATCGAAATCGACGGCGACAGGTTAATAAAAGGCGTAAAGAACGTTACGTTTAATGAAATATTTTTCCAGGGACATTTTCCTCAGACCCCGATCATGCCCGGCGTCTTGATCCTCGAAGCGCTCGCGCAGGTGTCGGGTTTGCTGTTTGCGCAGAAGCTCGAACATACCGGTAAACTTGCGCTTCTGCTCGGTATGGATGGCGTCAAGCTGCGGAAAACCGTTGTTCCCGGCGACCAGTTGATTCTTGTCTCCGAAACTGTGAGAGTCAGAAGCAAAACCGCCGTTTGTAAATGTCAGGCTCTTGTCGGCGATGTCAAAGCCGCCGAGGCAGAAATTAAATTTATGCTCGTTGATGACGAGACCGTTTAATTAAACGGTGTTAATCAGTGTAAATCCGTGTCTGAAAAGACCGTGTAAATCTGTATCAGATTTTTTCAGGAATAAATTGAAATGACTAAAATTCATCCGACAGCAGTAATTGAACCAAGTGCTCAAATTGGAAACGATGTTGTAATCGGCCCCAATTGTTATGTCGATTCCGGAGCCAGGATCGGCGATGGATGTATTCTTGACGCCAATGTTGTTATCGGTAAAAATATAAAGATCGGACAGAAAAACGTTTTTTATCCCAATTGTGTCATAGGCCGAAATCCTCAGATGCTGGGCGCTACTCCGGATACGGTCACAGGTGCGCTTGAAATCGGAAACAGCAATATAATTCGTGAGTTTGTTACAATTCATCCAAGTATTTATGCTGACAGCAAAACCGAAATCGGCAATAATAATTTAATTATGGTTGGCGTGCACATCGGCCATGACTGCATTGTCGAAGACAAAACGGTTCTAAGCAATGGAACACAAATAAGCGGGCACTGCAAAATTGAGACCGGCGTCTGGCTCAGCGGCGGTGTTATGGTTCAGCAGTTCACCACTCTCGGAAAGTGGTGTTATGCCGCTGCTATGGCAGGCATTAATCACGATATTCCTCCTTTCGTGATTGTCAGCGGACATTATCCTCCTGAAATCAGACTGATTAACAAAAGAGGTTTGACTCGCGGGGGGCTCAACGAAGCTCAGCAAAAGGCGGTTAACGAGGCGTTCAGATTTATTTTCAGAAGCAAATCGCCTGTTCTCGAAAATGCCAAAGCTTTGGCATCGAAAGATGGTTTGGATGAAAACGTTAAAGCGATGATAGACAGCCTTCTCAAGAGCAGCGAACACCGGTACGGCAGG